>DATDIH010000134.1:0-2488 GCA_036521155.1 Streptosporangiaceae bacterium
CGGCGGCCCGGCTTCCGGGCCGCCGCGCGCCGAATGGTCAGCTGGCCGGGTGCTTGAGCTGCACGGTCACCGAGTGCGTGGTGGGGGAGAGGGTCACGGTGCCCGTCTGCTGGTCCACCGTGCCCGCGCTGGCCGAGGCGATGTTGTTCACGAACGCGGGCAGCTGGAACAGCACCGGCCCGGCCGGCGGCTGCCCGGTCAGGCTCAGCGTGACCGAGCTGCCGTGCCCCTGGATGGTCAGCCCCAGGTGGTGCCCGCCCGTGGTCGGGAAGTTGGCCAGCTGGATGGGCTGCCCGCCGCTGAGCCAGGAGCCGGGCACCCCGCGGCCGACGACCAGGTCACCGTCGGACCGCTGCGCGGCGATCGAGTCCAGCAGCACCATGTTGGCGTTGGCCATGCCCCAGGCGTGCGGCGAGGAGCCGTTGCCCGCCTCCGGGTGGGTCCCGGTCCAGGGCGAGCCCGGGTTGGGGAACTGCTGGCTTTCCCACCACGAGTACGGGCCGCTCTGCCCGTTCGAGATCATGAACTCGTAGCTGAGGATGCCCTGGTCCCGGTGATCCGCGCTGGCCAGGCCCCATTCCCCGTAGCCGGCGTTGTAGGCGGTGCTGTAGTACTGCGTGGGATAGCCGCCGAACGTGTCAGGCGGCAGCTTCCCGGCCAGCCGGCCGAAGCCGTAGTCGTAGGTGGCGTCGATCAGGCTGACGCCCGGCCCGCTGAGCGGGGCGCCGAACAGGTAGCCATCCCACGCCCACCGGCCGAACAGGAACGGTGCCGCCCAGTTGGCGTCCTCGGCGTTGGAGCACCGGTTGTCCGTGTTCGGCTCGATCATCGAGCACGGCAGGTAGTTCAGGTGGCCGGCCGAGATCGTCGCGTTCAGGGTCTTGTTCACCGCCGCGAGCAGGCTGGCGTACTGCCCGGCGGCCCACGTCGCCTCGGCCGTGTTGCCGACCTTCTTGGCCAGCCACTCGTACGTGGCCAGGCCGGTCAGCGCGGTGTAGTTGTCGATGGTCCAGTACCCGTTGGCGTCGATGTCGTTGGTTTCCTCCATGATCCCGCCGGGCCCGGTCCGGTCCGCGGCGATCAGGTGCGCGGTGTCCTCGATGCTCGGCTCGGTCTTGCCGGCCGGCCCCTGGGTGGCGAAGTTGGCCTTCACGAAGCTCAGGTCGCCGGTCTTGAGCAGGTAGAGGGCCCAGACCCACGGGTAGGTCCACACCCCGTCGTCGTACTGGGTCTGGCTGCCGATCACGTACCGGGCCCGGTCCAGCAGCGCGTGCGCGCCGCTGGTGTAGCCCTGGGTGAACAGGTTGGCCAGGATCCCGATGACGTCGTGGCTGAACTCGGTGTCGTAGCCGTTGGCGCCGGTCCGCAGCTGGTTGCCGGACCTGATGATCTGGGTGTAGATGAACCCGGTGCGGTACGCGTCGGCCAGGCTGGCGTCCGGCAGGCTGACGATCTGGGCGATGCCGGCCAGCTGCTGGTTCCAGTAGGCCCGCATGTGCGCGAAGTGCTGGTCGTAGCCGCCCGCGGCCGCCAGCGCCGACGCCGAGGGCCAGGCGTAGCTGCCGCCGAACCGGTCCGCGGCCACGACGTAGTCGTGGTTCACGGTGCCGTGCGCGGGCACCGTGTCGCTGGCTGAACTGAGGGGGGTGAGCCCGGCGGAGGCCTGGGGGTCGATGGTGACCGCCTGACCGGTCGGGTTGCTGACCTGAACCCGGCTGTAGATCGCGACATAGGCGTGGCCGCCGACGCTGATCTTGTCGCCGAAGTTCGTGATCGAGATGCGGGCACCGTCCCGGTGGAACGTGGTCACCAGGGCGGGCAGGTACCCGTCGGCGTTGGCCCAGGTGGTCGCGCTGTCGTCGTAGACGCCGTACCCGTAGGTGGTGCCGGTGACCGGCGTGGCCGAGCCGCTGCCCGGCTGGCCACCGCTGATCACGAAGAAACTCCCGCCCAGGCAGGCGGGCACGCCCTGATGGTTCCCGGCCCAGCCCAGCACGCTGGCGTCACCGAACGTCCCGTACACGGTCTGGTTGCCTGCGGGGCCGTTGGGGGCGCAACTGTAGGGCGGCGCCGTCACCGCGGCCGCACTGGCGGCCTGGGCCGCAGGCAGCACCGCCGTGCCGGCCAGCAGCGCGGCCGATCCGAGCAGCGCGGCTGCCTTCCGTGGCCCTGGGCGGCCCCAGCCCCGCCGCCCCCTCGTCGTTGAGGTCATGGCTCCTCCGCTGTCCTGGCCACCGGTCCCGGGCCAGCCCCGGCGATCCCTGATGGCCGTCTGGCGGGTACCCCGGTGGCGGCGTGTCTAACGCCGCGAACGGCGGGCGTTCCCCGGCGTCCGGGCCAGCCCCGTGCGGCCCGGGCGGCTAGGTGTCGCTGCGGGAGCGGACGATGAGGTCGGCGAGGAGGGCGAGGGTGGCGATGATGAGGCCGCTGACGAAGATCAGGACGGTGTCGTCGGCGATGTGCAGGGGGTGGACGGCGACGTCGTAGA
>DATDIH010000135.1:0-3481 GCA_036521155.1 Streptosporangiaceae bacterium
TGGCCCCCGCGGGACTCTCGCGCAGGGCGGCCGGGGATCAGCCCAGATCATTACGTCCGGCAACCGGTCCGGCCCCGACCCGCGAAACCATGGATGTGAGGCCGCCCGTATCGTGGGCAGCGGCCTGCGCCTAACCTTTAAGCAGCCCTGATGCGTCACCAACCCCGGGGGAGCGTTCGTGACCGACGCTCACGCTGACCTGTCCGGCCAGGAGCAGGGCCGGCGTACCCCGCCAGGCCCGGGCGGCGGGGACACCGCGCAACGCGGGAACAAGTGGTGGACGCTGGTCGCGGTGTGCCTCGGCACCTTCATGCTGCTGCTGGACATCACGATCGTGAACGTCGCGCTGCCGGACATTCAGCGCGCGCTGCACTCCAGCTTCTCCGACCTGCAGTGGGTGGTGGACGCCTACGCGCTGACCCTGGCCGCGTTCCTGCTCACCGCGGGCAGCCTGGCCGACATGTACGGCCGGCGCCTGCTGTACCTGATCGGCCTGGTGGTGTTCACCGGCGCCTCGGTCCTGTGCGGCTTCGCGACCTCCACGCTGATGCTCCAGCTCTCCCGCGGGCTGCAGGGCGTGGGCGGGGCGATCATGTTCGCGGTCTCGCTCGCCCTGCTCGCGGACGCGTTCCGCGGCCGGGACCGCGGCACGGCGTTCGGGGTCTGGGGCGCGGTGACCGGCCTGGCGGTGGCGATCGGCCCGCTGCTCGGCGGCCTGCTGACCTCCGGCCTGTCCTGGCGGTGGATCTTCTTCGTGAACGCCCCGATCGGCGTGATCGCCGTGGTCATCTCGGTGCTGAGAGTCTCGGAGTCCCGCGCGCCGACGGCCAGCCGGCCCGACTGGGCAGGCTTCGTGCTGTTCACCGCGGCACTGTCGTTCCTGGTCTACGGGCTGATCGAGTCCAACCAGCGGTCATTCACCGACAGCCTGGTGCTGGGCTGCCTGGTGGCCGCAGCTGTCCTGCTGGTGGCCTTCATCCTGGTCGAGCGGCGGATAGCGCACCCCATGTTCGACCTCAGCCTGTTCCGCCTGCCGACGTTCACCGGCGGCAGTGTGGCGGCCTTCGGGCTGAGCGCGTCGATCTTCGCGATGCTGCTCTACATCGTGCTGTACGTGCAGGACATCCTCGGGTACTCGCCGCTCGGCACCGGCGTGCGGGTCATGTTCCTGTCCGGCGCCATCCTGGTCAGCGCCACGGTGGCGGGCCGCCTGACATCCAAGGTGCCGATCCGCTGGCTCATCGGGCCTGGGCTCCTCCTGGTCGGGGTGGGCCTGCTGCTGATGCGCGGGCTCAACGCCGGGTCGGGCTGGACCCACCTGATCCCGGGGATGATCGTGGGCGGGCTCGGCGTCGGCCTGGTCAACCCGCCCCTCGCCTCGACCGCGGTCGGCGTGGTGCGGCCGCAGCAGGCCGGCATGGCGTCCGGGATCAACTCAACATTCCGGCAGGTCGGGATTGCTACCGGCATCGCCCTGCTGGGCACGCTGTTCTCCAACAAGGTGGCCGATGAGGTCCGGGCCCGGATCGCCGCGGTGCCGCCTCTGTCCCACCAGGGCCCGAGGATCGCCTCGGCCGTGCAGTCCGGCGAGATCGGCCAGGTGATCGCGAAACTGCCTCCGCAGCTCCGCGGGACGGTGGCCACGATCACGCGGGCTGCGTTCACCACCGGCCTGAACCGCATCTTGCTGGTCGCGGCCATCATCGCCCTGGTGTCCGCCGTGATCTCGCTGGTCGCCATCCGCACCAGGGACTTCGCCCAGCAGAGCTAACCGGGCCGGCCGTCGCGGGTGGGCCGGCCAGCCCGCGCACCACGCCCATGGTGCGGGGCCGCGCCCCCTGGGCGCGGCCCCGCAATGGCTCAGCCGAGTCAGGACTTCGGCATGAGCACGGAACCGATGATGTAGACAGTGGCGTTGGCGGTGGTCACGCCACCGCAGACCACCTTGGCGCCGTTGACGGTGTAGGTGGAACCCATCTTGGCCAGCGTCACCGAGCCGCCCTCGAGGGTCTTCGCCGACATCCCCGAGGCGAAGTCGCCGGTCGTAACCGTCGAGCCCACCACGTGGTAGGTCAGGATCTTGGTCAGCTCGGCCTTGTTGCCCAGCACCTTGCTCAGCGTGGCGGACGGGATCTTGGCGAACGCGCTGTTGGCCGGTGCGAACACCGTGATGCCCTTGGCCGAGTTGAGCGTGTCCACCAGGCTGGCCTTCTTGACCGCGGTGACCAGGGTGGACAGCGCCGGGTTGTTCGACGCCGCGGTGGCCACCGGGGCGGTCGACATGCCCGAGAAACTGCCGGCCCCGGAGGACGGGACCGCCGAGCAGGCCGGGCCGAACGGCTTCGACGCGGTCTGCGCGGACTGGGTGGGCATGGCGGAGGACGACGACGAGGACGGGGCGGGTGATCCTGAGCTCGCCGAGGTGCCGCTGGAGCCGCACGCGGCGGCACCGAACGCGAGACCGGCGGAGATGACGGCGATAGCAGGGACCTTGTACTTCATTGTCTGATTCCTCTTTCATTGTGGATTGGTGAACATCCCGGGTGGGACAGGCGCCGGGCGCTACGTCACGGTCACGGTGACCGTGTCCCAGCCGGTGGCGCCGTTGGGGAAGATGGGCACCCGGCGGGAGGGCTGCGTGGCGTGAGTACCGTCGGTGGCCCGGACCGCGAGCGTGTGCAGCCCGTGCGGGGCGTCCCACTCCCACACCCACTGCCGCCACGTGTCGATGCCCGGCACGGGCGCCAGCCGGGCCTGGTTCCACGGCCCGTTGTCCGCCCGGACCTGGACCCCGTCGATGCCGCGGTGCGGGGCCCAGGCGACGCCCGCCACAGCGGTGCGCCCCGCCTTGACCTGGGCCAGCGGCCGGGGCACGTCGATCCGCGATTCGGTCTTGATCGGGCCGCGGGTGGAGTAGCCGCGCTGCACCCAGTAGGACTTCTGCGCGAACGTGGTGATCTCCAGGTCGACCACCCACTTGGTGGCGGACACGTAGCCGTACAGGCCGGGGACCATCATCCGGGCCGGGAAGCCGTGCGCGACCGGGAGCGGCTGCCCGTTCATCCCCACCGCCAGCAGCGCGTCCCGGCCGTCCATGACGGTCTGGATCGGGGTGCCGCATGTCCAGCCGTCGGCCGAGGTGCTGAGGATCTGGTCGGCGCCCCGCTTGACACCGGCCTCCCGCAGCAGGGCGGCCAGGCTGGCGCCAAGCCACCGGGCATTGCCCACGTACGGACCGCCGACCTGGTTGGACACGCAGGCCAGGGTGATGTCGGCCTCGGTGAGCGGCCGCTTCAGCAGCTGGTCGAAAGTGATGTCCAGCTCCCGCTCGACCATGCCGTGCACCCGGAGGTGCCACGTCTCCGGCGGGACCTGGGGCAGGCTGAGTGCGGTGTCCACCCGGTAGAAGCTCCCGTTGGGCGTGGTGAACGGGCTGATCCCGGGGACGTGGAGCTGCGCGCCGGCCGGCGGCCGTGACCCG
>DATDIH010000136.1:0-17071 GCA_036521155.1 Streptosporangiaceae bacterium
CTGACCGTGCTGGCCGTGGACCCGCAGCAGTTCGCCCAGGTCGCGACCTGGACCTCCCGGCCCGGCCAGCCGTCGCTGAAGGACCTGGCCACCCGGCTCGCCCCGCCGGCCCCGGCCCCGGTCGTGCTGAACGGTTCCGCATTCCGGATCAGCCTCCGGGCCCAGAAGGTGAACCCGGCGGGCTCCACGCTGTCAGCGGACGTCACGACCGGGTCCTCACCGGTCAGCCTGGGCGCAGTGCCCGCCAAGGGCGCGGTCACTCTGACCGGGCAGCTGGTGGGGTGCCCGTGCGTGCTGCAGGATCTGGACCTCGGCCCGCCCTCCAGCGAACTGGGCGCCCCGGTCACCGGGACGATCGTGATCACCGGGATGCAGGAGTACCAGGGTGGTCACTGGGTCACCGCGGGTCCGCACACAGCCCTGACCAGCGCCAGCCACTGGCGGCCCGGGCATCAGGACGACCCGCCGGACTCGATCCTGCCGGGTAGCGGCGGGCTCAGCTGGTCGTTCAACAGCCGGGCCTACCAGG
Source organism: Streptosporangiaceae bacterium (assembly GCA_036521155.1). Taxonomy (GTDB): domain Bacteria; phylum Actinomycetota; class Actinomycetes; order Streptosporangiales; family Streptosporangiaceae; genus Bog-532. The sequence goes on from DATDIH010000136.1 coordinate 530, forward strand.
ACGCCGTGCTGACCTCGGTCAACCGCCCCTACCCGCTGCCCGCCGTGGTGTCGTCGGCCCTGATCAGCCCGGGCCAGACCCAGGCCACCGGGGCCGGGCTGGACGGCAGCGCGCTGGGCCTGAAGGTGATCGCGGCCGCGGCCGCGGTGCCGGGGGCACCGGCCAACGGGGTGATCGTGGACCGCCGCTACGCCGAACTGGCGGCCGGCCTGACCACGTCCCCCACCACCGTCCAGCAGGTGTGGCTGGCCGGTGGCGGGCAGCACGCCATCGAGAACCGGCTGCAGGCCGCCGGAGTCAGCATCCTCAGCTCCAGCAGCACCGACCAGCTGGCCGCGACCTTCGCCCGGCAGGGGCCCGCGCTGTCGAGCGTGCTGTTCCTGGCCGACGCGGCCGCCGCCACCCTGCTGGCGGCGGGGGCGGCCATCCTCGACCTGTACCTGTCGGCCCGGCGCCGCCGGTACGAGTACGCCGCCCTGTCGGCCTCGGGCGTGCCGTTCCGTACGCTGCGCCGGGCGGTGCGGGCCGAGCTGGCCCTGCTGCTCGGGTTCGGCACCGTGGTCGGCGTGATCATCGGCGCGGTCGCGGCCGTGGTGACGTTGCGGAGCGTGCCCGAGTTCCTCACCGCGCCGCCCGCGGCGGTGATGTCCTATGTGCCCCCGGTTCTCCCGCTGGTGGTGATGCTGGTCGTGGCGGTCGCGGTGCTGACGATCGCGGCCGCAGTGGCCAGCAGCACCCTCATCCGCGGGGTCAATCTCGACCAGCTGCGGGAGACACCCACATGAGCGCGACCGTGGCATCCGAACGAGTGGTGCAGTGCGATGGCCTGGTCCAGGTCTACGGCACCCCCGGCCAGGAGGTGACCGCGCTGCGGGGCATCGACCTGACCGTCTCGGCCGGCGACACCGTGGCCCTGCTCGGGCCGTCCGGCGCGGGCAAGTCCACCCTGCTGTGGCTGCTGGCCGGGCTGCTCAGGCCGACCGCGGGCCGGGTCGAGGTGTGCGGCCGCCGGGTCAACGACCTGAACCGCCGGTCGGCCGCGGCCCTGCGCCTGCACGACGTGGGCGTGGTCCTGCAGAACCCCGGGCGCAACCTGCTGGCCAACGAGACCGCCGCCGGCAACGTCATGTTCGCGCAGCGGCCCGCCCACCCGGGACGGGCGGCCAGCCGCCGCCGGACCGCGGAACTGCTGGACGCCATGGGCCTGGCCCGGATGGCCCACCGCCGGGCGGGCCGGCTCTCCGGCGGCGAGCAGCAGCGGCTGGCCGTGGCGGTGGCCCTGGCCAACCGGCCCCAGCTACTGCTGGCCGACGAGCCGACCAGCCAGCTCGACCGCGGTTCGGCCAGCACGGTCCTCGACCTGATCCGGGCGGCCAATGAGACCGAAGGAACCACCGTGGTGATGGTGACCCACGACCCGGTGGTGGGCAACTCGCTGCACCGTACGGTGACCATCCGCGACGGGCGGGTGGGGGCCGAGGGCCAGGCGGGCCAGGACTACCTGGTCGTGTCCAAGGACGGCTCGGTCCAGTTGCCCATGGAGGTGCTGGAGACCACGCTGCCCCCGGGCACGCTGGTCCAGGCGGTCCCGACCCCGGACGGGGTGTCGTTGCACCGGGCCAACCTGGAGGGGGACGGACGTGCTTGAGGCCCGCGGAATCCGGTACGAACGGGAGGGCCAGCTCATCCTGGACGGCGTGGACGTGTACGTGCCCGAAGGGGGCAGCCTGGCCGTCATCGGGCCTTCGGGGTCCGGCAAGACCAGCCTGCTGGCCATCTTGTCCGGGCTCGCCGCGCCCACGGCCGGCGAGGTGTACGTGGACGGGGAACGGCGCACCGGGACCCGGGCGCCCTGGCCCGGGGTGTCCATGGTGCTCCAGGGTTACGGCCTGGTCTCCCTGCTGACCGCGGCCGAGAACATCGAGGTCGCGGTGCGGGCGGGCGGGCTGCCCGCGGCGGAGGCCCAGGAGGCCGCGGCCGCCGCCCTGGAGGAGCTGGGCCTCGGCCCGCACGCGGGCCAGATCGTGGAGGAGCTGTCCGGTGGCCAGCAGCAGCGGGTCGCGGTGGCCCGCGCGCTGGCCCGGCGGCCCAAGCTGCTGGTCGCCGACGAGCCCACCGCCGAGCTGGACCTGGCCGCGCGGACCGTCGTCCTGGACCGCATGCTCGGCATCACCGGCCGGGGCGCCGCCCTGGTCATGGCCACCCACGACGCCGAGGTCGCCGAACGCTGCGACAAGACCCTGGACCTCCGCCTGACCGTCAGCTGACTGACATCGTCCGAGGGAACAGCCCCCTGGACCCCCACTTTCCCGCGCTGGTGCTCGCCGCCGGGGGTGGAGACCATCGCCTGCTCTCCACCCGTCTCCATCCGATGATCCACCTGTCACCCGATGTGCCCGAGGGCTCAGATCCGGAGGCTGGAAGACGTCTCAAGTTCCTACCTGAAGGAGACGTCGATGCCCGCCAGTGTCTGGATTCTCAACCTGACCGTGCTCGGGGTGGTGCTGGAGGCTGACCTCGGCCGCCGGAAGATCAGCTGGTTCCGCGTGCTGCGCCCGCTGCTCACCGCCGCCCTGATCTGCCCGTTGTTCCTGAGCAGCATCCCCACCGGCAGTCACGATCTGGCTCTCCAGGCCGTCGGCGTCGGCGTAGGCGTGCTGCTGGGCCTGGCCGCCCACCTGTTTCTGTCCGTCGGTTACGGCCCGGTCAAGGGCCGGAAGGGCGCGCGCGACCGGGCGTTCAGCCGAGCCGGGTTCGGCTACGCCGCGTTCTGGACAGTGATCTTCGGCGGCCGGCTGCTGTTCATTTACGGCACGGCCCACTGGTTCCCCGTTGCCCTCGGCCAGTTCTTCACCGCCCACCAGCTCACCGCCGCCGGGCTGACCGACGCGCTGATCTTCATGGCCGTCGCCACCGCGCTGGCCCGGAGCGCCCTGCTGGGCGTCCGCGGCCGGGCGGCCGGACGGCACTCCGCCGACGAGACGGCCACGTCGGCCAGGGCCGTGAGCAGCATCCGGTAACTGGCGCGGCAAGCGATCGAAACGGCCGGCTGAAAGGGAGTCGTGACATGATCACCTTGATCCACCTGCTGCAGCACCTGGGCCTTCCCTCGGGTGCGGCCATCGCCATCGTCATTGCCGGCAAGAAGCTCCTCAAGAGCGGGATCGCGAGGACCGGGGCTCGCCGCGACCGCAGCCGGACGTCCTCCCGTCACTACCGATGAGCGCGTGACCCCGCCCGCGGACGCCGGGACCATGCGCGCGCCAGCCCGCGGATGGGACAATGGGCGAACACGCCGGAGGCGGAACTGGTGAACACGGATACGCTGGCCCGCTGGTCCGACTGGCGCAGCTGGATGTGGCTGGTTCGCGTCGGCCTGGCCGGGCTGATAGTCGCCGACATCTGGCTCGGCCGCCCCGAGCCCGGGCTCAGCAGCAACCACCTGGTGCTACTGATCGGCAGCGTCCTGGCCGCCTTGACGTGGATCGCCTGGCTGCCCGCCGAGCGGGTGGGCCCGCGGATCCGGGTACCGGTACTGCTGGCCGGGATGGTGGGAGCCTGCCTGGCCGCCCTGGTGAGCCCCGGCACCGCCGCCGAGGTGCTGCCGCTGGTGATAGGCGTCATGGCCGGTAGCTCCTATCCCGTGCTGGAAGGGGTCGCGGTGGCGGCATGCGGGCTCGTCACCCTGGGGGTGGGCTCGCTGGTCGTGACCTCCCGAGGTTTCTCCCTGCTCGGCGCCTGCGCGGCGGTGATCGGCGGCCTGCTCGCCGGGTTGTGGCGCAGCCAGTACCGGCTGCGGGCCGAGCAGGCCGAGCTGACCGCCATCCAGACGCAGCGGGCCGAGCAGGAACACATCCGGGCCCAGGTGCTGGACGAGCGGACGCGCATTGCCAGGGAGATCCACGACATCCTGGCTCACACCCTGGGCGGCCTGGTGGTCCAGCTCGACGCGGCTGACGCCCTGCTCAGCGAGGGCAACGACCCCGAAGGGGGACGCCGCCTGGTCGGGGGCGCGCGGCGGCTGGCCGTCGAGGGCCTGAAGGAAGCCCGGCAGGCCATCGCGGCCTTGCGGACCGACGCGGTGGACCTGCCCGAGGCGCTGGCCGCCCTCGCCGTCGGCGATGGCCGACGTGGGCAGGCCAGCTACGAGGTGCGCGGCACACCGCACCGGCTCGCCCCCGAGACCAGTCTCGCCGTCTACCGCACGGCCCAGGAGGCGCTGGCCAACGCCCGCAAACACGCCCCCGGCGCGGCCGTGGCCGTGACGCTGTGCTTCGAGGAGCAAGTGGCGGGCCTGCGGGTAGCCAACGGCGCGCCGCCGGATGCCCCCGGCGCCAACCAGGGAGAGCCGCTGGCCGCTACCGGCGGCGGATATGGGCTGAACGGGCTCACCGAGCGCGCCGAGCTGCTGGGAGGTACCTTGCACGCCGGGCCGGACGGAAAAGGCTGGGTCGTCGAGCTGACAGTGCCAGGATGAGCGCCGAAGCGAATGAGGCGCCGCCGTTGAGTGAGGGGCCCGGGATGAGCGAGGAAGACGCCACGATACGCGTCGTGGTGGCCGACGACCAGCGGGTCGTGCGGGAAGGCCTGGTGACCTCGCTGAGCGTCCTGCCCGGCGTGGAGGTCGTCGGCGCCGCCGCCGACGGCGAGCAGGCCGTGGCCCTGGTGAGCCGTCACCGGCCGCAGGTCGTCCTGATGGACCTGCGGATGCCCCGTGTCGACGGGGTGGAGGCGACCCGCCGGATCCTGGCCGCCCATCCCGGCACAGCCGTCGTGGTGCTCACCACCTACGCCGACGACGACTCGATCCTGGCTGCCCTCCGGGCCGGCGCCCTCGGCTACCTCACCAAGGATGCCGGCCGGGAGCAGATCGCCCGCGCCCTGCACGCCGCGGCCGAAGGCCAGGCGATCCTCGACCCTGTCGTCCGCGCCCGTCTCGTCGCCGCCGCCGGGCCTGTCCCAGACGCCGTCCCCTCTCGGCCACTGCCCGACGGGCTGACCGCGCGCGAAGCCGAGGTCCTGGCCCTCATCGCGACCGGGCGCACCAACGCCCAGATCGCCGCCGCTCTCGTCGTCAGCCAGTCAACGGTGAAGACTCATATCAACAACGTCTTCGCCAAGACCGGCGTCACCGACCGCGCTCAGGCCGTCCACTACGCCTACAGTCACGGTCTGGCAGGCCAGGGTGAGCCGCAATGATGGCGGGGAACGAAGTTACCTGTGGGTAATGGGTTCGCGGCCCTTGGGCTGGCGGGGGCGGGGACCGGCCTCGATGGCCGGGATCTTCTGCCGGGTTGGCTTCTCGCCCAGGGTGACCGCCTCGCCGAAGTGGTGGATGGTCAGTTCCTCACCGTCCACCAGCTCGTAGGTGGCCTCGTGCCGGGTCACGGTGAGCCGGATCAAGCGGCCCCGGTAGCGCATGTGGAAGGTCAGCCGGGAGAAGCCGCTGGACAGCCGGGGGGCGAACGACAGTCCCGCCGGGGTCTGCCGCATGCCGCCGAAGCCCTGGACCAGCGCGACCCAGGCCCCGGCCAGGGAGGCCATGTGCATGCCGTCGCGGGTGTTGCGCTCCAGGTCCCGCAGGTCCATCAGGGCCGCTTCGGCCAGGTACTCGTGGGCCAGCTCGAGCTGGCCGACCTCGGCCGCCACGATCGCCTGGGTGCAGGCTGACAGCGAGGAGTCCCGGACGGTGAGCGGCTCATAGTAGGCGAAGTCGCGCGCCTTCTGCTCGGGGGTGAAGGCGTCGCCGCACAGCTGGATGGCCAGCACCAGGTCGGCCTGCTTGACCACCTGCTTGCCGTACAGGTCGAAGTACGGGTAGTGCAGCAGCAGCGGGTAGTTCTCCTCCGGCGTGTTGTCGAAGTCCCACACCGCGTGCTCGGTGAATCCCTCGTGCTGCGGGTGTACCCCCAGCCGCTGGTCGTACGGGATCATCATCGCCTTGGCGGCGTCCCGCCAGCCGGCCGCCTCCTCGGTGGTCGCCCCGAGCCGCTCGGCCACGTCGTCGTACTTCTCGACCAGATCGGCCGCGGCGGCCAGGTTGCGCCGGGCCATCAGGTTGGTGAAGACATTGTTGTCCTTGATCGCGCTGTACTCGTCGGGGCCGGTGATCCCGTCGAGGCGGAACCGGCCCTCGGCGTCGTGGTGACCGAGGCTGCGCCACAGCCGGGCCGTCTCGATCAGGATCTCGGCCACGATCTCGTGCTCGAACTGCTCGTCGCCGGTGGCGTCCACGTAGTCCAGCGCGGCCCGGGCGATGTCGGCGTTGATGTGGAACGCCGCCGTGCCGGCCGGCCAGTAGCCGGAGCACTCCTGGCCGTCAATGGTCCGCCACGGGAACGCGGCGCCCCGCAGGCCCAGGTCGGCGGCGCGCTCGCGGGCCAGCGGGAGCACCGAGTACCGCCAGCGCAGCGCGTCCGCGGCCGCCGCCGGCTGGGTGAAGTTCAGCACCGGGAGCACGAACGTCTCGGTGTCCCAGAACGTGTGCCCGTCGTAGCCGGGCCCGGTCAGCCCCTTGGCCGCGATCGGCCGGTTCTCGGCCCGGGCCCCGGACTGCAGCACCTGGAACAGCGCGAACCGGACCGCCTGCTGGATCTCGGGGTCGCCGACCACCTCGACGTCGGCCCCGGCCCAGAAGTCGTCCAGGAAGGCCCGCTGCTCGGCCAGCAACTGGTCCCAGCCGGTGAGCCGGGCCAGGGCCAGCGCCGCGGCCACCTGGTCGTGCACGGCCGGCCGGGACCGGACGGACGACCAGCCGTAACCGATGTACTTGGTGATGTGCAGCTTCTCGCCCAGCGGCACCTCGGCGGCGATCAGCGCCCGGCCCACGTCCGGGTAGGCCTCGCTGTGGATACTCATCCGGGCCGGGCCCTCGATCTCGTGCAGCATCCCGGCCGCCATGCGCAGCCCGCTGACCCGGGTGCTGTGGACCAGGATGGCCCGGCACTGGCCGTCATTGTCGGCCTGAAATTCCTCGCTGACCAGCGGGGACTCCAGGGCCGCGGCGGCGCGCGGGTCCCGGCCGCTGTCCGGCAGCTGCTCGTTGGCCACCAGCTCGGACTGGGCCACCAGCCGTACCTGGCCCTCGACCGGCTCCACCGTGTAGGAGATGGCGACGATGGCCCGCTGGGTCAGCGACACCATCCGGGTCGAGGTGACCCGGACCCGCGAGCCCGCCGGTGAGGTCCAGTCCACGTGCCGGGTCAGTGTGCCCGCCCGCAGGTCGAGCACGCGGTCGTGGGAGTTCAGGGTGCCGTACCGGATGTCGAACGGCTCATCGTCGACCAGCAGCCGGATCAGCTTGCCGTTGGTCACGTTGATGACCGTCTGGCCCGACTCCGGATAGCCGTAACCCGCCTCGGCGTACGGCAGCGGGCGCTGCTCGAAGAACGAGTTCAGGTACGTGCCGGGCAGGCCGTGCGGCTCGCCCTCGTCCAGATTGCCGCGCAGCCCGATGTGCCCGTTGGAGAGGGCGAAGACCGACTCGCTCTGTGCGAGCAGGTCCATGTTGAGCCCGGCCTCTTTCAGGCTCCACGGCTCAACCCCGTATGCGCCCTGAGTGATCATGAAATCGCCTTTACCTGAGTCTCAGTCGAGAAGATGCGCGACGTCGGTGACCACCACGTCGGCGCCGTGCTGGCGGAGCGCGTCGCCGTGCCCGTTGCCCACCCGGTCAACTCCCACGGTCAGCGCGAAGTGCCCGGCATGCCCGGCTTCGACACCGGCCAGCGCGTCTTCGAAGACCGCGGCGTGGTCGGGGGGGATATTCAGGTTCTTGGCCGCGGCCAGGAAGGTGTCCGGGGCCGGCTTGCCCTTCAGGTTCCGCTCCTTGGCTACCTGAGCATCCACCCGCGTGTCGAACAGGTCGCTGATGCCGGCCGAGTTGAGCACGTCCACCGTGTTGGCGCTGGACGACACGATCGCGGTGCGCAGGCCGCCGGCCCGGACCGCCTTGATGTAGCGGATCGTGTCGTCGTAGACCTTGACCCCGTCGGTGCGGATCTTCTCGACCACCAGGTCGTTCTTCTCGTTGCTGAGACCGTAGATGGTGGGAGTGCCCGGCTTGTCGTCCGGGCTGCCATCGGGAAGCTTGATGCCCCGCGACTCGAGGAAGGACCGGGTGCCGTCCAGCCGCGGCTTGCCGTCGACGTAGTCGCCGTAGTCCTTGGACGGGTCGAACGGCACGAACTTCTCGCCGGTCTGATCGGCCCGCTGGCGCAGGAACTTGTCGAACATGTCCTTCCAGGCCGCCGCGTGCACCAGCGCGGTCTGGGTCACCACGCCATCCATGTCGAACAGGCACGCGGTGGTGCCGTCAGGGAGTCCAAACATGAACTCAGATTAGCGGTAGTGGCTTAACGTTCACTCTCGGCTTGGCAGCCGGAAAGCAAAGTTGTAATCGGCGAAACGGACGCGGGTGGCGTTTCGGGCCGTCGGGCCGGTCAGGCCAGCCGGCTGCGCTGGTCAGCCCTGGCCGGGCAGGGGCGGCAGGTTGCCGTTCTCGTCCAGATCGAACTCGCCGTCCTTGACCCCCAGCACGAACGCGTCCCACTCGGCCTCGGTGAAGTACAGCTGCGGGCCGTCCGGGTCGCCGGTGTTGCGCATCACGTAGAGCTTGCCCGCACCGGTCTTGTGCGGCGCGGCCGACGTGTCGCTGGTGATGATGACCTCGACGCCACCATCCTCGTCGGGGCCCGGCTTGCTCACGTACTCAATGTCACCCGAAGGTTCCATGCCTGATACCGCCGCTTCTTCCTGATTTGCGATGGGGCCGGTAAAAGCGAAAGGCTGTGCGATTCAGCCGCACAGCCTGGAAAGGTAGTCCCGACCGGAGTCGAACCGGCGTTACCGCCTTGAGAGGGCGGCGTCCTGGGCCACTAGACGACGGGACCATGTTTGGTGACCGGCGCAAGACTAGTGCACAGTCCCGGAACTCAGCAAACGGAGCCGGGGCCTCGCCGGCGCCCGATCGGGCCGGCCGCCCGCCTGACAGCCGGGTGACGGCCTGGTTGTGACACTGCCAGATATCTGGAATTTTCGCGGCCTGGCCCGCCACTACCTGCGGCTTTCCAGCGGGCGAACTGTCCCGAGGCCCTCATTTTGCTCAGACCCAGTACAGTCGGCGCATATCAGCCTCACATGGGGGAATCAAGGGGCCATGGTCACCTTCATTATCGTTCTCATCATCATCGGGCTCATCGCGGGCCTGATCGCGCGCCTGCTCATCCCCGGTCGTGACCCCATCGGCATCCTGGGCACGATCATCCTGGGTATCGTCGGGTCCTTCGTCGGTGGCTTCGTGGAAAACCTGGTCCAGTACCACACGGTCTCGGTCCACTCGTTCCACACCACCGGCATCATCGGATCCATCATCGGTGCCATCATCGTGCTGCTGATCATGCGCCTGACCGGTACCGAGCGGGGCCGTTCCCGTCGCCGTTAGTAATGGCGGTCCTTTTGACCCGCCCTCCTGGGCTCCGCTCCCCGGCCACGCGGTACGCTCCCGGGGAGGAGCCCAAGGCCTGACCATTCCAGCTCCTCCCCCTCAACGTCCCCGTCCGCGAACCCCCCCTCGCGGACGGGGACTTTTTTTGCCCCATGGGCCCGGGGCGGCCGGGCGGCTGAGCTTGCTGGGATTAGTGGAGAGCACGGGTAAGGGTGCGAGGTTGCCGAGCGCGGCAGCAAGGCCTCGGAGCCCGATGGGTGAGTGGGACGCAGGGGTCCAAGGCGTGCAGGGTTCGCGGGGTCCGCATGGTGCGGAGTCGGCGGCGGTTACCGGGAGCGGAGGCCGACTCGAGCCGGGGCAGGCCCACCCGATGAGCAACTGGGAAGTGGGGCTGGGAGGGGCATGAGACCGAGATCCGGAGGCCGCGCGGGCGACCAGCTGGGTAACGCGAATGGCCGCTGTTACGCGGGCACCCCCGAGTCACAGCGGCCGCACTGGTACCGCCAGCAGTCCCGCACCAGCCCCAGGACCATGATCGATGCGCTTTACCAACACTCTAGGACTAGCAAGGCGCCATCGATCTTGCTCGCGCCGCCCGCGACGCGCGGAGGGGCCTCGGGTCCAGAGGTTGCCGGGCCGTTCGGGGCCCTGGGTTTCGGGCCCGCCCGAGGCCGAGGGCTACCGAGCCGCCCGGAGTTACGGCCCGCGGGCCGCTCGGAGTCACGGGCCACGGGGCCGCTCGAGCCCAGAGGTTGCCGGGCCGTTCGGGGGGCCGGGGCTTCGGGGCTGCCCGAGGGCCGAGGGCCACGGGGCCGTTCGGAGTTACGGGCCGCGGGGCTGCTCGGGCTCGGGGCGGCTGGGTCAGCGTGGCCGGCCCCAGGGATCGTGTGGGCCGGGGAGTCAGGGCCGGGCGCTGCGAGTCCTGGCGGCGCAGACGCGGCTGAGGGCCGCCCCGACGGGACGGCGGTGGAGCGAGATCACCAGAACCCAGGATGTATGTGGTACTCAGACCCAGACCTTCGGCAAAGCAGGGGAACCGGAGCAAGGAGAAGAAGGCCAACGGCGAGCACCACAGCAGGAGAGGGAGCCACCGGGGGTTCCGGGGGTCGTCCCCCGGGCAAATACTGCGGGCCAAACGCGAAAATGGCCCCCGAAGGGGCCATTAAGCACGGTGATCCAGCCTCGGCTGGGGTACCAGGACTCGAACCTAGACTAACAGGGCCAGAACCTGTCGGGCTGCCAATTACCCCATACCCCACTGCGGCGGCCAGAGCCGCTCGCGTGGAGCAGTCTAGCGGAGATCGGCGTCAGTGGCGAACGGAACTGGGGGGTGGCGGGGCGGTGCTGGCCCGGGGCATGAGCGTGGGCGCGGGTTCGGCGAAACCCTCGGCCGGGGTCCCGGCCGCGAGCCCGCCGAGCCGCCGGGCGGCCTCGGCACCGACGCCGGCCACGTCGTGGCGGAGCGCGGTCAGGGCCGGGTAAACCAGCTCGCACAGGGCCGAGTCGTCCCAGGCCACGATGGACAGCCCGGCCGGGACGTCGACGCCGAGACGCTGGGCCTCGCCCAGGCCGGCCACGGCCATCACGTCGTTGTCGTACAAGATCGCGGTGGGCGGCCCGGGCCGCAGGCTCAGCAGTTCCCGGGTGGCTCGCGCGCCGGCGGGCCCGGAGTAGTCGGCTTCGGCGGCCGTCATCTCGATCCCGGCCCGGGCGGCGGCTTCGGCCAGGGCGGCGCTCCGCGCCTGGGTGTGCCAGTAGCGGGGCAGGCCGGTGACCCGGCCGATCCGGCGGTGCCCGAGATCGGCCAGGTGGCCGACGATCAGGGCCGCGGCGGCCCGGATGTTGAGGGAGACGGCGGGCAGCGAACCGGCCGCCTGCGGCGCGCCCATGGCGAAGGCGGGCATGCGCAGGCTTTCGAGGACCGGCACCCGCGGGTCGTCGCTCTGCAGGTCGACCAGGAACACCCCGTCGACCCGGCGCTGGGCCCACCAGGCCCGGTGCAGCGCCATCTCGGCCTCGTGGTCCTCGGCCAGGGTGAACAGCAGCGTCATGCGCTGGCGGGCCAGCTCGGCCTGGATCCCGGAGATCAGCTGCATGAAGTAGGGCTCGATGCCCAGCAGCCGCCCGGGACGGCCGATGACCAGCCCGAACGCGTTGGCCCGGCCGTCCGACAAGGCCCGGGCCGCGCTGCTGGGCTGGAAGCCGACCTCGGCCGCGATGGCCAGGATGCGCTCACGGGTGGCCGCCGAGACCCCGGGCTGGTCGTTGAGGGCGAACGAGACGGCGGCCTTGGTCACCCCGGCACGCTTGGCCACATCGGCGATGGTCGGGCGCTTCACCGGCGTCTCCTAGTTGGAGGCCGGGCTGGCGGACTCGGCGGCGGCCAGCCGGGCCAGGGTCCGGTCGCGGCCGAGCAGTTCCAGGGCTTCGGGCAGCGCGGGCGCGGCCCGGCGGCCGGTGACCGCCACCGCGACGAGGGCCCGCACCGAGTCCACGGCCGGGCCGATGGCGGCCGCGGTCCACTCGGGCAGCGCGGCCAGGGCCGCGGCGGCCGCCTTGAGCTGGGTGGCGGCGTCCGGGGTGAGCACGACCGCGGCGTCCTCGGGCCGGATGGCGAACCCGGACTCGGGGACGAGCAGGAAGGCCAGCAGGTCCGGGGCTTCGGTGAGCCGGGTGAGCTGATCCTGGATGAGCGGGGCGCCCTGGCGGATGAACCACATCTGGTCGCTGCTGAGCGGCTCGGTGACCAGGCCCACCTGGGCCAGGAACGGGACGATGCGGCGGGCGAAGTCGGCCGGGGTCAGACCGCGGATCTTGGTGCCGTTGACGGCCTCCAGCCGGGCCGGGTCGAACTGGACCGGATCGGTCCGCAGCCCGGTCAGGTCGAAGCCGCCGACCAGCTCGTCCAGGCCGAAGTCTTCTCGCCCCTCCCCCGGCGACCAGCCGAGCAGGGCGAAGTAGTTGACCAGCGCCTCGGGCACGTAGCCTTCGCGCCGGTACACCTCGATCGAGGTCACGCCGTTGTGCCGGGTCAGCGTCTGCTGGTCCGCGCCCAGGATGCGGGGCAGGTGAGCGAACGCCGGGAACTGGTCCTCGGGCAGGCCCATGGCCCGGTACACGGCGATCTGCCGGGGCGTGAACGGCAGCAGGGCCTCGTCCCGGACCACGTGGGTGATCCGCATGGCCGCGTCGTCGACCGCGGTGACCAGCGTGGGCAGCGGGTGGCCGTCGCCGCGCATCAGCACGAAGTCGGGCACGTCGCGGTGTTCGACGGCGATCGGGCCCCGGGCCAGATCGGTGAACGTGGTGGCGCCGTCCGGCATGCGGAACCGCAGCACCGGCTGGCGGCCCTCGGCCAGGTAGGCTTCGGCCTGCTGCTGGGTCAGGGTGCGGCAGTAACGGTCGTAGTCGGCGGCCGGGGCGGGGCCCTCGGCGGCCTGGGCCTCCCGGCGGCCCTGCAGCTCTTCCGGGCTGCAATAGCACCAGTAGGCCTGCCCGGTGTCCAGGAACTGCTGGGCCACCTGGTGGTAGAGGCCGATCCGCTCGCTCTGCCGGTACGGGGCGAACGGGCCGCCCTGGTCCGGGCCCTCGTCCCAGGCCAGCCCCAGCCAGTGCAGGGTCTCCTGGATGGCCGCGGCGTAATCGGCGGTGTCCGGGGACTGGCTGGTGTCGGCGATGCGGAGCACGAACGTGCCGCCGGTGTGGCGGGCCAACGCCCAGGCGTACAGGGCGGTGCGGACGTCGCTGACGTGCAACGGCGTGCTGGCCGACGGCGCGAACCGGACCCGGGGCGGCTGGGCCGGCTGGCCCGGCTGGTTGAAGCCGGGACCAGGCTCGGAGTCAGTCACGGATGATCACCCGGTTGCGCAGGGTGCCGATGCTCTCGATCGTCACCGACACCTCGTCCCCGTGCTGCAGTGGCCCGACCCCGGCCGGGGTGCCGGTCAGGATGACGTCGCCGGGCAGCAGGGTCATGACCTGGCTGACGAACGCGATCAGCGTGGGCACGTCGTGCACCATCTCCGAGGTGCGGGCGTGCTGCTTGATCTCCCCGTTCACCGAGGTGGTGAGGCCCAGGTCGGTCGGGTCGGCCTGGGTCTCGATCCAGGGGCCGATCGGGCAGAACGTGTCAAAGCCCTTGGCCCGGGTCCACTGGCCGTCGCGGGCCTGCAGGTCGCGGGCGGTCACGTCGTTGGCGCAGGTGTAGCCGAAGATCACGTCCTGGGCCCGCTCCAGCGGCACCTCGCGGCAGAGCCGGCCGATGATGACGGCCAGCTCACCCTCGAAGTCGACCCGCTCGGTCAGCTTGACCGGGTAGGCGATGGCGTCGCCCTGCCCCACCACCGAGGTGGACGGCTTGAGGAACAGCACCGGCTCGGCCGGGGGCTCGCCGCCCATCTCCTGGGCGTGCTCGGCGTAGTTCTTGCCCACCGCCACGACCTTGCTCGGCAGGACCGGGGCCAGCAACCGGACGTCGGCCAGCGGGAACCGGCGGCCGGTGTACTGCACCCCGGCCGGGTCGGTCCCGAACGGGTGCCCGCGCAGCTCGGCGATGACCAGAGGCCGATCCCCGCCGGCCGCGCTGGGGCCCGCCTGGGATTCGGGTCCGGGGGCGGGCGTTACCCCTCCGCCCTGGTCTTCTTCGACCACGCCATAGGCGACATCGCCCCCCATGGCGAACCTTGCGATACGCACGGCTCTCCTTCGCACTCCAGCAGACGGGCCACCACGGTCGCTCCGGGCGGCCCGGCTCTCCAGCCCTAGAGCCTAACCAGACCGCCGGACCCTACTGCTGGTAATTCTCGACCTCGGGCACCGGACGGTTGTCCACCACGCTCGGGTCCTCGCCGAACTCACGCCGGGCGCGGCGCTGCCGGAGCAGGTCCCAGGCCTGGTCAAGAGCCTCTTCCACGGTCTTGAGCTGCGCGTGCTCCTCGGTGCTGGTCAATTCTCCGGCGGCCAGCTTGTCGCGGAGCTCGTGCTCGGTCGCGACCAGCTCATCGATGCGGGAGAGAATCTCCTTGTCGTCCATGGGTCCACCGTAAAGGTTTCCGGCCGGGTCGCGTGCGGTTGGGGCCGGGTCAGCCGGGCTGGTGACCGGCTCGCAGGAGGCAGTAGGTGACCGCTTCCTCCAGCGCCTGCCAGGAGGCGGCGATGATGTTCTCGTCCACGCCGACGGTGTTCCAGGTGCGGCCGGTGCCGTCTTCGGACTCGATCAGCACCCGGGTCACCGCCCCGGTGCCGTGGGTGCCCTCCAGGATGCGGACCTTGTAGTCGGCCAGCTCCAGGGTGGCCAGCTCGGGGTAGGTGCGCTCCAGCGCGATCCGCAGCGCCTTGTCCAGCGCGTTGACCGGGCCGTTGCCCTCGCCGGTGGCCACCACCCGCTCGCCCTTGGCGGTCAGCTTGACGGTGGCCTCGCTGACCAGCTCGCCGTCCTTGCGGCGTTCGATGATGACCCGCCACGATTCGACGTTGAAGTACCGGCTCCTGGCCTCGCCGTCCGCGCCCCTGGAGGCCAGCTCGCCGGCCAGTTCGCTGCGCAGCAGCAGCTCGAACGAGGCGTCGGCCGCCTCGAACGTGTAGCCGTGGGCCTCCAGCTCCTTGACCCGGTCCACCACCCGGCCGAGGGCGGCCTTGTCACCGGACAGGTCGTAGCCGAGCTCCTTGCCCTTGAGCTCCACCGAGGCCCGGCCCGCCATGTCCGACACCAGCATGCGCATGTCGTTGCCGACCAGGGCCGGATCGATGTGCTGGTACAGCATGGGGTCGACCTTGACCGCGGACGCGTGCAGGCCGGCCTTGTGCGCGAACGCGGACACGCCCACGTAGGGCTGGTGGCCGTTCGGGGTCACGTTGGTGACCTCGCTGATCGAGTGGGCGATCCGGGTCAGCTCGCTCAGGCAGCCGTCCGGCACCACCGGGCGGCCCTTCTTCAGCTGGAGCCCGGCGACCACGCTGAACAGGTTGGCGTTACCGGCCCGCTCGCCGTAACCGTTGGCCGTGCCCTGCACGTGGGTGACGCCCGCGTCCACCGCGACCAGGGTGTTGGCCACCGCGCAGGCGGTGTCGTCGTGGCAGTGGATGCCGAGCCGGGCCCCGGTGGCCTGCGCCACCGCGGTCACCACGTCACCCAGCTCGTTCGGCATCATGCCGCCGTTGGTGTCGCAGAGGGCGACCACCTCGGCCCCGGCTTCGGTCGCGGTCCGGACCACTTCCAGGGCGTAGGCCTGATCGGACCGGTAGCCGTCGAAGAAGTGCTCGGCGTCCAGGAAGACCCGCTGGCCGTTCGCGCGCAGGTGCTCGATGGTCTCCCGGATCATCTTGAGGTTTTCCTCGAGTGTGGTCCGGAGGGCCAGCCGGACGTGCCGGTCGTGACTCTTGGCGACCAAGGTCACGACCGGCGCGCCCGACTCGCGCAGCGCGGCGACCTGAGGGTCATCGGGTGCCTTGGCGCCGGGCCGGCGGGTCGCGCCGAACGCGGCGAGCTGCGCGTGCTTGAGGCCCAGCTCCTGCCGGGCACGGCGGAAGAACTCGGTGTCCTTGGGGATGGCCCCGGGCCAGCCGCCTTCGATGTAGCCGACGCCCAGGCCGTCCAGGTGGCTCGCGATGACGAGCTTGTCGGCCACGGTCAGGTTCAGGCCCTCCTGCTGGGCGCCGTCACGCAGGGTGGTGTCGTAGACGTGGAAGCTGTCGTCGCGCATGAGTACCTGGTCCATTCCGGGCGGGGTCCTTGGGGGCCACACAAAGCAAAAGACCCCTCGCGGCATGCGAGAGGTCTGCGCGTCGGTGGCGGCTTGCTTTACCTACCGACGCGCCTGCCGATAATGATGCGGCCGGACGTCATGTGGGCAGCATGCCACACGTTGCCGGGAAGTGGCACGTTTATCTCGGATGGTGAGACGGTCAGTTGCTGGTCGGGCTCGAGGGGCGGGGTGGTCGGGCTCGAGGGGCGGGGTGGTCGGGCTCGAGGGGCGGGGTGGTCGGGCGTGGCGAGTGAGGTTGGTGGGGCACGGGTTAGCACTCGGACTGTTCTCACCCGTCACATAAGCCTCAGCCGTTTGAAGATCCATTCCCCGGGAGCGTTTGCAGTCGTATTC
>DATDIH010000137.1:0-3159 GCA_036521155.1 Streptosporangiaceae bacterium
GCTGATTCCAGGAACACCCGGGCCCTCCCAGGGCCCCTCAGGAGTCCTAGGGGCTCTCAGGGGGCAAGGCCACCTGTACTTGTTAGCGGGGTTATGGATGAGGCGTTGGATCTTCCTGGTGCTCGGCGTGCTGCTCGCCCTGGCCGGCCTGCTCTGGATCGGGCAGGGCCTGAACATGATGGGCCAGTCCGGCGGCATGAACGGCCAGCACATCTGGGCATTTATCGGGCTGGTCTGTGTCGTTGCCGGGCTTGGCTTTATCACCGCGGGCGTGCGAGCGGGCCGGGCGGCACGGCTGCCACGAGCACGCTGATCCCGCCCCATCGGTGGCGTGCAGCCTTCCGCGGCCTCGCGCCGCCCGGTGACGTCATCGGATCGGCACGCTGACCAGCGGCTTCCCGCTTGCCGTGGTCACGACGAACCCGCGGACGCCGGAGCCAGCCGACGGCGCCGAGAGCGGGTACCAGGCAGCCGAATGGCCCTGCGCCACGATCCAGCCACCTGCCGTCACGGGGCCGCCGGCGCCGAGGACCAGCAGCTCACACCGGGTCCCCGGGGGAATCCCGCTGACCTGCGCCTGGACCTGCAGCCCCCAGGGCTGCGCCGCGTACCGCACCGTGGCGGCCGCCCCGGTATGCAGATTGCTGCCGTGGACCGTAGTGGCCCGGGCCAGCACGGGCGACGCCGCGCTGAGCGCGGATGGCGGAGTCATGACCCGTGACACCGCGACCGCACCGCCAGCGGCGACCACGATCACGGCCGCCGCGGCCGTGACCCGGCGCCACATGAGATGCCTGCGCAGCGCCACCGCCCGGTCGAGCAGTCCCCGCAACGCCGCATCGGGCCGATCCCCCGCCGCACGGCCCCCCGGGACGGGCTCCCCCGTGGCGAGCCTGGCCACATCGGCGGCCGGCACGCTGCCCAGTCGGCCCGGCAGCCCGGCCAGCCCGGCCAGTTCCTCCCGGCAATCCACGCACCAGGCGAGATGAGCTTCGACCACGGCCCGGTCGGCTGGGCCGATAGCCCCCACGACGTACACACCGAGCGCACTGCGGATCTCCGCGCAACCACCATCGATCGTCACGGCGCCCGTCTCGATGGTCGCAAGGTCACCCGCGCGCCCGTGACCCGCCGGGCCGGACCGGACCCGGGCCCGCCCGCAACCTGCCACCTGCACCCGGACTGCCTGGTCCCCATACCCCCAGAACGCGCCGACCTGCCCATACCGTTCACCTCACCGGCAACTAACCATCAGCCGGAGCCGCGAGCCGGTCCAGGACCCGGGGTAGTAGCTTCATGGGTGGATTCGCCGGTCCCAGGCGGACCAGACGGGAGCCGATCAAGCGTGAACCTGCCCGCGGGCCTCATCGCTTTGCTGCACCAGCCCAGCCCCTGCTTCGTCACCACCTTGATGCCTGACGGCTCACCCCAGATGACCCAGACATGGGCCGACACCGACGGCGAGCACGTCGTGATCAATACCGTCCAGGGTTTCCAGAAGGTCAAGAACGTCGAGCGCGACCCGCGGGTGGCCGTCAGCGTTTCCGACCCGTCCAGTCCTGCCCGCTATTACGCGATCCGGGGGCGGGTCGTCAATGTCAGCACTGCGGGCGGCGCGGAGCACATCGAGGCCCTCGCCCAGCGCTACCTGGGCGGTCCCTATCCGTGGTACGGGGGCCGGGACCAGGTTCGCGTGCTCCTCACCATCAGCGCAGACAAGATCCACGAGATGGGGTAGCCGCGGCACCACCGCGGCCGGGCGATCTACGGCTGCGGTATCTCCCCGCAATCTGCTGGCCCGGGCCGGATCTTGCGGACTTCCAGGAGGTCGAGTCCGAGGGCCTCGATCTCCGCGAGGACGCCGTAGAGCGCCGCAGCGTCCGGCACCAGGCCGGTGAGGACGGTATCGGTGCCCTGTTGCCGGGACACAAACGCCGGGAACGCCGTCAGCAAGGTGGGCCGAGGTGGCCGTTGACCCGGAACTGGTACAGGACAGGATCGTCACCCATGGGTCCATGGTCGGGAGCAGTCAGGTGAACCGGCGTCGCTGGAATCCGGTGATCGTGGTGCTCTCAGGCGCGGCCGGATGACAGCAGCCGCAGCTCGCGTCCGCGCTGCACGGCCGAAAACCGGCCGGTCGCGCCGAGCTTGGCGTAGATCCGCCGGATGTGGGTGTTGACCGTGTTCAGCGAGACGGACAGCTCCCCGGCGATTTCGGGCCGGGTGAGGTTGGTCGGCAGGTAGCGCAGCACGCGCAGCTCGCTCGGGCTGAGTTCCTCGGCCCGGCCGGGAGCCCGGGCGTGGCCGAGGCCGGGGCCGGGCCCCTGGACGGGGCCGTGGACGGCATCAAGGATGTCGGCGACCAGCGCGGCATGCGACGTCCCCTTCGGCGGCAGGGCCGTCAGCAGCTCCCACGCGCCGGTCATCGCGAACGGCAGGATCAGGCGGTCCGGTTCGGCAAGGTGCAGCGCCTGCTCCGCGGCCGCCCGCGCCGTGTGCTCGTCGCCCAGGTCGCGCCAGGCGAGTGCGTCGAGCAGATGGGCCTCAACCAGGGTGAGGTAGGGGTTGACGGAGGCGCTGCCGTCGAGGACGGCCCGGAGCTCGCGGCGGGCTCCGGCGGGGTCCTGCTCGGCGAGGCAGATCACCGCGGCCGCGTTGCGGATCTCACCCGTGGTGGCCAGCCGGTCGTCGAGAGCGGCGAGGATGGCCCGCGCCTGCCCGGTCTTCCCGAGGCGGGCCTGGGTCGCGATCGTCCACGAGGTCACCCGGGAGGTCAGCGCGTGTTCCCCGGCCATGCGCTCCTGTACCTGCCCGGCGGCGGCGAACTCCTCCAGCGCCTCGTGGTGCCGGCCGCGCGCCGCCGGGAGGATCGCCGAGATCAGGTGGATGAGCAGCTGGATACCCGGCTCGCCCCCGGCCTGGACAGCGCGCCTGGCACGGTCCAGCCACTGCTCGCCGTAGTCAAACTCGCCCGTCCAGATGAGGATCCCGGCGAGCGTCGCCTGCGCGGGAGCGATCACCGGTTCGGCATCCCACCCGTGCCGGGCCGCCTGCGCTATGGCCTCCTCGCAGTGCCGTCGGGCCCGGGGGAAGGAGTGGCCGACGGCAGCGAACCCCAGGTGGGCGAGGCAGGCCACCTCCAGGTACGGCCGGCCGATG
>DATDIH010000138.1:0-11072 GCA_036521155.1 Streptosporangiaceae bacterium
AAGAGCGGTCCAGGCTCCCGGTGTATCTGACCGGCCGGTAATCCCTCCGCACAGACAAGGACCCCCGCCCCGGGGGCCAGGGAGGGGATGGACCATGTCCGACCAGCAACTCGTGCCGATCCCGGCCAGCCGCCGCGAGCCCGTTCCCGGTGCGCGCCGGGTGGCCGACGTTCCGCCCGGCGATGAGCTCCGGGTCAGCATCGTGGTCCGCCGCAAGGCCGGGGGCGCCGAGAAGGCCCGCCAGGCCGCGGCGGCCCGGCTGCCGGGTTCGCTGAGCGACCGCCGCCGCCAGCTGATCGAGCAGGCCGGGGCCGACCAGGCCGATCTCGACCGGGTGACCCAGTGGGCGACGGCGGCGGGCATGCGGGTGGTGTCGGCCGACCCGGCCACCCGCACGATCATGCTGACCGCCACCGCGGCCCAGGCCAGCGCGGCCTTCGGGGTCTCGCTGGGCCGCTACCAGACCCGCAGCTTCAGCTACCGGGGCCGCGAGGGCGAGGTGCACCTGCCGCCCGAGGTCGCCGAGGTGGTGCAGGCCGTGCTCGGGCTGGACAACCGCCCGCAGGCCAGCACCCACCTCAAGCGCGGTGCCGCCCTGGCCGCCGGCCAGTTCCCGGCCCTGGAGGCCCGGCCCCAGACCCTGCTGCCCGAGCTCACGGCCGGCCAGGCCGCCGCGCCCGGCCCGCGCCCAGCCCCGCAGCCGATGTGGCCCATGCAGGTAGCCAGCGTCTACGCGTTCCCCGCGGGCGTGGACGGCAGCGGCCAGACCATCGGGATCATCGAACTGGGCGGCGGCTTCACCCAGGACGAGCTGGCCACGTACTTCGAGCGGGCCAAGGTGCCCGCACCCACGGTCGAGGCGATCAGCGTGGGCAGAGGCCAGAACAACCCCGGTCCCGACGCCGGCGCCGACGGCGAGGTCATGCTGGACATCGAGGTGGCCGGGGCGGTGGCGCCCGGGGCCCACATCGCCGTGTACTTCGGCGGCAACACCGACCGCGACTTCCACGACGCCCTGGCCACCGCGATCCACGACGCCGGCCGGTCCCCGTCCGTGGTGTCGATCAGCTGGGGCTCCCGCGAGGACCGCTGGACCGGGCAGGCTCGCCAGGTCTTCGACGACGTGCTGGTCGATGCGGCCGCGCTCGGGGTCACCGTGCTGGCCGCGGCCGGGGACCACGGGGCCGGCGACGCGTCTGACGACGGCCAGGTGCACGCCGACTACCCGGCGTCCAGTCCCTACATGATCGGCTGCGGCGGGACCACGTTGTTCCTGGCCGGCGGCCAGCCGCAGGAGGTGGCCTGGAACGACGGCAACGGCTGGGCCACCGGCGGCGGCATCAGCGACGTCTACGACCCGCCATCCTGGCAGGACGTGACGATGCCCGCCAGCCTGGACGGCACCGGGCGCCCGGGACGGGGCGTGCCCGACATCGCCGGGAACGCCGACATCGCCTCCGGCTACATCACCCTGGCCGATGGCCAGTGGGGACCGGTCGGCGGCACCAGCGCGGTGGCCCCGCTCTACGCGGGCCTGGTCGCCCTGCTCAACCAGGCCCTCGGCCATCCGGTCAAGGACCTGCTGCCCACCCTTTATGCCCTGCCCGCGGCCGACCGGGCCGCGGTGTTCACCGACATCACCACCGGCAACAACTCGGTCCCGCAGACCACCGATTTCGGTGCGGCCGTGACCGGCTACGACGCCACCCCCGGCTGGGACGCCTGCACCGGCCTCGGCAGCATCAACGGCACCGCCCTGCTCGACCGGTTGCGCTCGCCGAGCGCGACGGCGCCCGCCGTGCCCGCCCCGGCCTGACCGGTCAGCACCGTGTCGGGCGCACCGGTCAGCACGGCGTCCAATTTCCAGGCCAGGTTGGCCGCGTCCTGGCGGTTAAGTCAACGCGCGTTGAGAAGTGACGTCTCGAATGCCTCGCGGGCGAACGTGACGTCACTTCAGCGGGGTCACCTACAAGAGTCCGGACGGATGGGTGAGCCGCGAATCGAACAACGGCAAGGGCATCGTTTTTCAGTGGCCCGGCGCGTACAGGAATTCAGACTCCATCAGGATCATGGAGCCGGACGCGGATCACCCCAACGGTTACGTCCGCATCTACAATTCCCACAATCAGCCGGTCGACTTTAGCCTGAAGCCCTCGGGTGACGACCTGACCCACATTCCGGAAGACGAGGAAGGCCCGTTCCCGGACCTTCCGATCGAGCCATGACAGATCTGACCCTCACTGAGCAGAGTGACCGGTGGCTGCTGCCGGTCGCGGCCCAGCAAGTGACCCGGTGCTGCGCGGACTACGCGGCCGTCCTTCTGCTGATTCAGAACGGAATCGAGTTCGCCATCGAAGCCGATTTCTCGCTGACCCTTCCGACCGGTCAGCGGCACGTCCTGAAACCGGGTGACGACGACGGCCTCGCACTGGCCCCCATCCTGAGCGTCCGGCGCCGGAACGTTGCTCAGGGCGTGGCCTTCAAGGACGGCCGGCTCGTCCTCGACATCGATGATGGGAGCCGCATCGAGGTACCCGCCGCCCGCCGTTACGAGTCGTGGAACCTGACCGGACCAGGGGGATTGCTGGTCGTCTCAACTCCCGGCGGGGACCTGTCCATCTGGACCGCCCGTCACGGTGACGCCCGCGGGTGAACGCCTGGACCCGAGTCCTGTCCAAGCGCCGAGCCCCGTCCAAGATCTGGCATTCCGGATATTCCAGATCGGTTTAGGGAACTTTGTGGGTGGTGAGACACTGCGGACTGACCAACCAGCCACAGGGAGGCGTGCATGAGCCGGGAGTTCCTCTGGTACATCCCGAACACCGTTGAGCCGGGGCACCGGGGAGACACGACGACCGAAGGCTGGGGCTCCCTGGACTTCTCCACCGATCAGGCTCGCGCGCTGGAGGAACACGGCTGGGGTGGCGCCCTGCTCGGCACGAGCTGGGGGCGGCCCGACACCTTCACGGTCGCGACCGCGATCGCGGCCCGGACGACCACGTTCAAGCCGCTGATCGCGGTCCGGCCCGGGTACTGGCGGCCGGCCCAGTTCGCCAGCGCGGCCGCCACCTTGGACCAGCTCACCGAGGGCCGGGTGCTGGTCAACATCGTGACCGGGCTCGACCACCTCGCGGCCTACGGCGACGGCAACGCCGACCCGGCCCAGCGGTACGACCGGACCCAGGAGTTCATGCAGCTGGTCCGCCGGCTGTGGACGCAGGACAATGTGACCTTCCACGGCCAGCACTTCCAGGTGACGGACTCGACCCTGGCGCCGAAGCCGTACCGGGCCGACTCGGGCCGGCACCCGACCCTCTACTTCGGCGGTGCCTCGGAGGCGGCCCAGCGGGTGGCGGCCGCCGAGGCCGACGTGCAGCTGTTCTGGGGTGAGCCGCTGGAGGGCGTGGCCCAGCGCATCGACCGGCTCCGGTCGCTCAGCGATTCGCTGGGCCGCGAGCACGCGCCGCTGGAGTTCGGGCTGCGGGTCACCACCGTCATCCGGGACACCACCGAAGAGGCCTGGCACGACGCCGAGGAGAAGGTGGCCAAGCTGGCCGCGGACTCCGGCGAGGTAAAGATCAACCGCTCCGGGCAGACCGCGGTCGGCCAGCAGCGGCTGCTCGATCTCACCGGCCGGGGCGAGGTGCTGGATTCCTGCCTGTACACCACGCCGGCCAAGTTCGGCGCCGCCGGTGCCGCCACGACCTGGCTGGTCGGCTCGGCCGACGACGTGGCCGCGGCGCTGCGCAAGTACCAGGACCTGGGCGTCACCCACTTCGTCCTGTCCGACACCCCGTACCGGCGCGAGCTGGTCAGGGTCGGCGATCAGCTCCTGCCCCGCCTCCGCGACTAGCTCCTGCCTCGCCTCCGCGACCGGGCCGGGTCGCACCACTAGGCCGGGTCACCGGTACGACCAGCAGGGCCGCGCCGACCGCGGCGGCCGAGGCCAGCACCCGGAGCCAGTCCGGCCCGGAGCCGCTGCCCACGGCCGGGATCATGGCCGCCCCGGCGCCCGCGGCCAGCAGGCAGGCGCCCACCGCCAGCAGCGGCGCCTGCCGCCGGAACGTCCGGGGCGTGGCCCCCGACTCGTCCAGATGCACCGTCAGCAGGTAGGCGACCAGGAGCGCGCCCAGCACGGCCGTGTGCCAGGGCCGGGCCGGATGCTGGACCTCGAGCCAGAGCACGGCCAGGACGGCGCCTTCCTCCTCCGGCATCAGCCGGAGGAGCAGCAGCAGGCGGGCCAGGATGCGCTCCGGCCCGGACACGTAGCGGTCTCCGCTTTCGCCCGGCGCCGGAACGTAGGCCAGGGCCAGCCGCAGGACGCCCAGGGCGGCCAGGGCCACGGCCAGGATCAGCGCCGTTCCGGCCGCCCGGCCCGGCCGGAGCGGGATCGCCGACCACGCCACGCAGGCCGCCGCGAGCAGGCTCGCGGCGCCGGTCGTGACGATGGTGGCCCGCCAGCCGGTCATCGGTGCGTCACCATGACCCGGCGGGTGTACGGGGCCAGGGGCAGGTCCAGGCTCTGCTCGCCGTCCCAGTGCACCACCGGGATGCCGAGCTCGCGCAGGGAGAACCTGATCGCCTCCTGCTCCAGCCGCCAGATCCGCTCGGTCAGCCGGTCCACGGCCGACCGGCTGTAGCGCGGTTCGGCGTTCAGCACGTCGACGATGATGATCGCGAAACCGCGTTCCCGCAGGTCGCGCAGGGCTTCGATGAAGCCCGGGCTGAGCAGCGGGCTGAACACCGTGATCAGCGCGCCCGGCGGCAGGGCCGGGCGCGGCAGCCGGTGCCGCCGGTCCCCGGGCGTGATCCCGGCCTGTCCGGCCAGCATCGACTCGGCGATCCGGTAGACCTGCCGCTGGCTCAGGCTGGGCGGCAGCCACCGCACCCCGCCCGACTGGTAGGCCACGAACCCGACGCGATCGCGAGCCTTCAGGCAGACCCGGGCCGTCGCGGTCGCCGCCCGCAGGGCCAGGTCGACCGCGGAGGCCCCGGGCGGGCCGACGTCGAACGACGCGTCCAGCAGCAGCACCACATCCTGGGACCGTTCGCCCGCGAACGTGTTGACCTGGAGGCGCCCGCGCCGCAGGCTGGCCGGCCAGTTGATCCGGCGCTGCCGGTCGCCGGGCACGTACTCGCGGACCCCGGCGAACTCCAGGCCTTCGCCGGGGATCCGGACCGAATGCTCGCCCAGGCGGTTCGGCAGCCGGCTCAGCACCACCGAGGTCCGCTGCGCGGCCGGGCGGGGGTAGAAGTCCAGCCTGGGCAGCCGCTGGGTGGCGTGGCCTTCGGTCAGCCGCCAGCGGTCTCGCAGCACGATGTCCAGGTCACCGGGCTGCCGCCGGCCCCAGCGGGAGCAGACGAAGCCGAACCGGGCCTCGGTCCCGGTCGCGACGGTGGGCCCGGCCGGATCGATGGTCTCGGCCGGGCGGAAGAACAACTCCGCGTCGTGCTCACCGACCCCGCTCAGGCTGACCTCGACCGCTTCGTGCTCGCCCTCGTGGCTCTGGGTCGTGCTCAGCCGCACGCGCACCCCCACGCGGGCGGGCCGATCGGGCCGCCGGGCGGCCAGGATCAGCAGCGCGGGCGCGGCCACGCCCGCGAATTCCGGGCGGCCCGTGATCAGCGCGATGGCCAGCCCGGCCAGGCCGAGGGTGATCAGCCGCCGGGCGTGCCGGGACAGCCGCCAGCGCAGTTCCGGCCCCGGTCGTTCGCCGTCGTCCATCGGTGTCTTCTATCGGGGAGTTGCGGCCGGATCGGTGCGCGGGGTCGGCACCGAGGCCAGCAGCCGGGCGACGACGTCGTCCGCGCTGACCTGGCGGACCCACAGTTCGGGGCGGAGCGTCACCCGGTGGGCCAGCGCGGGCACCGCGATCTGCTTGATGTCGTCCGGGATCACGTAGTCCCGATGGTCGAGCAGGGCCTGGGCCCGGGCCAGCTTGACCAGGGCCAGGCCCCCGCGCGGGCTGGCGCCGACCTGGATCTGGTGGTCGTTGCGGGTCGCCCCCAAGATGGTGACCACGTAGTCGAGCAGGTCCGGTGACACGTCCACCGCCTCCAGGGACGCGCGCATGGCCAGCAGGTCGGCCGCGTTGGTGACCGGCCGCAGCGGAGCGGCGTCGGTGCGGCGGTCCAGCCGGCGCTGGAGCATGCTGGTCTCGTCGGCCGGCGGCAGGTGGCCGAGCCGCAACCGGAGCAGGAACCGGTCGAGCTGGGCCTCGGGCAGCTCGTAGGTGCCCTCGTACTCGATCGGGTTGTCGGTGGCCAGCACGATGAACGGCTGCGGCACCAGCCGGGTCTGCCCGTCCGCGCTCACCTGGCCCTCGCCCATGGCCTCCAGCAGCGCCGACTGCGTCTTGGGCGGGGTTCGGTTGATCTCGTCGGCCAGCAGGAACTGGGTGAAGACCGGGCCGGGCCGGAACACCATCTCCGCGGTCCGCTGGTCGTACAGGGGCGCGCCGATGACGTCGGAGGGCAACAGGTCCGGCGTGAACTGGATGCGGGCGAAGTCGAGCCCGAGAACCTGGGCGAACGACCTGGCGATGAGGGTCTTACCCAGCCCGGGCAGGTCTTCGATCAGCACGTGGCCCCCGGCCAGGATGCCGGTCAGGACCAGTTCGAGGGCCCGCCGCCGGCCCACCACCGCCCGCTCGACTTCGGCCAGGATGGCTTCGCAGCGGCGCGCCGTCTCCGCCGGGCTCACGGCCGTCTCGGCCGGGCTCACCGCCGTCTCAGCTGTCTCGGCCGGGCTCACGTCGGTCAAAGCTGCTCCAATCGGTCGAGTATGCGCCCGAGGGTCCGGCGCGGGATGCCGCCCCGGTCCGTGTCCGGATCGGGCTCGCGCTCGGGCGAGATCCAGGACCACAGGGAGGCGTCGCGCTCGTCGCGGCAGAACGTGCGGCGGGCCGCGGCCGTTTCCTCGTAGAGGTTGATCCCGTGCCGCTCGGCGAGCCGGGCGGCCAGCAGGTGTTCCAGGGTGCGCCGCAGGCCGGTCTCATAGGAGTTCAGCTGGGTCGTCCCGCCGGACACCGAATGCCGCTGCCGCCAGTACCCGGTCATGGCCGGGACCGCGGCCGGGCGGGGCCGCTGGCGCGGATGCCGGGGATCGGCCGCGTTGCCGGCCGCGTCGTCCGGGACCAGGGCCCGCAGCGCCACCAGCACCACCACCGCCGCGATCAGCAGCACGATCGCCGCGCCGGCCGGGCCTGCCATCAGGTAGCCGGCCACCGCGGTGGCCGCGACGGTCAGGGCCGCGATGACCAGTTCGGGCCGGCCGGCCTGGGTGATCTTCACGGCGCCGTGCTCTCGGCGGGGGTCCCGGTGCCGGCGGGTCCGGACCCGCGCAGCTCACCGGCGAGGTCGTCGAGGGCGCGGGCCGCCTGCTCCCGGTCCGCGCCGGTCAGGGGGTGGCGGGAGAACCGGGCCTCGTAGAACAGCTTGGTCAGCCGTCCGGCCGCCTGGCCGTGCACGATCCCCTCGGCGGTGGCCCGGGCCAGCAACTCGTCCGGGGTGTCGGCCGCGGCCCGGGCCGCCCCCTTCTTGGCCAGGCTCCGTTCCATGGCGACGTAACAGGCGATGATGGCGGCGCGAGCGTCGTCCAGTTCGCGCAGGGCAGCCTGACCCGAGCTGACCGCCGCCCGTAGTCCGGCCGGGTCGAACACGGCCTCACCGGGCGGCAGGACCGGGGCTGGCCGGCGGTGCCGCAGCGCTATGACCACGCCGAGCACCACCGCGGCGACGGCAATCGCGATGAGCAGGCCCCACAGCACGGAGGTGAGCGAGGTGGGCAGGGTGACCTTCCCCGGCCGGCCGGGGCCCGTGGGCCGTAGGGGCTGGGGTCCGGTTGGCGGGCCCTTCGGCCGCGGTCCCTGCTTGAACAGGGGGAAGTTGACGCTGGCCACGGTCAGCACGACCACGGCAATCAGCCCGGTGGTGAGCGCGGCCCGCAGCCAGCCGCGCAGCCGGGCTACCTCGGCCGGCTCGGGCTCGGCCCGGCGGCCCGCCCGGTGGCCGCGGATCAGCGTCGCCGTCAGCAGCGCGGCCAGCACCACCGCGAAGACCAGGCCGACGGCCGTGCCGTCGGTGTGCCACGGGCCGTTCCAGTGCGGGGCGGCCAGCGTGCCGCGCAAGCCGACCAGGATCACCGCGACCAGCAAAATCACCAGCGGGACCCGGGAGACCGCCGGCCGTCCCGCCGATGGTGTGCCGCCCGCCGGCTCGCTGGTCACTTCGTGACGAAACATGCTGCGGTCAACGATACGACGCCCGGTCCCGGGCGCCCGGATGGGTCACTGGCGCGGTGCCGGTCCGGTCAGGCGGGTCACGGCGGCCAGCACGGCGCGGCCGTCGCGGCCGGTCCAGGCGTCGGCGCCCAGCGCGCGAGCGTGGTCCGGCCCCGTGATCGCGGCCCCGCCGGCCAGGACCGGGACCGCCACCCCGGCCCGGCGCAGCGCGGCCACCGCCGACCGGGCCGCGCCGTCCAGGCCGGCGGTGGTCACCCCGATGACCACGGTGACCAGACGGTCGGCCCCGCCCGCGGTCTCGGCGAACGATTCGGCCGGGGTGTTGGCGCCGAGGTCGATGACGTCGAAGCCCTGCCCGCGCAGCAGGTCGGCGATGATCGCGCCCGGCAGGCTGTGCTGGTCCCCGGCCGGCCCGCCGATGATCACTGTGCCGCGCTTGCGGCCGCGGCGGGCGAACCTGGGCCCCAGCCGCCCGATGATCCGCTGGGCCACGGCCGACGCGCGGTGCTCGGCGGCCACGGAGACCGCCCCCTCGGCCCAGCCGTCACCCACGCTGCGCAGCACCGGTACCAGGAGGTCGAGGTAGATTCCGGCCGCCTGCTGCCCCGAAGCCAGCGCATCCTCGACGATCCGCCAGGCCCCGGCCTCATCGCCGGCCACCATCCGGGCCCGCAGCAGCGGCACCCGGTCCAGGCGGGCCGGGCGCACGGCACCGGCCGGCCCGGGCGGCTCCGCCGGGTGCACCAGGTCGAGGTCGCCCGGGTCGACCAGCCACTCCTGGCCGGCCTGGCGGGCGGGCAGCCGCCCGGTCCGCACGTAGCGGTAGGCGGTCATGTAGTGCACGCCGAGCCGGCGGGCTGCTTCGCGCAGGCTGATCGGCTCGGCCGCCCGCGGGGGCCGGGGCGGGGGCGCCATCGGGGTCAGCGGCGGCACGGCCGGGCCCGCTACGAGTCCGCGTCCAGCTCGTGCAGGGCCTGGGCGGCGTCGTCATTGATCACCGACCCGGCCGGGCGGCTCTCGGTGCCGTCGCGCACGTCGTCGATCAGCCCGGCCAGCCGGAACGTGAGCCGTCCCAGCCCGCCGTCGTAGCTGAGCTTGGGGTGCGGCCGGGTCGGCGCGACCTGCTCGGCCTGGTGGTAGGAGCGGATCAGCTCGTTCAGGTCGTCCTCGTCCAGGGTCCCGGCCAGCTCGTCGATCAGGTCCCGCTCCAGCTGCGCGTAGTCCGCCACCGCGGCCTGCACGTCGTGGGCCAGGTCGTCGCCGGGCCAGTTGCCCACCCGCGCATCGCCGGTCAGGTACCGGTCCAGCCAGTGCAGCACGGTGGTCAGCTGCTGGCCGCCCTCCCGCACCTGCCCGGCCCGGGCGCCGCCGTCGCCGAGCCGGTGCTCGGCCATCGGGAGCACGGTCCGCTCGAACGCGGCCAGCCGGGCCGCGTACCGGCCGATGTCGGTCAGCCCGCCGGCTTCGGTGAGGGTCGCCGTCGGGTCCGGTGGCGCGCCGTTCCCGTCGGCCTGGCCGGTGGCCGGGCTGACGGTGGACAGTTCTTCGAGAGCAACGGCCGAATCCATGGTTCCCCCTGCCGTCGGTGATCACAACGTTTAGTGCTAAATGCAGATACCCAGGTCGCGAGCCTCAAACAGCTTTGACCCCATGATTTTTACCGAAGGTCTCTCCCTGCCTCCCCACCCCCGGTTCGCGTCCGGCCCGGAGGCGGTCAGGGGCCGCCCGGCCCAGCGTCCGGCCGGGTGGCGGCCAGCCCGGCTGACGGGAGCCAGCCCCGGCTACGACACCGGCGGGGCGGCCCGGTCCAGCTCGGCCTCGATCGCGTCCGGGGCCCGCATCCGCCAGGCGTCGGTGATCAGCTCGGCCAGGCGGGCGGTGCCCACCTCGGCCAGCCGCAGCATGACCAGCGGCCAGCCGTCGTAGCCGGGGGTGGTGAAGAACAGGTGCGGCTCGCCCAGCAGCAGGGCCTGCTTCTCGGCCTCGTCGCCCACGTAGAGCACGGCGATGTCGGTCCGGAGGACCCGGGGCTGGCCGGGCTGGCGCTCCGGATAGGACCAGACGAACCCCTTGCCGCCGACCCGGAAGTCGAACCCGTCGCTGTCCAGCTCCTCCACGTGCGGGAGGGCCAGCGCCAGCCGGCGGACGTCCCCTTCGTCAGCCATGGCGCCTCCTCCCGGTTCGCGGCACCGGCCTGACAACAGGTTAGAGGCCACCACTGTCAGCCGGGCTTTCCACCGGGACGCCCGCGTAGAGGGCGGCCGGGACCGGGTCCGTGGCCTGCTCGGCCCAGCTGACCGGCAGGCCGCCGGCGTCCATGGCGGCCACGATGTTCAGCAGCGTGCCGAACGCCATGAACGTCTTGACCTGCAACGGGGACAGGCCCGAGATCTGTTCGGCCCGGGTCCACAACCGGCCGAACGCCGCCCGCACCGCGTACAGCACCTCCGGGTCGCCGCAGGCGGCGAAGGCCTGCATCTGGAGCAGCAGCCGCTGCCGGTCGGCCAGCTGGACCTTGTACTCCTCGCCCATCCGCATCAGCGCGTCCACTCCGGTGGCGTCGCCCGCGGCCGCGGCCATCAGGCCGGTCATGGTGTCGAAGGCCGTGGTCACCACGTCGATGAACAGCGCCCGCTTGCTGCCGAACAGCCGGAACACGTAAGCCTCGCTGATGTCGATGGACCGGGCGATCTGGTCCACCGAGACGCCGTGCAGCCCGGCCTCGGCGAACGCGGCCGACGCGGCCGCCCTGATCTGCTCGCGGCGCTCCGCGGCGGTGCCGAGCTTGCGCACGGATCCTCCTCAGGTCAACGGGGACGAGAGGTCCCC
>DATDIH010000139.1:0-22076 GCA_036521155.1 Streptosporangiaceae bacterium
CGACTGGCACGCGGCCGAGGATCTGGTCCAGGCCAGCCTGGCCAAGCTGTACCGGGCCTGGCCGCGGCTGGACACCGCCACCGATCCGGACGCCTACCTGCGCCGGATCATGGTCAACACGCACCGGTCGTGGTGGCGCACGCGCTGGCGGCGCGAGACCCCGGCCGCGGAACTCCCGGACCAGCCCGCGGCCCCCGGCGCTGACCTGGCCGACCGGCACGCCGCCGGTGACCAGGTCCGCCGGGCCCTGGCCACCCTGCCCCGCCAGCAGCGCGCCGTGCTCGTGCTGCGCTACTTCGAGGACCTGCCGGAAGCCGACGTCGCCCGGCTGCTGGGCTGTTCGGCCGGCACGGTCAAGACCCACACCCATCGTGGCCTGCGCGCCCTGCGCCACGCCCTCGGCCCCGGCCTCGACACCACCCCGGTGAAAAGGAGCACGTCATGACGATCACCCAGGACAGCGAGAACGAGGCCCGCCGGCTGCTCGCCCTGGCCGCCGAGGATCCCCCGCCCAGCCTGGATCTGCTGGCCGGCTTCCAGGCTCGCCGGCGTCAGCGTCACCGGCCGGGGGCCCGGGTCCTGCTGGCCGCCGGCACCGCGGTCGCGACGGCCGGTGCCGCGGTCGCGATCACGCTGACCGCGGGCCCGGCCCCGTCAGCCCGGGCCGCGGTCACCCAGGCCGCGGCCGCCACCGCCGCGCAGAGCTACCGGATCAGTTCCCGGGTAGGGACCGCTCGCCAAAGTCCTCCCCAGCTCTCCCAGCCGGGCCCGGTCACCATCACCGGCGCATTCGACCCGGTCCGGAAGACCGGCGAGGAAACGACCGGCGACGGCTTCGTCATCCGCTTCATCGATGGTTATCTGTATGTACCGCTGCCCGCGAAATTCTGGCCGCAGTACAAGAAGCTGCATCCTGACGCGCCGGCCGCAGGTCAGATCTGGACGCGGCTCAACGTGCCCCTGCCGCCGGACCCCGGCTCGCCGGACCTTGCCCTCACCCTGCTGGGCACCACCGTGCCAAGCGTGCTTCAGCTGAACCCGCAGAGCCTGCTGGCCCTGATCAAATCGGCCAGCGAGGTCCGCAGAGTGGGCCCGGCCTCCGGTCCGGGCTGGAACGGCACGCGGTACTCGTTCTCCGCCCGCGACTCTCGGACCGTCGCGCCCGGCGACACGATCGATGTGACCGTCCGCGGCACGGTCGACGTCGACCAGCAGGGCCGCGTCCGCCGGCTGGCCGCGACCGAGACACTGCAGGACTCCGGCCTGCCCCGCAGCGACCGGCCGGAAATCGTCAACTCGATCACCATCACCTTCAGCGGCTTCGGCCTGCCTGTGCCGGCGGTCGCCGCCCCGCCCCAGAATCGGGTCTACGTCCTTCCTCCTGCCGTACTTCTCCCGGCCCCGCACTCGTCATCCTGATAACAGCAAGAAGCGGGCAATGTGTGACCCAAGTCACTATCTTGCCCGCAGCGAAGCCGACGGAATGGGCGCCGGCGGCTGGTCTAGATCCATGACCGATCCGATCATTGCCAGGGGGCACGTCATGCCGAATCCATCGCCAGCCATCGTTACCGGGGCCAGCCGGGGTTTCGGGCGCGCGATCGCGGCCGCGCTGACCGCGGCGGGCACCACCGTCGTCGGGGTCGCCCGCGACGGGAGCGCACTGGAGCTGGTGCGCAAGGAGCTGGGGGAGCGGTTCGTCCCGGTGGCCGGGGACGCCACCGGCGAGGCGCTCGCCCAGCGGCTGATCCGCGAGTACCAGCCCGGCCTGCTGGTGCTCAACGCCGGGGCCACCCCGCACATGGCGCCGCTGCCCGAGCAGACCTGGGAGACGTTCAGCCGCAACTGGCACACCGACACCCGCCAGGCGTTCACCTGGACCCGGGAGGCGCTGCGGGCCCCGCTGGCCCCGGGCAGCGCGGTGGTGCTGATGTCCAGCGGGGCGGCCCTGGCCGGGTCCCCGCTCAGCGGCGGTTACGCCAGCGCCAAGGCCGCCCTGCGCTACCTGCGCAGCTACGCGGCCGCGGAGTCGGAGCGGGCCGGGCTGGGGCTGCGCTTCGTGGCCCTGCTGCCCCAGCTCACCCCGGCCACGGGCCTGGGCGAGGCCGCGGTGGCCAGCTACGCCGCCCGCCAGGGCGTCGACCCGGGCACCTACGCCGCGAACCTGCAGCCGATCCTGACTCCGGACCAGGTCGCGGCGGCGGTCCTGGCGGTGGCGGCCGATCCGGCCAGCCAGCCGGAGTACGCGGTCAGCGGGGCGGGCTACCGTGCCCTCTGAGCCAGCGGACAGTACGGACTTCGCGGCGGCGGCCGAGCCGTACCGGCCCGAACTGCTGGCCCACTGCTACCGGATGCTCGGCTCCGTCCACGACGCCGAAGACCTGGTGCAGGAGACCTACTTGCGTGCGTGGCGCGGCTTCGACCGGTTCGAAGGCCGGTCCTCGGTCCGGCGCTGGCTCTACCAGATCGCCACCCGGGCCTGCCTGACCGCGCTGGAGGCCCGGGGCCGGCGGCCGCTCCCGTCCGGGCTGGGCGCGCCGTCCGAGGACCACCGGGTCGCGGTGGCGGACCGGGACCCGTCGGTGCCGTGGCTGCAGCCCGTGCCCGACACCCTGCTCGGTGCTCCCGGCTCCGGGGACCCCGCGGTGGTGGCGGCGGCCCGGGCCGGGGTCCGGCTGGCCTTCATCGCCGCGCTGCAACTGCTGCCCGCCCGCCAGCGGGCCATCCTCACGCTGCACGACGTGCTGGCTTTCGGCAGCGGCGAGATCGCCGCCCTGCTGGACACCAGCCCGGCCGCGGTGGACAGCGCGCTGCGCCGGGCCCGCGCCCGGCTGGCCCGCGCCGGTCCCGCCCAGGATGACCTGGCCGAACCGGGGGAGGCGGACCGCCGGGCCCTGCTCGACCGGTACGTCGACGCCTTCACCCGGGCTGACCCGGACGCACTGGTCCAGTTGCTGCGGGCCGACGTGGAGCTGGAGATGCCGCCCATCCCGACCTGGTTCACGGGCCAGCAGGCGGTCACGGGGTTCCTGGCCGCCCGGGTCATGCGCGCCGGCCGGTGGCGGCTGGAGCCGTCGGCGGCCAACACCCAGCCCGCGCTGATCGTCCGCCACCATGGGGGAGCGGGGCAGTGGGAGCCCTACGGCGTCCAGGTGCTGACCCTGATCGGGGCGCGGGTCGCCCGGATCGTGTCGTTCAACGACCGGAGCCTGGTGAGGACCTTCGCCCCCATTGGCCCGGCCAACGCCGACTCGACCCAAATCCTTGATCACTGATAACAGCAAGAAGCCAGCGGCAACAACCTAGACAGCCGATCCGCCAATAGCGCAAACAAGTCAGCCCAGCTGGCGAAGGGCGTCGGAAATGGGGGTGTCGCCGCTGATCAGGTCCAGGGTCTGGCCCGCGGTGGCGGGGTCGTCGAGCAGGGCCACGATGACCGCGGCCACGTCGGCCCGGGGCACCTGGCCCCGGGGGAGCGAGGGCGGGGTCAGGCGGACCTGGCCGGTGCCGGGGTCGTCGGTCAGCCCGCCGGGCCGCAGGATCGTCCAGTCCAGGTCCCGGGCCCGGAGGTCGTCCTCGGCGGCCGCCTTGGCCACGAGATAGGCGGCCCACACCTCATCCGTCCCCGGGGCCGGGGACCGATCGACGCCCATGCCGGAGATCTGCACGAACCGGCGGACGCCGGCCCGGCTGGCCGCGTCGGCCAGCAGCACCGAGGCGCCGCGGTCCACGGTGTCCTTGCGCAACGCCCCGCTGCCGGGCCCGGCGCCGGCCGCGAACACCACCGCGTCGGCGCCGTCCAGCAGCGCGGCCACCTCGTCCACGGACGCGGCCTCCAGGTCGCAGACCGCGGCCACGGCCCCGGTGGCCGACACCTCGCCGGCGTGGGCGGGGTTCCGGATCAGCCCCACCGCCTGGTCGCCGCGCTGGACGAGCAGCCGCTCCAGCAGCAACGCGATCTTCCCGTGCCCACCTGCGATCACTACGCGCATGACGTCACCCTAGTGGCTCCCACCACGAGCGGTTCTGTTCGTACCAGGCGATGGTGGCGGCCAGCCCGGCCCCGAACTCCACCCGCGGGGCCCAGCCCAGCTCGTCGCGGATCTTGGTCCAGTCCACGGAGTACCGCCGGTCGTGGCCGGGCCGGTCGGGCACGTGCTCGACCATCGACTCGTCGGCCCCGACCGCGGCCAGGATCCGGCGGGTCAGCTCGGCATTGGTCAGTTCGGTGCCGCCGCCGACGTTGTAGACCTGGCCCGGGCGGCCGGACGCCGCCACCAGGGCCACGGCGTCGCAGTGGTCGCCGGCGTGCAGCCAGTCCCGTACCTGCTGGCCGTCGCCGTACAGCGGCACCTTCCGCCCGTCCAGCAGCCGGGTCACGAACCGCGGGATCAGCTTCTCCGGAAACTGATAGGGCCCGTAATTGTTCGAAGATCGCGTGACGCAGACCGGCAGCCCGTAGGTGCGGTGGTAGGCCAGCGCCAGCAGGTCGGCCCCGGCCTTGGCCGCCGAGTAGGGCGAGCTCGGATCCAGGGGCTGGGTCTCCGGCCAGGAGCCGGACGCGATCGACCCGTACACCTCGTCCGTGGACACCTGGATGAACTTGCCGATCCCGGCCTGGACCGCGGCCTCCAGCAGGACCTGGGTGCCGAGCACGTTGACCGAGACAAACGGGGCCCCGTCGGCGATGGACCGGTCGACGTGGGTCTCGGCCGCGAAGTGCACCACCAGGTCGGTCCCGGCCATGAGCCGGGTGACCAGAACCGGGTCGCGGATGTCACCGACTTCGATCCGCAGGCGCGGCGAACCGGTGACCGGGGCCAGGCTGGCCAGGGTCCCGCCGGTGGCCAGGGCGTCCAGGACCACGACCTCGGCGCCGGAAAGCCCCGCCCACCGACCTTCGATCAAAGAGCGGGCAAAATTCGAACCGATGAAGCCCGCACCGCCCGTGACCAGTACCCGCACGCGCAGATCAGCCCGCGATCAGGTAGCGGTCAGGTAGGCGGCGACGGCCCGGCCCAGGTCGGGCTGGGCCACGGCGCTCATGTGGTTGCCGGGTACCCGGGCCGCCTGACCCCGGGGCAGCACGGCGGCCAGGTCCTCGGCGGCGCCGTTGTCGTTGTCCTCGTCACCGGCCAGGACCAGCACCGGCACGGTGATCGCGGCCAGCGCCGCGGCCGGCGTGTCCACGTTGGAGTCCAGCAGGTGCAGCCCGGCCACCGGGTCGGCGCCGGTGCTCTTCATGAACGCCTCGGCCTTGCCTTCGGGGGAACGGCGGTCCCAGCCGCCCTGGTTCTCCAGGATGCGGCGGAAGTGCGCGTTCCGGGCCGAGGCGTGCACGATGCCGTCCAGGCCCATACCCGCGATCACCGCCCGGTCCGGCGTGGCCCCGCGGACCAGCATCCGCGCCGTGGTCCGGCCGCCGAGCGAATAACCGCCCAGCGCGTACCCGGTCAGGCCCAGCGTCTCGATCAGCGCGAACCCGTCGTCGGCCAGGACGTCCGGCGGGTAGGCGGCACTGTCCTGCGGCTTGGCGCTGTCCCCGTGCCCGCGCAGGTCCGGCATGATGACCCGGAACCCGGCCTCGGCGATCCGGGCCGCGTGCCCGTACCGGATCCAGTTGGTGACGGCGTTGGAGAAGTAGCCGTGGATCAGCACCACCGGCCGGCCCTGGCCCACCTCCCGGTAGGCGAGCTTGGCACCGTCGCGGCCGGCGAAGTACTGCACGGGAAGATCAGCCATGCCCCCAGTGTGCCGGGCCGCCGCCACCAGTCGTTACCCAGGCTGGTCAGCGCATCGCTTGTTATGAAGGTGTATTAGCCAGCCCTGGGCGGACTCTTTTTCCTATGAAAGGCTGCAACCTAAACATGCCCGATTGGTCCGAATGAGGGGGACGTATGGGCAGCAGACGGCGCCGGGCCGTTACGGTCGGGCCGTTCCCGTTCGGCAATCCCGATGGTTCCCGGGCCGATCTGGATGACCTGATCCGCGATTTCGTGGACTTCGGCGGCAACCCGGCGTACGGGCATCTGGCCACCAAGGCAAACGATTCCATGGTCCGCGTCATCGTCGGCAAACTCGGCGCCGGAAAGACCGTCTACCTGCGGCGATTGCAGGATTTCCAGGCTCATCAGGAATCGGTCTACAGCGACCCGCCGCAGCAGGATCTGCCCAAGACCGAGCTCGTGGTCAAGGTCTGCCAGTGGTACTCGGGCCCGGTCCTGGTCGAGAAGTGGATGCAGATCTGGGAGCGGGCCATCATGCGCTCGCTGGCCTCACATCTGCTGCGCCGACCGGCCCTGCGGCACCAATTGGACGACGAGCAGGTCGCGCAGCTGGAAGGGCCGTACCAGAAACTGGTCGGCACCTCACTGCGCCCGCGGTCCATCTACAGCCAGGTCCGGGACATCGTCAATGAACGGCAGACCGCCCATCAGCTGTCCGCCTTCCTGGACGATCCGCTCTGGGACGATCTGGAAGATCTGCTCGGCGAAATTCTCGCCCAGTGCCGGCCGGTCTACCTGTATCTGGACGCGGTCGACGAGGAATTCGGCCACGCCCCGATGTACTGGCTGAAATGCCAGGAGGGATTGTTCTACCAGGTCATGCGCATGCTCCGGAATCACCGGATCGGTGGCCGGCTGCACGTGGTCGTCTGTATCCGGGACATTGTCATGTCGTCGGTGGCCCGCACCGAGCATGCGCCGCGCTATCACAATGAGCCGCATATCCGGGTGCTGAACTGGGACCGGGAATCCCTGCTCTATCTGCTGCAACGCAAGCTGGAGCGGCTGCCGGCCGCGCTGCTGATGCGCCGTCCCCCGGACGGCCCGCCGTCGATCAGCGACTGGCTCGGGCTCAACGGTGACTGGCCCGGGATCGACGGCACCCAGTCCATCGAGGACTACCTGCTCGGCCACACCCGGATGATCCCCCGGGACATCGTCTCGCTGGGCAATGAGCTGTCCGAGGAAGTGGTCCGGCACAAGCAGGCGGGCCAGGACACGGTCTCCGCCGAGGCGGTCCGGACCGTGGTGGCCCGCTGCGCCAAGCGTTTCGGCGATTCCCAGCTGGCCCAGTGCGCCAATCAGGTGTCCTCAGATCAGATGCCGGGCAACGCGGCCCGGTACGACTACTCCGAGACCTACACCAGCTCCCAGGAGTACATCCAGGACGTGCACGACCAGCTGCGGGACCTGGTCGGGACGGTCCGGTTCGACCGGTTCACCCGGTCCGAGCTGGACGTCCTGCAGGACCTGGCCAGCCAGGAGTACGGCATCGCCACCGACCTGGCCTCGGTGCTGTGGCAGAACGGGCTGCTCGGCTACGTCGACTACCTGGGCCGGCGGCGGTTCTACTCCCTCGGCGACGTGGACGCGTTCAACCTGCCCCCGGACGTGAAGACCTACGTGCTGCACCCCTGCCTGGTCTACGCGGTCGGCGGCATCCAGCAGATCGAGCACGACCGCGGCCCGGGGGAATGGACGTGACCGCGATCCGGTACCTGTCCTACGGCAGCTGGCGTGAGCTCAAGCGGGACCTGCTCAACGAGCTGTTCGAGGACGGCGTGTTCCGCTCCGAGCGGTACCTGTTCCGCGGCATGGGCAGCGCCGACTGGAAGCTGGCCCCCGCCTTTGACCGGCGGTTCGGCTACCTCGATGCCGATGAGCGGCTGCGGGTCTGGGACGAGCTGATCGAGCAGTGGCGAGGCGGCTGCCACGAACACGGGCATGTCCGGGAAGCCGCCCGCCGCGACGGGGCCCAGCATGAGGTCGCCCTCTGGGCCCTGGGCCAGCACTACGGCCTGCCCACCCGGCTGCTCGACTGGAGCACCAGCCCGTACATCGCGGCGTTCTTCGCGTTCAAGGAGTGCCTGGAGCGGCTGCCGCACCGGTTCAGCCACGTCGCGCTCTGGATCTTGCACCTGGACAACCCCGTCTGGGCCAAGGACCAGGGGGTCGAGATCGTCTCCGCCCCGGCCCTGGAGAACGTCCGGCTGAAGAATCAGAGCGGCAAGTTCACCCTGTCCCACACCCAGTTCGCCAGCCTGGAGGAGTACGTGACCGAAACCGGCTCCGGCGTGGCCCTGACCAAGGTCGTGCTGCCCGCCAGCGAGGCCGTGCCCGCCCTGCCCGACCTGGACTCCATGGGCATCAACAGCTACCGCGTCTATCCCGACCTCGGCGGGCTGGCCGAGATGGCCACCATGCGGCTGCTGCTCGGCGAGCTGACCGCGCAGGGCCGGTGAGACCGTGGCCTCCTCCGGGTGGCGGCGAGTCGCCCGCGACCTGCGGGACCGGCGGTTCATCGACGTCTACAGCGTGGCCATCGTGGCCTTCGTGCTGGCCATCGTGTCGGTGGTCGGCTACGGCTCGGATCAGCTGCGCTGGACGGTGGTGCTGGCCGCCCTCGGCCTGCTGGTGCTGCGCATCACGATCCCGGAGGCCGGCCCCGAGGCCAGCCTGGACGACCTGCTGCGGGACCGGTTCGCGTTCGACAGCGTCCCGCTGGCCGACCGGCTCAGGGACGCCCGGGAGATCTGGATCTTCGCTCCCAGCGGGGTCAACCTGCTGAACGCGCACAACTGCGAGCTGCTCCGGTCCGGCCCGCTCAGCCGGGCCGGCGGGATCGTCCGGGTGGTGGTGCTCGACCCGGACCGCGACGCCGCCATCGACCTGGCCACCCGGCAGCTGGACGACTCGCTGGACTACCCGACCCAGAAGTTCCGCGCGTCGCTGGAGGCCACCATCGGCAAGCTGGAGGCCATCGCGGGCTGGCCGGTGGTGGGCAGCTTCCAGCACCGGCTGCTGGCCTACAACCCCGGTTTCAGCCTGGTCGCCATCGACCCCAGCAGCCGCGGCGGCCGCGTGATCGTGGAGTTCCACGCCTTCCACAACGAGGCGACCTCGTCGCGGATGCACGTGGAGCTGACCCGTAAGCAGTCCGACCACTGGTACACCTACTGGACCGACCAGTTCGAGCGCATCTGGTCGGCGTCCGCGCCACCCCAGGACGGATGAAAACGTCCCGGCCGTGCGCGTGTCCTCCGCTGATCCCGGCGATCTCCCATTAGCCTGATAACAGCAAGATATGGAAGGTCGAGTGGAGGAGACCAGGGCAGGCCATGGCAGTACCGGACGGCGGCACCCCGGCCAGCGCAGCGGTGGAGGCGTTCACGCGCCAGCTGGCGGGCCGGTTCAGCGACACCACCTGCCGGATCAGGCGGCGTTACCTCGAGGAGTACCTGGCCCATGCGCGGGCGGCCAGCGACGGCGCCGGGCTCACCGTGGCCGAGCTGATGACCCCCGAGCGGGCCGACGCCTGGCTGGCCGACGCGGGCGCGGGCAAGCTCCGTACCCGCAACACCCGGTACGGGCCGGACGCGGCCGCGACCCCGAACTCGATGCGGGTCCGCATCGACTCCTGGAACGCGTTCGCGCAGTTCCTCGGCTGGCCGGACCGGCTGACCACGCCACCGCCGGTGGCCGGCTTTCACCTGGCCCCGTCCGACACCGAGGGCCTGCTGCACGACCTGAGCGCCCGCAGGCCGATCGGGTCCAACTTCGCGACTTCGGTGCGGACGGCGGCCATGGCCGCGCTGGTGGCCGACACCGGGCGGGGTGTCCCCGAACTGGCCGCCCTCAAGGTCGGCGCCCTGCACCTGGACGGCGAGCCCCACGTGGACCTGGGCGAGGACGACCCGTGCCCGCTCAGCGACGCCGCCGCGCAGATCCTCACCCGCTGGCTCAACGTCCGGGCCGAGATCGTCGAGGAACTGCAGGGCAGCGACCCGGGTCACCTGTGGGTGCCGACCAAGCCCGGGCGGCCCCGCGGTGGCCAGCCGCCGGTCAAGCCCGGGCTCAGCCAGGCCGCGGTCCGTACCCTGCACGCGGCCCATCGCACCCTGGTCAGCCAGGTGCTCGGCGCGCCGCTGCGCCCGGGCGCGTTCCGTGAGTACGGCACCGCGTTCGCCGCCGCCGTATCCGCCACGGGCGAGGCCGCGGGCGAGGCCGGTGACGCCGAGGAGGCCGGTCCTGGCGAGCAGGTGCACCCGCACTAGCGTGGGGTTATGCCACCTGACGCCGTCTACACGCACGGACACGCGGAAAGCGTGCTGCGCTCGCACCGGACCCGGACCGCGCAGAACTCCGCGGGCTACCTGCTGCCGCACCTGCGGCCGGGCCTGGAACTGCTCGACATCGGCAGCGGGCCCGGGACGATCACCGTCGGCCTGGCCGAACTGGTCGCGCCGGGCCGGGTCACCGCGGTCGAGGTGACCGAGGACGCCCTGGCTCACACCCGGGCCGAAACCGAACGCCGCGGCACCCAGAACGTGAACCTGGCCGTGGGCGACGTCCACGGCCTCCGGCTGCCGTCGGGCTCCTTCGACATCGTGCACGCGCACCAGGTGCTGCAGCACGTGGCCGACCCGGTGGCGGCGCTGCGGGAGATGATGCGGGTCGCCCGCCCCGGGGGACTGGTCGCGGTCCGGGACGGGGACTACAGCGGCTTCACCTGGTACCCGGAGCTGCCGGGGCTCGATCGCTGGCGGGAGCTGTACCAGGCGGCGGCCCGGGCCAACGGCGGCGAGCCCGACGCGGGCCGACGTCTGCTGGCCTGGGCCCGCGCGGCCGGGGCCACCGACATCACCGCGTCGTCGTCGACGTGGTGTTACGCCGATCCGGACTCCCGGCAAGTGTGGGGCGGCACCTGGGCCGACCGCATCGGCGGATCGGCCATCACCGACCAGCTGCTGTCCAGCGGCCTGGCCTCCCGGCGCGACCTCGAGGAGGTCGCCGCCGCCTGGCGGCAGTGGGCCGCCGACCCCGACGGCTGGATCAGCGTCCTGCACGGAGAGCTCCTGATCCGCCTGTAGGCCGGTGATCGGACTGAGGCCCGGGTGAGCCGCCCGCGACCCGGCCGGAAGCCGGTCAGAATTTTCTTGCGGGCCGATGTCGAGAACCGGTGACCGGCGCCGTCCCTGGTATGAGCGCGGCCACCCGGGCCGGGCCGTTACCGGAGGGGAATCACAGTGAAACAGCAGGAAATCGACGACGAACTGGCCCAGGCCGGCGCCCAGGAACTGCTCACCGGCCCGCACCTGTGCCACGTGGCTTACACGGGGCCCGACGGGACCCCGCGGGTGATCCCGATCGGCTTCTTCTGGACCGGGACCCAGGTCGTGGTGTGCACGGCCACCAACGCCCCCAAGCTGACGGCGCTGGCGGCCCGGCCGGATGTGGCGGCGACCATCGACGCCGGGGCCACCCCCGACCAGGCCCGTTCCCTGTCGATCCGCGGCCGGGCCAGCATCGAGATCGTTGACGGCGTGCCCGGCGAGTACCTGGCCGGGGCCGGGAAGTTCCTCGGCGACGAAGCCCGGGCCGCCTTCGAGCAGGGCTGCCGGCAGCTGTACGGCCAGATGGCGCGGATCGCGATCACGCCGGGCTGGGTGCGCTACTACGACTACGGCGGCGGCCGGGTCCCACGGTTCCTGGCCGACCTGGCCGAACAGGCCCAGGCCTGACCGCCCTCGCCTCGCCCCAAGCATCGACACTGATAGAAGGAGAACTCTGATGGCCAAGTACCTGCTGCTCAAGCACTACCGCGGTGGACCGGCTCGGTTCGTGGACTACGGCACGATGGATCAGTGGACCCCGGCGGAAGTCGACGCCCACATCCAGTTCATGCGCGACTTCGCGGCCAAGCTGGAAGGCACCGGCGAGTTCGTGGGCGAACAGGCGCTGTCCCCGGAGGGCACGTTCGTCCGTTACGACGGCGAAGGCCGGCCGCCGGTCACCGACGGCCCGTTCGCCGAGACCAAGGACCTGATCGCGGGCTGGATGATGATCGACGTGGACACCTACCAGCGAGCCCTCGAGCTGGCCGGCGAGCTGTCGGCCGCGCCCGGCCCGGGCGGAACGCCGATCTACGAATGGCTCGAAGTGCGCCCGTTCCTGACCGACCCGCCCACCGTCACCGAATGAACGAAGTCCTGCTGCGGGAGCTGATTCCCGCGGTCACCGGGGTCCTCGTCCGCCGCGGAGCCGACTTCGCGACGGCCGAGGACGCCGTGCAGGAAGCCCTGGTCCGGGCGCTGGCCACCTGGCCGCAGGACCCGCCGGCCGACCCGAAGGGCTGGCTGATCACGGTGGCCTGGCGCAAGTTCCTGGATGCGACCCGCACCGAGAGCGCCCGCCAGGCCCGCGAGACCCAGGCCGCGGCCGAGCCACCGCCCGGCCCGGCGTCTCCGGACCCGGCGGACCCGCCCGGCGACGCCGACGACACCCTGCGGCTCTATTTTCTGTGCGCCCACCCGTCGCTCAGCCCGGCCTCGGCGGTGGCGCTCACCTTGCGGGCGGTGGGCGGCCTGACCACCCGCCAGATCGCCGAGGCCTACCTGGTGCCCGAGGCCACCATGGCCCAGCGCATCAGGCGGGCCAAGCGCACCGTGTCCGGGGTGCGCTTCGACGAGCCCGGTGACCTGGCCACCGTGCTGCACGTGCTGTACCTGGTCTTCAACGAGGGCTACAGCGGTGAGGTCGACCTGGCCGACGAGGCGATCCGGCTGACCCGGCAGGTGACCGCGATGACCGACGACGAGGAGGCGTCCGGGCTGCTGGCGCTGATGCTGCTGCACCACGCCCGCCGCCCGGCCCGGATGACGCCCGCGGGCGCGCTGGTGCCGCTGGGGGAGCAGGACCGGTCCCGCTGGGACACCCGGCTGATCGCCGAGGGAGTGGCCATCCTGCAGGCCGCGCTGGCCCGCGACCGGCTCGGTGAGTACCAGGCCCAGGCCGCGATCGCTGCCCTGCACGCCGACGCCCAGACCGCCGGCGAGACGGATTGGGTGCAGATCGTGGAGTGGTACGACGAGCTGGCCCGGCTCACCGACAATCCGGTTGTCCGGCTGAACCGGGCCGTCGCGGTCGGGGAGGCGGACGGAGCCCAGGCCGGCCTGGCCGCCCTCGACCAGGTCGCTCCGGGCCTGCCCCGGCGGACCGCGGTCGAGGCCCACCTGCGGGAGCGGGCCGGTGACCTGGCCCTCGCGGCCCGGCTGTACGCCGACGCTGCCCGGGCGGCCACCAACCGGGCCGAGCGCGACCACCTCTTTCGTCAGGCCGCGCGGACGGGGATGTCCTCCAGGCGGTAGTAGACCGGCAGACCGCGCTGCTGGGCGAGGGCGACGTCCTGATCCGCGCCCCTGGACTCGCCCGGCAGCCGCAGCACGGCATCGCAGTGGGCGAGCAGCCGCTGGGCCGTCGGGTACATGACCTGGTCGGCCAGCGGGTCGAAGACAGTGGCATCGGCCGAGCGCAGCACGGGCAGCGCCACCCATTCGCCGATCATCGGGATGTGCCCGGCCGCGAACACCGGCCAGGCCGCCGACTCGAGCCGGGCCAGGTTGGCGGCCATCTGGCCGGGGTCGTCGCCGGTGCCGGAGCGATACGGCCCGGCGATGAGGATGAGCAGGGGCCGGTCGGTCACAGTGGTGTCGGTCATAGCGGTAGAGTACATGCATAAACGTGCAGCAACGTGAAGGAGTGTGCATGCTAGCGGCCGAGCGGCGCGACCACCTGCTGACCCGGCTGCAGGCCGAGGGCAGCCTGGTGGCCAAGGAACTGGCCGCTGAGCTGGGTATTTCCGAGGACAGCATCCGCCGCGACTTGCGTGACCTGGCCGCGGCCGGATTGTGTCACCGGGTCTACGGGGGAGCGGTGCCCGCGTCACCGGCCCTGGCCGACTACGCGAACCGGGAAAGCGTCGAACCGGACAGCAAACGCCGCGTCGCCAGCCAGGCCGCCGCACTCATCCAGCCGGGCAGCACGGTCATCCTGGACGGCGGCACCACCACGCTGGCCGTGGTCCAGG
This sequence comes from Streptosporangiaceae bacterium, assembly GCA_036521155.1. Taxonomy (GTDB): domain Bacteria; phylum Actinomycetota; class Actinomycetes; order Streptosporangiales; family Streptosporangiaceae; genus Bog-532. Next base: position 13,873 of record DATDIH010000139.1, read on the forward strand.
CCCTGCCCGCCGACCTCGGCTGCACGGTGATCACCCACAGCCCGACCATCGCCGCCGCCCTGGTGCCGCACGCGCGGGCCGAGGTGTTCCTGCTCGGCGGCCGGCTGTTCAAGCATTCGGCTGTCACCTGCGGGGCCGCGGCCGCCGAAGCCGCCAACGGCATCGCCGCCGACCTGTTCTTCCTCGGCGTCACCGGCGTCCACCCGGTCCACGGCCTGACCACGGGCGACGCCGACGAGGCCGCCATGAAACGGACCCTGGCCGGGCGGGCCGCCGACACCTACGTCCTGGCCAGCACCGAAAAGCTCGGCGCCGCCTCCCGCTACCAGGTCCTGCCGCTGAGCGCGGTGACCGGGATCATCGCCGACGGCACACCGAACGAGACCGTCGCCGCCCTGACCGGCCAGGGCGTCACCGTCCTACCCCTGCAGGCCTGATTCGGAGCGGGCTGCTTCGTGGCGCAGGGCGAAGATCGCGGCCTGGACCCGGTCCTGCACGCCGAGCTTGGCCAGGACACTGCTGACGTGGGTCTTGACAGTCTCGTCGCCAATTCCCAGTTCCCGGGCGATCTGCCGGTTGCTGTAACCGCGGGTGACCAGCCGGAGGACTTCGCGTTCGCGGGGGGACAGGGCCCGCAGCGGGTCGGGCGCCGGTGGCTTGTCCAGCGACCGGGTGAGCCGGGTCAGCAGGTCGCGGCTGAGGCTGGCGGTGTCGGCGGCGGCGGCGTGGATGGCGGCGACGACGTCATCGGCCGCGGCGGTTTTGAGCACATAAGAGGTGGCGCCGGCGTGCAGCGCGCGGACGAGGTGCTCGTCGTCGGTGATCGAGGTGAGCACCACGACGGCGGGCTGGTCTGGCCCGCCGTCCAGCGCGGCCAGCACCCCGTGGCCGTCCAGCTTGGGCATCAGCAGGTCGAGCAGCAGCACGTCCGGGCGGGTGGCGGCCACGACGCGCAGCGCCTGCTCGCCGTCCCCGGCCTCACCGACGACATCGATGTCTGGTTCCTGGCTGAACAGGTAAGACAGCCCATCGCGGACCACGCGATGGTCGTCGGCGATCACCACCCGGATCGTCATGGCGCCGGCACCCGGACCGTGACCGCCGTGCCCGCTCCCGGGGCACTGTCGATGGTCACCGTGCCGCCGACTTCGGCGGCCCGGTCGCGGATGTGGACCAGCCCCGCCCCGGCGGACGGGCCGGCCACGTCGAAACCGGCGCCGTCGTCACGGACGGCCAGTTCGACCTGCCCGTCCCGCTGGGCCAGGGACACCGCGAGCCGGGCGGCGTGGCCGTGCCGGACGGCGTTGACGCACGCCTCCTGGGTGATGCGCAGCAGGGCATGCCCGGCCGGCTCGGGGATGGTGACGTCGTGCAGGTCATCGTCATCGATGGTCACGCCGAGCCGGTCGCGATAGGTCGCGCAGATCTCCCGCAGCGCGGGGGCGAGCCCGTCGCCGTTCAGGCTGGCCGGGCGCAACTCCAGCAGCAGCGCGCGCATATCACGCAGCGCCGCCTCGGTGATGCGCTCGATCGCCTCCGCCTGCTCATTGTCCGGGCTGGCCCGGCGCATGCCGCCGGCGATCATCCGCAGGCCGAACAGGTGCTGGGAGAGTGCGTCGTGAACCTCCCGGGCGATCCGGGCCCGCTCCCTGGCCTGGGCATCACCGGTGGCCCGATCCCGCTCGGCGGCCAGCGTGGACCCGACATGGCGGGCCATGGCCGTGAAGTTCGCCTCCAGCCGCCCAACCTCGTCCCGGCTGACCATCGGCAGGGCGACGGTGTAGTCGCCGCAGGCCACGGCCTGGGCCGCGGCCTCCAGGCGGTGGACCCGGCCGACCAGCCGCCGCGAGGCCAGCAGCCCGAACAGCACGCCCACCGGGATGATGGTGAGCAGCAGCAGATAAGAAGAGAACAGGAGCGGACCGCCGTCGGTCCACTGGTGCAGCTCGCTCCAGCCGCGGATCGGGTTGATGAACCCGGGTGGCGGGGGGGCCTTGACGGCCACGCCGTAGGCGGCGGTCATGTCCTGGGGGCTCACGGCCGCGGTCGCGTCCTCCGGGCTCACGGTCTGCGGGTTGCCCGCCGGGCCGGTGACCGGCGCAGCGGGCCGCGGGCCGCGGTGCGGGTCCACCCGGGTATGGTCGGCCACACCCAGCAGGTTCGCCACCGGCACGATGCCGTCAAACCGGCTGAGGCGGTCGGCCGAGGCGTACATGTAATCGGTGGCCCTGGCCTGGTCCTGCCGCTGGTCGGCGTTGCCGATCCGGGGAGCCTGGGAACCCATCACCAGCGCTTCGACCAGCACCACCGCGGCCAGCGTAACCAGAACATAAGAGGCGATCAGCCGGGCCGAGATACCCCACACCCGGCCTCGCATGCGGTCCCACACGTCAGAACCATATCTCCGGACCCAAGTCCGATGTGTCCGTCTAGCGGGGATTTATCCCCCGAGCGGGGGACCCCCGGTCCCCCGGCCGGGGGAGGCGCCGGGCGCCGCGGGCGGCCAAGCTGGCCGGCATGAATCGCCACATCACGGCCAAAAGCCTCAAGGGCGCCGCCGGCGCCTGCCCCGGTGAGCCGGCATGACTGAATCGGGCGGCGCGTTCACCAGCGCCACCGGCCGCTCGCTCGAGGAGGGCGGAGCGGACAAGCCCCGCTACCGGCGTTACCAGTACGACCTGATCGCCCCGCACTGCGGCCGCAGTGTGCTGGAGGTGGGCGCGGGGCTGGGGGAGTTCGCCGCTCAGTTCACCGGCCTGGACCGGCTGGTCGTCACCGACGTCGACCCGGACGCGGTCACCCTGCTGAAGAGCCGGATTCCCGAGGCGGAGGCCAGCCAGTTCGATCTGGCCGCCAACGCGCGCCTGGACGAGCCGGTCGAGACGGCGCTGGCCATCAACGTGCTGGAGCACTTCGAGGACGACGCCGGGGTGCTTTCCCTGCTGGCCAAGTCGGTGGTCCCGGGCGGGACGATCGTGGTCTGGGTACCGGCCCACCAGAGCCTGTACAGCGAGTTCGACCGTCGCGTCGGGCATGTCCGCCGCTACACGACGACCACCCTGCGCCAGGCCGCCGACCGGGCCGGGCTCCCGTGTGAGCTGGTGCGGTCGGTGAACCTGCTCGGCGGGCTGGCCTGGTGGGCGGCGATGCGGCGGGGCGGGGCCGAAAAGCCGAACACCGGCGCGGTCGGCCTGTACGACCGTTTCCTGGTCCCGGTCACCCGGGTCGTCGACCGGGTCGTGCCCATTCATTTCGGCCAGTCCGTGCTGGGGGTCCTCCGCGTACCGGAGAACTGACGCTGGCTCAGCAGTCGAACACCGACCAGCAAAGGTCATTGCGCAGCCGCTGGTCGTCCAGGACGAGGTCACGGATCGCCTCTGGTAGCTGGTCCCGCTGCCATCGGCATTCGAGCCGCCCGGCCGCGGTGCCGTCGCCGTACGGCGCCGCCGCCCGGGCGGCCTTGATCGCATAGGCGGCGGCGCCCAGGTCGTGCGCGGCGACATGGGCGACCACCCCGGCCTGGCCCGCCGCGTAGGCGGCGAACCGGGCTGCGCCCCGCAGGTCCCGGGCCGCGCCCATGGCGTGGCCGCCCGCCGCGCGAGCCTGCATCATCGCGACCTCGCCCCGGGCCCAGGCCCTGGCGTGCCCGATCGCCTGACGTGGCCGGGCGTCGTCCGGGCGGGCCGACTCGAACAGGCCGAGAACGTGCTCCGCGCAGGTGGCCGCCCACAGCGCGAGCAGATGATGATCCGGGTCGGTGAGCGTCCCGCCGCGGCAGACCGTCACCAGACGGGGATCTCGGACCTCGGGCAGGATCACGGCCGAACCTCTCTCCCCGGGGCAATGTCACAGCTGGCAGCGAAACCAGCAAATAACAGACATGCCGATGGAGGCCAATCCGCCAAAAACTGACCTGGGCGCGTTCACCAGCGCCACCGGGCGCGCGGTCGAGGAGGGCGGGGCCGACAAGCCCCGCTACCGGCGCTACCAGTACGACCTCATTATCCCGCACTGCGGCCGCAGCGTGCTCGAGGTGGGCGCGGGGCTGGGGGAGTTCGCCGCCCAGCTCACCGACCGGGACCGGCTGGTCCTCACCGACGTCGACCCGGGCGCGGTCGAGATGCTGAAGGCCCGGTTTCCCGGGGCCGAAGTCGATCTGTTCGACCTGACCGCCGAGCCGCTCCTGGGCCTGCCGGTCGAGACGGCGCTGGCCATCAACGTGCTGGAGCACTTCGCGGACGACGCCGGGGTCCTGGCCCAGCTGGCCAAGTCGGTGGTCCCGGGCGGGACGATCGTGGTCTGGGTGCCCGCCCACGAATTCCTGTTCAGTGACTTCGACCGCCGTGTCGGGCACATCCGCCGTTACACGCCGGCCAGCCTGCGCCGGACCGCCGAACGAGCTGGACTCGGCTGTGAGCTGGTGCGGTCGGTGAACCTGCTCGGCGGCCTGGCCTGGTGGGCGGCGATGCGGGCGGGAGGCGCGGAGAAGCCGAACACGGGCGCGGTCGGCCTGTACGACCGTTTCCTGGTCCCGGTCACCCGCGTCGTCGACCGGGTCGTGCCCATCCATTTCGGCCAGTCGGTGCTGGCGGTTCTCCGCGTGCCTGGGGATCCGCGCTGACGGGCGGCGGGCACGCTGCGGAGACTGGCGTTTCACCATCACGGCGGGCGGTGCTGGGGGCGGGACTGCTGGCCGGTGCGGGGGTCGCGGGACTTCGGCTCTCAGGTACCCGCTCGCCGGCTCATCACCCGGACGGCGCCGTGGCCGCCGGGACCTGGGCCGCCAGCACGGAAACGTCAGCGCGGGGACCGGGCTTCAACCGCGGGTGGCTGTTCGGCGGCGAGTACACCCCCGGCGCGGAACGGGCCAGCTACGACGACAGCGCCTTCACGCCGGTGACCTTGCCGCACACGGTGACCCCGCTGTCGTGGGGGAACTGGGACCCGGCCCGCTGGCAGAAGGTATGGATCTACCGCCGTCACTTCGACGGCTCGGCCCTGGCCGGCCACCGGGTGTTCGCCGACTTCGACGGCGTCATGACCGACGCGGTAGCCGTGCTCAACGACCAGGTCATCGGGTCCCACACGGGCGGCTACCTGCCCTGGCCGGTTGAGCTGACCGGCCACCTGACCCGGGGCGGCAACGTGCTGGCGGTGGTGGTCGACGCCCGGAACCTGCCGGTGCCGCCGTCGGCCCCCGGGTGCACCCCCGAGCACATCGACTACCTGCAGCCGGGCGGGATCTACCGCGACGTGGCCCTGCGGGTGGTCCCGCCGGTCTTCCTGTCTGACGTGTTCGCCCGCCCGGCCGGCGTACTGACTGACCAGCTCCGGGTGGACGTCCAGGCCACCATCGACGCCACGACCGCACCGGCCGCTCCCGCCCAGCTCACCGTCGAGCTGCTGGACGGGTCCCGGCCGGTGGCCGCCACCGCCGCCCCGGTTCAGCCGCCGGCTGGCATCAGCACCGTCACGCTCACCCTCACCGGCCTGGGCCAGGTCACCCTGTGGTCCCCGGACACGCCCCGGCTGTACACCGTCCGAACCACCGTGTCGGTCCCCGGCGGTGACAGTCATACGCTGTCGCGCCGGATCGGGTTCCGGGAGGCGGTCTTCCAGCCGGACGGGTTCTACCTCAACGGCGAGCGGCTCCAGCTCTTCGGCCTGAACCGGCACCAGCTCTTCCCGTACCTGGGGATGGCCGCCCCGGCCCGGCTGCAGCGGCGCGACGCCGAGATCCTCAAGAACGAGCTGAACTGCACCATGGTGCGCTGCTCGCATTACCCGCAGTCGCCGCACTTCCTGGACGCCTGCGACGAGCTTGGCCTGCTGGTCTGGGAGGAGACACCGGGCTGGCAGCATCTCGGCGGCCAGGCCTGGCAGGACCTGGTGCTGCAGAACGTCCGCGACATGGTGATCCGGGACCGCAACCGGCCGTCGGTGATCATCTGGGGCACCCGTCTCAACGAGACCCGGGACAGCCCGGGCCTGTACGCGCGGACCCGGCAGCTGGCCCGGGAGCTGGACGGCTCCCGGCCGTCGTCCGGGACGATGACCCGGCACTCGACCCGGGACTGGAGCGAAGATGTCTTCGCCTTCGACGACTACCGCATGGTCGATGAGCACGCGGCGCCGAGGCCGCCGCTGGACGGGGTGCCGTACCTGGTCACCGAGGCGGTCGGGGTGCTCAACGGCCCGCCGCGCTACCGCTGGGCCGACCCGGACGACCGGCTCGCCGTGCAGGCGCTGCTGCACGCCGAGGCCCACAACAGCGCGCAGTCGGACCCGCGCTATGCGGGCCTGCTGGCCTGGTGCGCGGTCGACTACGCCTCCCTGAACGGCGGCGATCGCGTCTGGGACAACCTGAAGACGCCCGGCGTCATTGACAGCTTCCGGGTCGCCAAACCCGGGGCCGCGTTCTACCGGTCTCAGGCGGATCCGGGGGAGGGGCCGGTGATCCTGCCCGCGTTCTGCTGGGGGCCCGGCCGCGGCGGGCCGGACCAGGCCGCGATCATCTTCACCAACTGCGACCGGCTGGAGCTCTACGTCGGCGGCCAGCACGCCGCGACCGGCCTGCCGGACCGGCAGCGGTTCGCCGGCCTGGCCCATCCGCCCGTCTTCGCCGACCTCAGCGTCGGCGCCAGCCGGTCCCTGCTCCCGGGGCTGCCGGAAGTGAGGGTGCTGCCGGACCTGCGCATCGACGGCTATGCCGGCGGCCGCAAGGTGGCGGCCATGACCATGTCGGCCGACCCGTCGCTCGACCGGCTCAGCCTCACCGCCGACCACACCGCGATCGAAGCGGACGGCTCCGATGCCACGCGAATCACCTTCCGCGCCACCGACGCCCACGGCAACCACCGGCGCGGCGTCGCCGGCAACGTCACCCTGGCCGTCACCGGCCCCGCCGACCTGATCGGCGACAACCCGTTCCCGTTCGGCGTCTACGGGCCGGTGGGCGGCGCGTTCGTCCGCTCCCGGCCCGGCCGGGCCGGGCTGGTCACGGTCAGCGCCGCCCATCCCGCGCTCGGCCGGGCCACGGTCCAGATCACTTCAGGCGAGCCGGACCGGCAGTGACTCCAGGCCGTTCATCAAGCTGACCGGCCGCCAGCGCAGGTCCTGGCGGGGGACCGCCAGCGACAGCCCCGGGTAGCGGGGGAGCAGGGCACCCAGGGCGACCTCGGCTTCCATCCGGGCCAGGGGAGCGCCCAGGCAGTGGTGCACGCCGTGACCGAACGCGACGTGGCCGCTGGTGTCCCGGCCCAGGTCGAGCCGGTCCGGGACCGGATACTGGGCGGGGTCCCGATCGGCTGAGCTGATCGCCACGAAGACCCATTCGCCCGCGGGGATCGTCACGCCGCCGATGGTCACCGGTTCGGTGGTGAACCGGTCGTTGGCGTGGTTCACCGGGCTGGTGAACCGGAGCAGCTCTTCGACCGCGGCCGGGAGCAGCGACGGGTCCGCGCGCAGCCGGGCCAGTTCCCCGGGGTGCGTCAGCAGGGCCAGCGTGCCGGAGGCGATCAGGTTGACGGTGGTGTCGAACCCCGCCATGACCAGCAGGTAGACCATGGCCAGCACCTCGGCTGGGCTCAGCCCGTCCGGGGCTCGGTCCGCATCCTCGCCATCCGTGTCGTCGCCGTCCGTGTCGTCGCGGGCCAGGACGAGCGCCGAAACCAGGTCATCGCCGGGGTCCGCCCGCTTGGCCGCGATCAGCCCGGTGAAGTAGGCGGCCAGCTCCCGCTCCACGCGTTCGTGCTGGGCCGGATCGTCGTAGGCGTACACGGTGGCCCGCAGCCACCCGCGGTCCGCCGCCGGGACACCGAGCAGCTCGCAGATCACCGCGATCGGCAGGGGACGGGCGTACCGGGCGAGCAGATCGACGACGTCGCCGTCATCGCCCGCCGCGGCCGCCAGTTCGTCCAGCAGGCCCGCGGCGATCTGCTGCGCCCGCGGCCGCATCGCCGCCCGCCGCGGCGTGAACGCCTTCTGGGCCAGGCGGCGCAGCCGCGTGTGGTCCGGCGGGTCGCGGTGCAGCATGTGCGCTTCGACGCCCGTGGCCAGGCTCGGCCGGGTCCGCCCGCCACCCGGCCAGCGCCCCACGTCCTTGGCCAGCCGGGGATCAGCCAGCGCCGCCCGCACCTCGGCGTACCCGGTCACCACCCAGGCCCGCCCGTAATGCGGCATCCAGGCCTCAGCGACCGGCCCGG
>DATDIH010000140.1:0-13737 GCA_036521155.1 Streptosporangiaceae bacterium
GGCCTGCTCGGTGCCGACGCGACGCTCGAACTCCGGCCAGTCCACGAAGTCCAGGCTGGGCTCGCGGCCGAACCAGGCGGCCACCCCGGTGGCCAGTCCGCGCAGGGTCATGGACTGCGCGGCCACCACGTGGAAGCTGCCGCCGACGGCCTCGGGCCGGGTCAGCGCGAGTTCGAAGGCCTGGGCCACGTCGTCGGCGTGCACGTGGTTCAGCACGCCCAGGCCGTGGTCGGGCAGGGGCAGCGGCTGGCCGGTGGCCAGCGCCGTCCACACCGACGGGTCCAGGTTGCCGGCCGGGGTGATCACCGGCCAGCCGGGGCCGCTGATGTGCCCGGGGTGCAGGATGACGGTGGGCACGCCGCCGGCCATGGTCTCCCGCTGCAGCAGGGCCTCGATCTCCATCTTGCCGGTGCCGTACTCGCCGTAGGCGGTGCGCGGCTCGTCCTCGGTGACCGGCACCCGCAGCGCCGGGCCGTGCACCCAGATCGTGCCGCAATGCACGAGCAGGGGACGCGTGGGGCGGAGGGCTTCGACCAGCTGGCGGGCCGAGGCGGCGGTGAAGCAGACCAGGTCGATGACCACGTCCGGGCTCAGGGCGGCGATGCGGGCCCCGAACGTGCCTTCGGCGTCCTCGGCGTCCCGGTCCACGGTGACGCTGGTGACCTTGGCCCACTCGGGGCTGGGGTGGTACGGCTCACGCTTGCCGCGGCTGAGCGCGGTGACCTCATGACCGGCGCGGACCAGTCGCGGGACCAGGTAGGTGCCGATGTGCCCGGTGGCTCCGATGACGACGACGTGACTCATACCGACATCCTCGCATGCGCAACCGTTTGCCCTGATCATGACCCTGGCCTGATCGTGACCCTCGATGGTCTGGACCTGATTCGGCTATTAGGAGAAGCTGACACCTGAAACCGGGGAGCGGGGAGCGGGGAGGAAGCATGGTCAGCAGCGCCGTGGGCGGGCGTTCCAGAAACCTGATCCTGGCGGCGATGATCTTCGCCGTCGCGATGACGTTCATCGACCAGACGATCGTGTCGATCGCCGTGCCGCAGATACAGAAGGAACTCGGGCTGTCCGCCACCGGCGTGCAGTGGGCGGTCAACGCCTACCTGCTGTCGCTGGCCGCGCTGTTCGCGTTCGGCGGGCGGCTGGCCGACACCCTGGGCCACACGAAGATCGTGGTCTGGGGCGTGATCATCTTCGCGACGGCCTCGGCCCTGTGCGGCCTGACTCCCAAGGGCAGTCTGGCCGAAGCCTGGATCGTGGCCTTCCGGGTGGTGCAGGGCCTGGGCGGCGCGCTCATGTTCCCGGCCGCGCTGGCCATCGTGGTCCAGACGTTCCCGCTGCGCGAACGGGGCAAGGCGCTGGCCCTGTTCTTCGGCATCGCCGGCGGCCTGACCGCGATCGGCCCGATCCTGGGCGGGTTCCTGACCCAGTGGACCTGGCGGGCCATCTTCTGGGTCAACATCCCGGTCGCCTTGGTCGCGCTGGTCCTGATCTACATCTCCAAGCCGGTCACCGAGCACCGGCCGGCCCGGATGGACTACCGGGGCCTGGTCCTGATCGCGGCGGGCGTGGCGCTGTCGGTGTTCGGTTTCCAGCAGTCCAGCATCTGGGGCTGGCACAACCCCGGGACCTGGCTGTGCATCATCGGTGGCCTGGCCCTGCTGGTGGTGTTCTACTTCGTCGAGCTGCGTACCGACTCGCCGCTGATCCAGGTGAGCATCTTCCGCATCCGGCCGTTCCTGGTCGAGAACCTGGTGCTCGGCATCGCGATGATGACGTTCATCCCGGTGTTCTTCTTCGCCAGCGAGTACGCCCAGATCTCGCTGGGCAAGACCGCGTCCAACGCAGGTGTCTTCCTGCTCTTCTTCTTCATCGGCTTCGTGGTCGCGGCCCAGATCGGCGGCCGGATGCTGGACAAGCGCGGGGCCAAGCTGCCGGTGGTGCTGGGCTGTGTGCTGGGCGCGGTCGGGTACTACCTATGGGCCGGGCATGTCACCACGCTCAGCTTCAGCGACCAGCAGTGGTTCATCATCCTCTCGGGCGCGGGCCTGGGCTTCATGCTCGGCCCGTCCAGCACCGACGCGGTGAACCGGGCGTCCCGGCTGTCCTACGGCGAGGCCACCGGCATCACCCAGACCGTGCGGAACTACACCGCCAGCCTGGGGCTGGCCATCCTGGGCACGATCCTGGTCACCGAGATGCGGAACCGGCTGACCGGGTCGCTGCTGGCCCAGGGGGTGCCGCGGAGCCGGGCTCAGGTGCTGGCGGGGCAGCTGTCGCAGTCGCGTTCCAGTTCTGGGTCGGGCTCTGTTTCCTCGATTCCGCACTTTTATCGGCTGGACTTCGCGTATGCGACGCGGACCGTGCTGTACGTGATGGCGGGGATCATGGCGGCGGCGGCGATCGTGGCCATTCTCGGGCTGCGGCGTGGGGTACAGGAGGAGCCTGCCGGGGCTGCCGGGGCTAACGAGGCTGCCGGGGCTGGTGGGGTTGCTGAGGTGGCTGGGGCTGGAGCGGGTGGCGTGGAGGCGGTGCCTGGCGGCGTGGAGGGGGCGCCCGGCGGCGTGGAGGCGGCGCCTGATTCGGGGCGGGCGGACCCGGTAGCCTGACCGGCGTGCCGACTGGTTCGTCTCGTCCCGCGGGCTCGGGCTCGGGGTCTTCTGGGTCTTCTGGGTCTTCTGGGTCGTTTGGGGTTTCTGCTTCGGCGGGGGCTTCTGGTGGCTCTGGGGTGCATGGTGGCCTTGGGGTGCATGGTGGCTCTGGGGCGGCTGGTTCGCCTGGTGTTGCTGAGTCGGCGGCGGGTGGCATTGGGTCAGCGGGTGGCATTGGGTCGCCGCCGGGTTGGCCGTCGGCGGTCGTGCTCGCGTCCTCCTCGCCGCGGCGGCTGGACCTGCTGCGCAGCATCGGGGTCGAGCCCGAGGTGAGGCCGGCCGACATCGACGAGACCCCACGGCCAGATGAGCAGCCGGCCGCGTACGTGGAGCGGCTGGCCCGGGGTAAGGCCCGGGCCGTGGCCCGTCCGGGCGAGGTCGTGGTGGCCGCGGACACCACCGTGGTCATCGACGGCCGGATCATCGGTAAGCCCGCCGGCCAGGCCGAAGCCCTGGATACGCTGCGCACCCTGTCAGGCCGGACGCACACGGTGTACACCGGGGTGGCCGTGGTCTCCCCCGCCGGGATTTCCGGGATCACGGTGACGTCCGAGGTCACCTTCGTCAAGATCAGCGAGGACGTGCTGGACTGGTACACCAGCAGCGCCGAGCCCTACGACAAGGCGGGCGGGTACGGGCTCCAGGGCGCCGGGGCCATGCTGGTGGCCGGCGTCCACGGCAGCGTCAGCAACGTTCTGGGCCTCCCCCTGGCCGAGCTCCACGACCTGATGGTGTCCCGCTGACCCTCCCGCGCCTCCACTTCCGGCGCACCCGACCCCCGGGGCCTCAGGTGTCAGGCGGCGGCCGGCTGGGGAGGTCGGTTTGTCGGAGGTGAGTGGGAGTCTCGGGGCATGCCTCGGAAGGCCGACTTCGAGCAGGGACAACTGGCCGAGTTGCTCCGGCGTCAGCACGGCGTGATCGGACGGGACCAGGCGCTGGGCTGCGGGCTCACGAAAAAGGCGCTCGCGTACCGGATCCGGGCGGGCGGGCCGTGGCAGCGGCTGCTCCCAGGCGTATACCTGGCCGGGACGGGGACAGCTTCGGCGCAGCAACGGGACGTGGCGGCGCTCCTGCACGCCGGGCCCCGCAGCGTGCTCACCGGCCTGGCCGCGGTACGGCGGCACAGCTTGCGGGTAGGCGCGCCGAGCGTGGTCACCGTGCTGGTGCCGGCCGGGGTCAGACGGCAGAGCACAGGATTCGTCCAGATCCAGCGGACCGCCCGGATGCCCGTGGAGTTCTGCGTAGACGGAGCTGTCCGGTTTGTGCTAGCGGCGCGGGCGGTAGGGGACGCGGCGCGGAGCCTCAGGTCGAGCCGGGAGGTACGGGCGCTGGTGGCGCAGGCGATCCAGCAACAGCGGTGCTCAATCGCGATGCTGGTGGACGAGCTGGAGCAAGGGCCGACCAAGGGTTCAGGGCTGCTGAGAGCCGCGTTAGCTGAGGTGGAAGCCGGGGTCCGGTCGGTGCCGGAGGGCGATTTGCGGGGGCTGCTGCGACGGGCCAAGGTGCCGGAGCCACAGTTCAATGCGCGGCTGTACGTCGGCAGGGAGCTGGTGGCGGTCGCGGACGCCTGGTGGGAGGAGGCCGGGGTGGTCGCGGAGGTGGACTCGCGGGCGTATCACTATTCGGTGGAGGACTGGCAGCGGACGATGCGGCGGCATGATCGGCTGGTGGCGCAGGGAGTCTTGCTGCTGCACTTCACGCCCGCGCAGATTCGGACCGCACCGGAAGAAGTCGTCGGCCAGGTCCGGGCGGCGCTGGCGGCGGGGCGCGGGAGGGCGCCGCTGGCAATCACTGGCCGGCGCAGGTGACAATGGAGGTATGGGTTCGGAACCGATCGGACCGCTCACCGAGAAGCCGCGTGAGTGGCTGGCCATGCCCGGAGGCCGGATCCGGCCGGTGGTGTCGGTGCCGAACGAGGACGGGGCCGAAGAGCTGCTGGCTTACGACGCCTGGCTGGCCCGGCTGCGGCCCACCTGTCACTGCGGCCGGCCGCGGCTGGGGTCCGGGCGGACCTGCGGCAGCGCGGAGTGCGTGAAGGAACTGGCCCGTCGCATGGGGCTGTAGGGGCACAAGGGGCTGCGGGGGTGCCAGGGCCAGGCGCCAGTGGGGTGCTGGGGGCTGGTGGGCGTCGGCGGTCGGCGGAACTGGGGTGTCAAGCTGACGAGGATGAGGACTCGGGGCGGGGTGGGAGGCCGCGGGCCAGGACGCTCAGCATGTCTTCCAGGACGTCGGACGGGACCTGGCCGCCCGCGGTCCAGTCGGCCCAGCGCATACCGAGGAAGTTGCCGATGCCGGTGTACATGTAGGCGATGACTTCGGGATCGTAGTCGGGGTCGACGTCGCCGGCCAGCTGGGCGTGGCGCACGCCCCGGGCGTAGCCGCGGGCCAGCCGCTCGTAGTACTCGCGGAACAGGCCCGGGTCGACGAACTCGGACTCGCGCACGATGCGATCGATCCAGGGCCGCTTGGACAGCATCTGGAAGAACGCCTGGAACGCGGCCCGCTCGCGATCCCGCTGGCGTTCGGGGGCGGCCTCGATCGCGGACCGCATGGCCGCCCGCAGGTCGGCGTTGATCTGGCGGACGACGGCGGCGAAGATGTCGTTCTTCGAGCTGAAGTGGGCGTAGAAGCTGCCGGTGGCGATGCCGGCCCGGGAGCAGATGTCGGCCACGCTGGTCCGCCGGTAGCTGCGCTCGCCGAACAGTTCCTCCGCCGCCGACAGCAAGCGCTCGCCCGGGGGCCGGTCGTCACCAGCGGGCGGCCTGCGGCTGGATGCGACGGTCACGACATACTCCGTTCCGCTGGCGGGTGGGCGGCGACCGGGGCCGCACCGCACGCTGGCCGCCCGCGAAAGGAGCGCGGACGGCCAGCGTTGCACGTCAGGGCGATGGTATCCCGCTGGCGGGGGCGGCCTTCGGGGTGGTGCTGTCGGTGGTGATCGCACCGCTGGCGCTGGTGTCGGTCACCTGCACCGGCCCGATCTCCGACAGGGCACCGTTCTTGACCACGGCCATGTAGGCACCGGTGATGCCGTCGTGATTGGTCTTGGAGAACGCGTACGGCGCCACCGACGGGCCCTGGGGCAGCCCGGCGTTGATCGCGTTGATCAGGTCCTGCCGGGTCGGGTTACGCCCGGCCTTGAACATGGCCTGCACGAACGTGTAGCCAACGGCCATACCGAACGCGACGTTGCCGTCCAGCGGCACTTTCGGCAGGTACTGGCTGTGGATCTTGGTGAACAGCTGGATCCAGGAGTTGCTGGTGCTGCCCAGCGAGGGCAGGTAGCCGTCGGTGATGATGCCCTGGGTGAGCGCGTTGCCGGACACCTTGGCCCCGCCCTGCTTGGCGAACGCCTCAAGCAGGCCGCCCAGCGTGATCGGGTCGGAGCCCACGTCGCTGACGACCAGTTGCGGGTTGAAGTTCAGCTTGAGGGCGCCCAGCTTGAGCAGGGCGGTGAAGGCCGGCACCGAGAACGACACCACGACCTGGGCGCCGGACGCCTTGAGCGCGGTCACCTGGGGACCGACGTTGGTGACGGCCGGGTTGTAGCTCTGCCTGGCCACGACCTGGGACTTGGGGATCTCGTCGTCCAGGCCCTTGACACCGTCCTGGCCGAACTCGTCGTCCTGGTAGAAGTAAGCGACCTTCTTGCCCTTGTAGTGCTGCTTGATGTAGTTGCCGAGGATCTTGCCCTCGCGCACGTAGTCGATCTGCCAGCCGGTGGTAAACGGCTCGGAGCTGGTCTGGTTCCAGCACTCACAGCCGGAGGCCACGAACACGTCCGGCACCTTGGAGGCGTTCAGGTACTTGACCACGGCCAGGTGGGTGGGGGTGCCCAGCCCGTCGAAGATCGCGTACACGTTGTCCTGCAGGACGAGCTGGTGCACGACGGTGGCGGTGTTGGTCGGGTCGTACTGGTCGTTGAGGTACTTGTAGTTGATCTTCCGGCCGTAGATGCCGCCGTGCGCGTTCACGTACTGGAAGTAGGCGTTGGACGCGGGGGCGATCTCGTCGTAGCCGGGGGCGGCCACACCGGTGAGCGGCTGGTGGCTGCCGATCGTGATCGTGGTCGGGGTGATCCCCGGCGCGGACGCGGTCAGCTTCTGGCTGGACGAGCCGGTTCCTCCGCCGGACCCGCCGCCGGAGCCCGAGCCGGAGCTGCAGCCCGCGACGACCACGGCCGCCGCCGTGAGCCCGGCCAGGGCCGCGACACGGACCCTGGATGATCTGTTCATGAGGGGCCTTCTTCCTGGTTTTCGCCGCCCTGCGCCGGGCGGCGCAAGGCGGGGAAGGGGATACGCCGGCGCGACAGCGCCGTTGGCGCGGTCGGAGCCGACCCGAACAGACGGCGCAGGCCGCCCTGGATTCCAGCGGGAAAGACCAGCATTACGACGATGAGGACGACACCGTAGGCGGCGATCGGGACGCTCGAACTGGCGCCGCTCGACAGGCCGTGACTGGCGCCAACGTTGGTCAGGTAGGTCGGGACCAGGACCAGCACCAGGCTGCCCCAGAGGGCGCCGGGCAGGGTGCCGAGGCCGCCCAGCACGGCCGCGGTGAGCAGCGCGATGGACAGGGTCAGCGTGTAGGCGCCGGGGGCCACGATCCCGGTGACCACGGCCAGCAGGCCGCCGCCGAGCCCGGCGCAGGCCGCGCTGACCACGAAGGCCAGGACCTGCAGCCGGGCCACATTGAGGCCGGACAGCGCGGCGGCCACCTCGTCGTCGCGGACCGCCCGCCAGCTGCGGCCGACCCGGCTGCGGTTCAGGTTGGCCAGCAGGATCAGCGCGATCAGGGCGGCCGCGCAGGTGACCCAGGCCTGCCATCGGGTGGGCGGGAACGTGGCCCCGAGGAAACCGGGGGCCGTGATGGCCACGGACAGGCCCTGATCACCGCCGAGCTGGCTCTGAAACTGGTTGGCCACCGTGGGCAGGGCTACGGCCAGCATCAGCGTGGCGCCGGCCAGGTAGGGGCCGCGCAGCCGGGCTGCGGCCACCCCGAAGATGGCCCCACCCGCAGCCGCGACGACCACGCTGGCCAGCAGGATCAGCACCAGCGGCCAGCCCAGGTGAGTGAGCAGCAGGGCGGTCGTGTAGCCACCGATGGCCATGAACGCGCCGTTCCCGATGGAGATCTGGCCGCTCAGCCCGATCAGCACGGTCAGCCCGGCCACCGCGACCAGGTACGCGGCCACCTCGGCCAGCTGATAGTCGCGGTAGGCGCTCAGCTGGATCGACAGCAGCACGATGAGCACGGCAAGCACGAGCGCCGCGCCCAGGTGGCGAGCGAGCGTCATCGTCAGACCCTCCGGGTGGCGGCGCCGGAGAACAGGCCGGTCGGCCTGATCATGAGGACCAGCACCAGAGCCGCCAGCCCGTACACCAGGACCAGGTTGCTGCCGAGGTAGCCGCCGGCGTAGCTGAGCACGACGCCGAGCACGATGCCACCGACCACCGCACCGACCGGGCTGTCCAGACCGCCGATGACCGCGGCGGTGAAGCCCAGCACGAAGATCGAGTCCATGCTGTTCGGGTAGAGGAACGTGGACGAGGTGACCAGCACCCCGGCCAGCGCGCCGAACAGCCCGGCCAGCGCCCACCCCAGCGTGAGGACCCGGCCAATCCGGACCCCGAGCAGCCGGGCCACGGCCGGGGCGAACGCCGTCGCGCGCAGCCGCAGGCCGATCGAGGTGTAGCGGAACACCAGGGCCAGGATGAGCGCCGCGGCCAGCACGGCGGCCGCGGTGAACAGGTCGTTGGGCGAGATACCCAGGCCGACCGAGCCGATGTTCAGGCCCTTGATGGAGAACGCGGCCGGGAACGAGCGGTACTGCCCGCCGTAGATGATCCCGGCCAGGCCTTCGAGCAGGATCAGCAGCCCGATGGTGACGATCACCGCGTTCAGTGGGGCCTTGTTCTCGACCCGCCGGACCACCGTGTACTCCAGCACCGAACCGAGCACCAGCCCGGCCGCCAGCGCCACCGCGAAGCCGGCCCAGTAGCTGCCGGTGTCCTTGATCACCAGCCAGGCGATGTAGGTGGTGAACATGGCCATGCCGCCCTGGGAGTAGTTCAGGATCCGGGTGCCACGCCAGATCAGCACGAGCGACAGGGCGATCGCGGCGTAGATCATGCCGGTCGCGATCCCGCCGAGGGTGAACTCCAGGAACTCCTGCATCAGCCCGCCTTCCTAGAACCCGAGGTAGTGGCGCCGCAGCGCGACGTCGGCGGACAGGGTGGCGGCGTCGTCGGCGGCGACGACCTTGCCCAGGTTGAGCACCAGCCCGCGATCGGCGATGGCCAGGGCGCTGCGGGCGTTCTGCTCGACCAGCAGCACGGTCAGGCCGGTCTCGTCCCGTAGCCGCCGGATCAGGTCCATGACCTGGGTGACCATGCGGGGGGCCAGCCCCAGCGACGGCTCGTCCAGCAGCAGCACCCGGGGCGCGGCCATCAGGGCCCGGGCGATGACCAGGATCTGCCGCTCGCCGCCGGACAGCGTGCCGGCCTGCCACCGCTTCCGCTCGGCCAGCAGCGGGAACCGCTGGTAAGCGTCGGCCAGGGCCGCGGCCCGGGCCGAGCCGCGGCGGATCAGGCCGCCCAGGCGCAGGTTCTCCTCGATGGTGAGCTCGGTGACCACGCCCTGCCCCTCGGGCACGTGGGCGACGCCGGCCCGGGTGATGTCCTCGGGGTGGCGGCGGGCCAGGTCCGAGCCGTCGATCAGGACCCGGCCCTGCCGGGGCCGGACCAGCCCGCTGATCGTCCGCAGCAGGGTGGTCTTGCCCGCCCCGTTGGCGCCCAGGACCGCGGTGACGGTGCCGGGCTTGGCAGCCAGCGACACCGCTTCCAGCACGGTGACCTGGCCGTACCCGGCCACCAGGTCCTCGATCGCGAGGGCGGCCGCGTCAGTCATCGCCTGTCCTCCCCGGCCTCCGGAGTCCCGGGTTCGGCGGTGTCGTCCGCGCCCAGGTAGGCGGCGGTCACGGCCGGGTTGACCTGGATTTCGGCGGGCGGCCCGCTGGCGATCAGCTTGCCGAAGTCCAGCACGTAGATGGTGTCGCAGACCGACATGACCAGGTCCATCCGGTGTTCGATGACCACCACCCCGGCCTCGGTGGTCAGGTCCCTGATCAGGTCGCCCAGTTCGGGCAGTTCGTTCTCGGGCAGTCCGCTGGCCGGCTCGTCCAGCAGGATCAGCCGGGGCTGGGCGGCCAGCGCGCGGGCCAGGGCGACCCGCTTGCGCAGCCCGTAGGACAGGGTGTCCGGCTTCCGGTCGGCCAGATCGGCTACGCCCAAGCGGTCCAGCGCGTCGAGGGCTCGCTGGCGCAGTCTTCGTTCGTCCCGGTCCGAGCGGGGCAGGCCGAACAGCGCGGACCAGACGCCGGCCCGGGCGCCGGGGGTGGCGCCGATCATGACGTTCTCGGCCACGGTCAGGCCCGCGAACAGCCCGACGCCCTGCAGGGTGCGAGCGATCCCGAGGCCGGCCAGCCGGTGGGTCCCGAGCCCGTTGAGAACCTGGCCGTCGAAACTGACCGTCCCCGACTGTGGCCGCACGAAGCCGCACGCGGTGTTGAGCAGGGTGGTCTTGCCCGCCCCGTTGGGGCCGATGATGCCGGTGATCTGGCGTGGCTCCGCGGTCAGGGACACCCCGTCGAGCGCGGTCAGCCCGCCGAACCGGACGGTGACGTCGCGGATGGCCAATGAACCATCGTTCATCAGTTCTGCCCTTGCTCCGGGCCGCTTCTTTGCGGCTCGATGAACAGATATTCATCGCTGGGCCGGGGCGTGGCAAGACCCAACCGGGCGTCGTGGCCAAACCGAGACCAGCTACCCGATCCGGCCCCGGAGGGACCGGGCGGGGACGCGGGCAGCCTCCCGTCCGCCGTACGCGTCAGGTCCAGCCAATGGGAGGGCACACCTCGGATCCCGGCGCCCCTTGTTATTTCATGGTGTCGGTGCAAAGGTGGAGGAGAACGGGTAAAGAATGCTGACCCGAGATCGGGCATTTATCAAAAACTTATTATTACGCTGGATGGTTCGCATTTCAGTGGACGAACCTCGGCGGACCGCCCGATCTGGCCTCTCAGCAGCCCGTCAGTACGGGTGACATACCGCGGATAAATCTGCGACGCGACCGTGCGAATTATTTTCAGATCTTTTTCTGATCAACTGCCCGTAACCGATTCGTGATTCTGTGCTCGCGAATTTCCTCAGGCGCCAGAACTTCATTCCGAAGTTCTTAATTTGCCACTAACAAGGAGTTCATATGACTGAAAGCCCGAACATCGTCCTGGTCCACGGAGCGTGGGCCGACGGCTCCTGCTGGGAAGCCGTCATCGAGAGCCTGCAAGCCAGCGGCTACAACGTCATCGCCCCCCAGTTCCCGGAGAGTTCGCTGGCCGATGATGTCGCCCGCCTGCGGCAGGTGCTGGACCGCATGGACGGTCCCACCCTGGTGGCGGGCCACTCCTACGGCGGCCAGATCATGACCGCGCTCGGCACGGACGCCCCGCACGTGGTCGGCCTGGTCTACATCGCGGCGTTCGGCCTGGACCAAGGCGAGTCGATCGGGGGGCTGCTGGCCCAGGGAGAACCGACACCGGCCCTGGCCCACCTGGACATCGACAAGCAGGGTTTCGCCTGGATCCCGGAGGACGATTTCGTGAACCACTTCGCCGGGGACATCGACCCGGCCGAGGCCCGGGTCATGTACGCCGTGCAGCAGGCGCTGTCCGCATCCACTCTCCAGGACGTGATGGGGGTACCGGCCTGGAAGTCGCACCCGACCTGGTTCCTGGTCGCGGCCAACGATGAAGCCATCCCGCCCGCCGCCGAGCGGCAGTTCGCGCAGCGGATGGGAGCGACCACGGTCGAGGTCGAGTCCGGCCACGTGGCCATGGTCTCCCACCCCGACGAGGTGACCCAGCTGATCACGAAGGCGGCTGAGACGGTCGCGGCCGGCTAGGCCGGCTGCCACCTCCATCTGTTCTCCACAGCATCTGAACGTGTGCTGCATCGGCGGGGCTGACGCTGTCCGAAACTCGGACCCGGTCCCGCCGACAGGGGAAGCATGCGGGCAGAACTACGGATCGCGCCGCGGCCATCGCTTACCGCCCTCCGGGCCAGCTGGCTGTTCGAGGGCACCGGATCGGCCCTGATCCCCGATCCACTGGTGGTGCTGGACGGCACCACCATCCGGGCGGTCAGTTCGGGCGGGAGCGTGCCGGACGGCGCCGCCGTGGTCGACTTCGGCGGGGCCACACTGCTGCCCGGGTTGATAGACACCCACGTCCATCTGGCCTTCGACGCCAGTCCCGATCCGGTCGGCGCCCTGGGCCGCCGCTCGGACGCCGAGGTCGTCCAGGCCATGATCCGGGCGGCCCGGACCGCCCTGCGGGGCGGGGTCACCACCGTCCGCGACCTGGGTGACCGCGACTACCTGTCCCTGGTGCTGCGCAACCAGGGTGGCCTGCCCACCGTGGTGGCGGCCGGGCCGCCGATCACCACGCCGGGTGGGCACTGCCATTTCCTCGGCGGGGCCACGGACCCGACGCCGGAGGGCGTGCGGGCGGCGGTCCGCGCGCGCGCCGAGCAAGGCGTGGACGTCATCAAAATCATGGCCAGCGGCGGCGGCCTGACCCCCGGCTCCCGCCAGGACCTGGCCCAGTTCACCCCGGAGGTGCTGCGCGCGGCCGTGGACGAGGCCCATCGCCTGGGGCTGCCGGTGACCGCGCACGCCCACGCCGTGACCGCGATCGCGGCCGCGACGGCGGCCCGGGTGGACGGGCTGGAACACGTGTCGTTCTGGACCGCCGACGGCGTGGACGCACCTGAATGGCTGGTCCAGGCGATCACGGCTCAGCGGATTACGGTCGGGCTGACCGTGGGACTAGTGCCGGTACCGGGCGTGGCCCCGCCGGCCGCGGTGGTCGCCCGGATTCCGGCCATCATGGCCAACATCCGGCGGTTGCACGAGGCCGGGGCCGCCATCGTGGCCGGGACCGACGCCGGCATCGCCCCGGTCAAGCCGCACGACGTGGTCCGTCAGGTGCCGTTGGTGCTGCGGCAGCTGGGGTTCGGCGCGGCCGACGCCTTGCGGGTCATCACCACCGGCGCCGCCGAGGCCTGCGGCCTGGAGCGGGTCAAGGGACGGATCGCGCCCGGCTTCGACGCCGACCTGCTGGCCGTCGACGGCGATCCGCTGGCCGACCCGGATGCCCTGCACCGTATTCGGGCCGTCTATGCCAACGGCATAGCGGTGCCGCCCGCGGCAGGAGGCGGCGGCAGGTAGCCATCCCGGACCAGCCGCTGGGCGCCGGCCGCGTAGACGGCCGGATCGTCCGGGGCCACCGTGGCCAGCCCGTCCACGTAGCGGTTGAACAAACTGAACATGGCCGCGATGAGGACCGTGTCGTGGATCTCCAGGTCGGTGGCGCCAGCCGCGCGGGCCGCCGTCACCTGGGTTCCGGTCACGTCGTGACCGCTGTGCCGGACGGCCGCGGCGATGGCGAGGAGGGCCCTGAGCTTCTCTGACACAGGGGCCACGGCCGGGTCAGCCCGCACCTGGTGGACCAGGTCCATCCCGCCCGGCAGTTGCGCGGCCGCGCTGGCCGCGTGGGACGACGAGCAGTATTGGCATTCGTTGAGCGTGGACACGTAGGCCCCGATCAACTCCCGCTCGCCGCGGGTCAGCGTGCTCGGCCCACGGAGCAGGACTTCAGCCAGCTCGCTCAGGGGGCGGCCGGTTTCCGGGCGGTATTGGAGCAGGCCCCGGATGCCGGGCTGGTCGGAATTGAGCTCGATGTGCGGCATGTCCTTAGCCAAGCATGCCGCTTGTAGCCGATCAGGGCTGGCGCTCGGGGATCCAGATGGTGAGGTGGGTCGGCTCCAGGGTGCGGGTGACGACGGCGTGCAGCTCGGTGCGGACCTCGGGGAGGGTGAGCGCCCCGGCCAGGCGGGCGGCGAACGCCTCCACCGCGGCGTCGGCGTCGTAGCGGGCCCGGTTGAACCGGCGGTCCACCGCGCGCTGCACACGCCGGCGCAGCGGGGTGAACAGAGCGGCGGCGATCAGGGTGGCCACG
>DATDIH010000141.1:0-7268 GCA_036521155.1 Streptosporangiaceae bacterium
GAGTTCCAGGCCGTCGACCCGGTCATCGACGCCGGCGGCGGCGGTGAGCATCAGGATCCTCGGGCCGGAGCCGGCCACCGTCCGGCAGACCCGGTCCCCGTGCACGAGCGGCAGGTCGCGGTCGAGCACGATCACGTCATAGGCCGTCTGCGCGACGGCCTCCAGCGCCGCGGCACCATCGTTCACGGTGTCCACGGCCATCCCGGCCTGACCCAGCCCCTGAGCGATCCGCCCTGCCAGCGTCGCGTGGTCCTCGGCCACCAGCACCCGCACCTGACCATCATGCGCCGGCCGGGATGACATCCGGGCAACATCGCCGGTAGCGCTGATGTCACCCGCCGCGGCATAGGAATGGCGGGCATGGGACACAACCTCCGTCTGCTGGGTGCGGAAGTAACGCTGGCCGCGGCCGCGTTCGTGGCGCTGGGCACGGCGGTCCTGTCCGTCCCGCCGCAAGTGGGGGTGGAGCCCGATGACGGCGCCTACCGCGCCTCGATCGTGGCCACGACCGAGGGCCATTTCCTGACCTTGTCCGTGGCTCAGGCCGAGGTCCTGGCCAGCAGGCTGGACGACAACCCGGCCGCGCCCCCGAACCAGTGGGTCGAGCTGCCCGGCGGGCGGACCATCAGCGAGAAGAACCCCGGTTATCCGTTCCTGGCCGCTCCGTTCCAGGCGCTCGGGATCATCCGGTGGGCGCCGCTGTGCTACGGAGCGCTGGCCTGCCTGGGCCTGTTCGCTGGCGCCCGGCGCTGGCTGGGGCGCTTCGGCGGCGCGGCGGCGGTGGGGCTGTACTGCTCCTCGGGGGCGGCCCTGCTGTTCGCCTGGCGGGACTACATGCCAACGTTCACCGATGCGTCGCTGATCGCGGCCGGGTCGGGAACCTTGCTGTGGGCGGTGCTGGCCACCGAGGCCAGCACCCGGCACCGTACCTGGGCCGGCCTGGCCGGGTTGGCCGCCATCGAGATCGCGACCTTCGTCCGCTACACCAACCTGGTGATCCTCGGCTGCGCCGTCGTGGCCGTGACCGTGGCCTGGCGGCTGCGGGCCGCGAAGCTGTCCCTCGGCACGCTGGGCTGGTGGCTCGCATCGGCTGCCGTCCTCGGCGCTGGTGTGGCCGTCTTCGACGACCTGGTCTATGGTGGCCCGCTCGCCACCGGGTACCGGTTCGCAACCGGACCCGACCAGGTCACGTTCGGGCTCGGCGCCATCGGGCCCAACCTTCGTTACCTGCCCGCGCACCTGATCCAGGCCATGCCAATGCTGGTCCTGGGCCTGGCCGCGCTGGCCTGGATCATCATCCGGGCGGTAACGCTGAGGCGGGCCGGCCCCGGGTCCCCGGCCCGCCGCGACCTGTGGGCCGGCCTGGCCCTGGCCTCGTCGTGGCTGGCCATCTGGGGCGTCTACGCCACGTACTACTGGACGAACGATCCGACCGAAAACACCCTGCAGACGGTCAGGTTCTACCTCCCGGCCATCGGCGCGATCTCCCTGCTCGGCGCCTGGCTGGTGACCAGGATTCCCGGCCGGCCCTGGCTGGCCGGGCTGACGTCGGCCGCGGTGGTGGCAGTGATGTTCGCACTGGGCGAGTGGTCCTTCCACTCGATGGTCGCCGGGATCGGCGGCGTGCACTAGGCGGTGGCGGGCGACCCGGGGCGCCGGTGTCTGTGGGCGGAAACTGTCGCTGGAGCAGCAGAAAATGCGTACATTCCGGTGTTCAGCCCGGATCCCAGCCGCCCACCGGCGTCGCCCACGGAACCCCGCGGCCTAAGCGGCCGGGCGGCCTCGTCAGTGGTAGGGGTGATGCGGGATGGGGGCGTCGTTGAGCTGCTGGTCGATGTCGACCAGGATCGCGTCACCGTCGACCTTGCAGGCGTACACCGGCAGCGTGGGCACCTCGGGAATGCCGACCGACTCGCCGGTTTCCAGGTTGAACCGCGAGTTGTGGGACGCGCAGACCAGGGTGTCGTCGTCCTGGACGGTGCCCTCATGCAGCGGCTGCTGCTGATGAGTACAGGTGTTGTGCACGGCGCGGACGTCTTCGCCGTCCAGGCGGACCAGGCAGATCGGTTCCTTCAGCCCCTCGACGAACAGGGTCTCGCCTTCATCCAGGTCATCAAGGTTGGCGACGATGACAAAGGCCATGGCTATTTCCTTCCGTTGGCGCGACGACGCGAGGCGGGCTGGTTACCACGGACTTCGATCCAGCCGTTGCGGGCCCGGGTCCGGATCACCGGCTGCGGCTGGTGGGACGGCCCCCGGCGGACGGAGCCGTCGGCCAGGCAGTACTGCGATCCGTGCAGCGGGCAGGTCACGACCAGGCCCTCGACGGTGCCCCGGCTGAGCAGGCCGGCCGCGTGGCTGCACAGGTTGTCCAGCGCGTACAGCGTGCCGTCGTGCCGGTAGAGCAGGACCTGCCGGCCCTCGGCCAGCACGCCGGTGGGCACGTCGTCCGGCAGCTCGGCCTCTTCGATCACCTTGACCCAGCGCCGGGGGCCGTCGGCCCCGGCCACCCGGTTGACCATGACCGCCTTGGCGAACACCAGGTGGCCACCGAGGTAGGCGGCGGCGCCGGTGATGGCCAGGCTGGCCGCGCCCAGCCCCTGGGCCGAGCGCCGGTGACCGGTCAGCCGGGCCGCCAGCGACACGCCTTGCAGCCCGAGGGCCGCCGTATTGAGCACCCCGTGGAACAAGCCCAGGCGACGGTCCTCATCGTCGCTGACGGTCCAGTCGACCACGCCGGTGGCCGCGGTCGCGACCGCGGCGGCGATGCCGGCCGCGCTGAACAGGGCGGCTGGTTCGATCCCGGACCGGGGCGCCGGGTCGCGGTCGGCGATGTCCAGGAGCAGGGCCCCGGTCCACAGCCCGATCGGCAGGTCGCTGAGGGCCGGGTGCAGCGGGTGGCCGGCCCATCGGCCCCCGTGCATCAGCTCCAGGACCGGGTTGCCCTGGTTCCGTTCCCGCCACGGCCCGAGCACGGCGGTCAGCCGGTCGTTCAGGGTGCGGATCCAGTCCCAGTTGTCGATGCGCGAGATCGCTTCGTGGTGCCAGTTCTCCACCCGAGCCCCCGCCGGCGCCGCCCCCGCCGGCTGGGCGGCCGGAGCTGGCCCGTCGGCCTGGCCGGTGTCTGCTGACATGACGTCCTCCGCGTGACAAGGGACAGCCCCGTTGCGCGGAGCGTATACCGTTCCGGCTCACCTCCCTGTTCCAAGCTGAGACAGCTGATACCTCAGGACTGTCCTGAGCCGGTCACGGCGTCGGTGACCAGGAGGTCGAGAAGTTCGGGGTAGGGCAGCCCGGCGGCGGCGAACATCTTCGGTACCTGTGAGTGCCCGGTGAAGCCGGGCATGGTGTTGACCTCGTTGAGGACCGGGCCCGCGGCGGTGAGGAAGAAGTCGACCCGGGCCACTCCGGCGCAGCCGAGGGCGTCGAACATGGTGACGGCGGCGGCTTCGAGCGCGCCGCGGTCATCGTCGCCGAGGGCGGCGGGCACCCGCAGGTCGGCCTGGCCGCCGTACTTGTCCTGGTAGCCGAAGATCCCGTCGCCCACGATCTCCAGTGGTGGGGCGACCGTGCGGGTGCCGTCGGGGCGGCCCAGGACGGCCAGGTCGATCTCGCGTCCGACGATGACGCCTTCGGCCAGCACCCGGTCATCAAGGGTGAGGGCCGCGGCCAGGGCGTCCGGCAGCCCGGCCTTGTCGGCCACCAGGGTGACCCCGCGGCTCGAACCGGCGGCCACCGGCTTGATCACCACGGGCCGGGTCCACCGGTAACCGGCGGCGGTCGCCGCGGTGAGCAGGACCGCCGGAGCGGTGGCGATGCCGCGGTCGGCCGCGACGAGCTTGGTGACCTGCTTGTCCATGGCCAGCGCGCCCGCGCGCAGGCCCGAGCCGACGCAGGTGATGCCGGCCAGGTCGCACAGCGCGGCCAGGGTGCCGTCCTCACCGTGCGGGCCGTGCACCACCGGAACGGCCACGTCGCAGCCGTCGAGGATGCGGACGGCGTCGGCCAGACCGGGCAGCCGGACGGCCCCGTCCCGCCAGGTGCCGTCGGCGCCGATCGTCAGCCGGACCACCCGGTGGCCGACCTGTTCCAGGGCGCAGGCCACCGCTTCGGCGGAGGCGAGCGACACCTCGTGCTCGCAGTTGCGGCCCCCGCCGATGACCGCGACCCGTGTCTTCACCGGGCGCTCCGCCCGTCGGCGCCGGTGACCTGCCGGTGGACCCGGCCGCCGATGCCGGTGACGATCTCGTGCTCGATCGTGCCGGCCCAGCGGGCCCAGTCGGCCACGGTGGGCTCTCCGGAGGCGCCGGGCCCGAAGACGGTGGCGACCTCCCCCGGGTCAACGGGCTGGTCGCCGAGGTCGATGACGGTCTGGTCCATGGAGATCAGCCCGGCCACCCGGCGCCGGTGCCCGCGCACCATGACCTCGGCCCGGCCGGAGGCGGCGCGGGGCAGCCCGTCGGCGTAACCCACCGCCAGCAGGCCCAGCGTCGTCGCCGCGGGCGCGGCCCAGGAGTGCCCGTACCCGACGGAACGGCCGGCCCGCACCCGGCGCACCGCCACCACCGGCGCGGTCAGGGTCAGCGCCGGGTGCAGGCGCGCCGTGCCGGACGGATCGATGCCGGCCAGGCCGGCCCCGATACGGCACAGGTCGTGGTGCGTGCGCGGATCGGTCAGGGTCGCCGCCGTCGCGGCCAGGTGGTGCCGGGCCGGGCGCAGGCCGGCTTGGTGAGCCGCCTGCTGACCCCAGCCGAAGCGGGCCCGTCCCGCCTGATTACACGGGTCGGCCGGCCGGTCGGCGCAACCCAGGTGGCCCATGAGGCCGACCACGTCGAGCCGGCCGCGCTGCTGGCCGCGGAACGCGGCCCGGCACAGCTCGGGCCACTCGGCGGGATCGGCGCCATCACGGGCCATGCCGACATCCAGGTGCAGGTGCACCCGGCCGCGGCGCCCGGCCGCTCCGGCCGCCCGGGTCACCGCGCTGAGGTGCTGGCGGCTGGGCACCGCGAGGTCGAGTCCGGCCTCGATCGCGGGCCCGAAATCGGCGTCGACCGGGTTGAGCCAGCTCAGTACCGGCGCCGCCAGACCAGCCGACCGCAACGCCAGCCCCTCGGCGATGCTGGTCACCCCGAGCCAGGTCGCCCCGTTGGCCAGCGCCGTGCGGGCGACCAGGACGCGGCCGTGCCCGAAACCGTCCGCCTTGACCACGGCCATCACCTCGGCCCGGGTCCGGGCGGAGAAGAACCGGGTATTGGCGGCGACCGCGGCCAGGTCAACCGTGAGCGTGGCCCCGGCCGCGCGGCCGGTCCGGGTTACCGCGGCCAGCGGCGGGCCCGGCAACAACACTTCTGTCACACCGGTAACCATGCGACCCTGGTGTCCGCGCGGCGTCATGAGGGTGTCACGGGCTCGTCACAGGCATGGGCTGGCCGGGGCCCCCGGCCGCGGTCACGCCGAGGGCGCGATTCAGGGCCAGCACCAGGTCGTGGCCGGCCCGCAACGCATTGGGCAGGATGGTCTGGGCCGAGCCCGGCTGGCCGAAGGTGGCCGCCACGATCAACGTCCTGCGCCCGCCCACCTGGCTCCAGGCCGCGACGAGCAGACATCCGCCCGCGGCCTGCGTGCTGCCGGTCTTGAGGCCGGCGATCCCGTCCTGGCCCAGCAGCGTGTTGGTGTTGCGGACCATCCCGGCCACGGGCACGACGGCCGCGGGCATGGCCGTGATCGCGGCCAGCGCGGGCACCCGCATCGCCGCCGCGCCCAGCCGCACCTGGTCGGCGGCGGTGCTGGTGGTGGACTGGTCCAGGCCGGAGGGGTCGGTGTAGTGGGTGCCGGTCATGCCCAGGCGCTGGGCGGTGGCGTTCATCCGCGCCACGAACGCGGCCTGGCTGCCGGCGTCCCAGCGGGCGAGGATCCAGGCCACGTTGTCGGCTGAGGGCAGCAGCAGCGCCGCCAGCGCCTGGCGTTCGGTGAGACGCTCGCCGGCGGTGACCGGGACCAGCGAGTCGCCGTCGCGTTGCTGCGCCGGGTAGGCGGCCGCCTCCGACGGCTGGACCGTGATCTCCGGCCCTGGCCCGTCAGCCGGCAGCGGATGGTCGTGCAGGAGCACGTAGGCGGTCATCAGCTTGGCCACGCTGGCGATGGGCACCGGCCGGGTGGCGCCGGGTCCGGGCACCAGGCCGACGCCGCCGATATCGGCGGCCGAGAACCCGTCGGCCGGCCAGGACACCGCGCCCAGCCGGGCCGGGTGCGTCGTGGTCGCCTCGGCCTTCGTGACCGGGGCCGGGCCCGACATGGCGGGCGGAAAGGAAGGGGTGGTCAGCTCGGTCAGGCCCAGATAGGTCAGGCCGGCGCTGACCAGACAGCAGAGCCCGGCCAGCAGGGCCAGGATGCCGCGGCGCCGCCGGGGACCGGTTCGGACCGGGGCCGGCTCGCGGGCCGGCCGGACGTCGGTTGGATGCATACCGGCGACGGTGCGACGCCAGTTTCTCCGGCCGGTCCGGCTGACGTCACAGCAGTGTCACAGCGGGACGCCGGGAGACCCCTGTGACACGGTCATGACAATCTCAGGACTGATTCATGACCTGGCCGCCGGCATAATGGCAGGTAATGGCAACCGTACTGCTGGTCGAGGACGATCCGGGGGCCCGCCAGGGCCTGGAGCTGGCCCTGCGCCGGCTCGGCTACGGGGTGCACGCCGCCGAGACCGGGGAGGTGGCGCTGCACGCCTTCCGGGACGCCGCCGCCGACGTGGTGGTGCTCGACGTGATGCTCCCCGGACTGGACGGCTTCGAGGTCTGCCGCCAGCTCCGCCGGGGCAGCGACATCCCCGTCATCATGCTGACCGCGCGGGGCGACGACCTGGACGTCGTGGGCGGCCTGGAGGCCGGGGCCGACGACTACGTGGTGAAACCGGTCGAGCCGCGCGTGCTCGACGCCCGCATCCGCGCCGTGATCCGCCGGACGGCCCGCAGTGGATCACCGGCCGAGACCTACGGTGAGCTCGTGATCGACCGCGGCTCGCTGATCGTCCGGCGGGCCGGCCAGGACGTCATGCTGACCCCGACCGAGCTGAGGCTGCTGCTGGTCCTGTCCGGTTCGCCGCGGCAGGTGTTCTCCCGGGAACAGCTCCTCGAACTGGTCTGGGAGCACGACTACCTGGGGGACTCCCGGCTGGTCGACGCCTGCGTGCAGCGGCTGCGAGCCAAGATCGAGTCCGACACGTCCGAACCCCGCTACATCCAGACCGTACGGGGCTTCGGGTACCG
>DATDIH010000142.1:0-17557 GCA_036521155.1 Streptosporangiaceae bacterium
CCACCCCAGCCGACGCCGACCTGCTCGGCCAGCCGATCGGCGGCCGGCTCCTGTTCGCGGGCGAGCACACCCAGAGCACCCGCCTGGCCTACGCCGACGGCGCCCTCACCAGCGGCATCCGCGAAGCCAAGCGCCTGCTCGGCACCCCGTCTGTCCGCCTCACCGCCAACGCCCGGCCCAGTCCCTGACCGCTCGCCGGCGCCGCCCGGGGGCCAGCAGCACCGATCGCGCAGTTGGTGCTGCTCTGGCGACACCGACTGCGCCATCGCTGCGGTTCCGCCCACCGAGGGGCCGGGGCTCCTGGGGCGCACGTGGCACAAGTGATTGGTGGGACTGGCGGGAGAGACCGGCCGGGGCCCTTACAGGGCACTTTGCTCCGGCTGGGGGCGGGGCGATGGGCACATTGCACCGGTTCGGCGAGGCCGGATGGTCACGGGATGGTAACGAAATTGGTTACTTATCGGTATTGGGTAAGCACTTTGCGTAACTGAAGGTGGGGCCTGGACGGACAGAGGGGAACTCTTTATGCGCAGGAAGCTCACCGGGATCGCGGGCGCAGTGGTGCTGGCGGGCGCGGTGGTGGGGCTTGGGGGGCCGGCCGTGGGCGCGTCGGCATCGACGCCGCGGTGCACGGCGGGCGTCCTGCAACCCCAGTGCGGGGACTACGTCAACCAGTCCGGCAACGGGTGGGCCGTGTACAAGCAGCGTCTGCAGCCCAACACCCCGGTCATCGCCTACCCCGCCGTCCGTGGGGGCAAGCAGGTCAACGACCCGGCCACGGACTGGTACGCGTTCACGCCGTCGATGAAGAACCGGCAGCTCCGGTCGTTCGAATGGGTGCCGAACGGCATCTTGTCCAACCTGTGCCTGGCCGAAATGGACAACGTGAACCTGGTCAAGCCGCACGGTGTCCTGCTGCGCTGGTGCAACGGGTCCCGGTTCCAGCAGTGGCAGGCCTCCGAGGCCGGCAACAACCCGCGCTCGGTGCTGTGGATGAACGTCGCCTCGCGCAACTACATCCGGCCCAATGGCACCAGGCAGCAGCTGACCACATCGGGCTCGGTGCGGGGGATCCCGGGCGCCTACTGGGCCTGGGGCACCCCGGGCACGCCACCGCGCTAGGGGGCCGGGCGCGGCTAAGCTTCGGCGGGTACCTGACCGGTGGCCCGTGAGGAGGAGCTCGGCGTGGCGCGATATGCAGTCCGGGAGAGGCTGTTCTCCATCGGGGACGACTTCTGGATCACCGACGACCGCGGCGACCAGGTGTTCCTGGTCGACGGCAAGGCGCTCTCGCTGCGGCACACCTTCGAGCTGAAGGATGCCTCCGGCCAGATTCTGGCCACCGTGCACAAGAAGCTGATCGCCATCCGGGACACGATGGAGATCGAGCACGACGGCCAGGTGGTGGCCACCGTGCGCAAGGCGCTGATCTCGCCGCTGCGCAACCGGTCCGTGATCGACCTGGCCGACGGGAGCCAGTTGGAGGCGGTCGGCAACATCTTCGACAAGGAGTTTGACATCCAGGCCGGCGGCCAGCCGATCGCGCACATCTCGCGGGCCTGGTTCCGGATCCGGGACACCTACGGGGTCGAGATCGCGCCCGGTGAGAACGACGCGCTGATCCTGGCCATCGCGGTCTGCCTGGACCGGATCCACCACGACGAGGTGGGCGGCGACCGCTGAGCGCGGGCCGGATTTCCCGGGGCGGCCGCTGACCGCGGTTACTGTTCGGGTATGGCGCACCTGAAGCCGGCGCCGGAGCCGGACCCGAAACCCGCCGCCCTGATCCAGTCGGTGGACCGGGCCATCAGCGTGCTCGAGCTGCTGGCCAAGCAGGGCCGGGCCGGCATCACCGAGATCGCGGAGGAGCTCGGGGTGCACAAATCCACGGCGTCCCGGCTGGTCAGCGTGCTGGAGAACCGCGGGCTGGTCGAGCAGCTGGGTGAGCGGGGCAAGTACGCGCTCGGCTTCGGCATCGCCAAGCTGGCCGCGGCCGGGACCCGGCGGCTGGACCTGACCAAGCTGAGCCAGCCGGTCTGCGAGGAGCTGGCCCGGCGGCTGGGTGAGACGGTCAACGTCGCGGTGCTGCACGACCGGGCCGCGATCAACATCAGCCAGGGGTTCGGGGCGTCCGCGGTCGCGGTGCAGAACTGGGTCGGCCAGCGCACCCCGCTGCACGCCACCTCCAGCGGGCGGGTGCTGCTGGCCCACGTGGCCGAGGCGGACCGCGAGGGGCTGCTGGACAAGCCGCTGCGCCGGTACACCCCGCACACCACCACCAGCCCGGCCGCGCTGAACGAGGAACTGGACCGGGTCCGGCGCGACGGCTACGCGACCAGCTTCGAGCAACTGGAGCTGGGCCTGCACGCGGTGGCGGTGCCGGTGACCGACCCGCGCGGCGAGGTGGTCGCCGCCATCAGCGCGTCCGGGCCGTCCTACCGGCTGACCCGGCGCCGGGCCGAGGAGATCGTGCCCGAGCTGGCCGTGGCCGCGGCCGAGCTGTCGGCGCAGCTGGGCTATCTCGCCTGACGCCAGGTCAGGCGGCCAGCAGCGCGCTACGGGTAGGCGTCGGGCTTGGTGGTGTACTGGCGGCCCGCCGGGGTGATCCAGCGCATGATCCCTGGGCTGGGCTGGTCGAGCCGCCAACCTTGCGAGTGTTTACATCGATGATGGTGACGGCACAGCGGGGCCAGGTTGCACTCGCAGGTCCGACCGCCCTGGTCGTAGGGGACGGTGTGGTCCAGATCGCAGCGGGCGGCGGGGCGCCGGCAGCCGGGGGCGGTACAGGTGGGAGTGCGGGCCCAGATCAGGTGCTGGAGTCTGCGGCTGGGTTCATAACCCGGCTCCTGGCGGCGATGGTCGCATGCGTCCTGGTTCAGCGGGGTGATCGTCAGTTTGAGGCCCCGGGTGGTCAGGTTGGCCAAGGCGCCCGGGCCGGGGAGGCAGCCATGGCCGACGGCCCGGCCGCCCGGGCCGGTCAGAGTCACGCAGCAGCGTGACCTCGGGTCGGCGGCGGCGAGCGTGGCCAATTGCCGGGCCTGTGCCGGGTCCACCGGCCCGAACCCGGCGACCACTCCGGGGGCGTCGGCCAGTCCGAGCTGGGTGGCCAGCGGCAGGGTCAGGTTGATCAGCGCCGGCAGCCGTAGGCCTATAGGAGGGCCGGGCGCAGGAGCAGCGGGGCCGACGGGATCGGCTGGCGGCGGCGCGGATGCACCCGGGCTGGTCGGCGCTGGCTCGCTGGGGGCCGGGGTGGAGTCACGGTCAAGGAGAGCATCGAGGTAGGCACGGGCCCGCAGTTCTCCCACTGATCCCGGCAGGCCCGCGTCGCGCAGGGCCAGGGCCCGGGCCGTGAGTCGCTGGTCGGCGGCCAGGACATCGGCTGGAGGGAGGCCATGGCCAGCCAGGGCAGCGGTGCCGGCGTCTTCCTGCCAGCGGCGCACCCGGGGGTCCTTCAGGGCTTCTTCCCGCCGCCGGGCCGCCGCCTGCGGATCGACGGCGATCACCGCGCGGGCCAGTGCCGCCCGCAGTTGGCCGGTGGTCTGCTGCCCGGCCTTGGGGAGGATCCGAGCTTCCACCTGGCGAGCGTCGTCGTCGGACAAGATCCGGGTGGCTTCGGCAATCAGCCGAGCCTTGGAGTAGTCGATGAGGCCCGCATGATGGGCGCGGGCGGTGGCGGGCAAGCGGATGGCCAGATCCAGGGAGAGAGCAGTACAGGTGTCGGCGGCCTGGCTGGTCAGGGTCAGCGCCGCCGCGACCTCATCGTTGGCGAACTCGCTGACCTGACCGGGGAACTCTCCCGGAGCAGCGGCGGCGGTGCCCTCGGCGGGACGGCGCCGGGCCAGTTCGGCCACCGCGGTCAGCAGGTTGGCGCTGCACCACGACTCCAGCCGCTTCCAGGCCCGCATCGCCCCGATCAGCTCATCGTCGTCCAGTTCCGCCAGACGGCCGTCACGGGTGACCGAGTCGGTCAGCCCGGCCAGCATCGCGCTGGGTGCGCTGACATCGAGCACACCACCGGACTCGAAACCAGTGCCCGACCCAGCCGTAGCGGCCGGGGTCCGGGAACGGAAGCCCGCCGCGAGAACCTCCCGCTCCGCGGCGGCGCGGTTCTGCCGTTCGGCGTTGATCTGGGCGACCACATCTCGTACCGGCACTCCGGCGTACTCGGGTGGGCAGGACGAGACTGGACCCAGATAGCTGGTGGGCTGCAGGCCCGCGGGCGGCGGATACCCGTCACTATCCGATGCTGGAATTGCCTCTGCCATCGCGGTTCACCGCCCTTCACGGCCGACATCATCCATTTCGAACATAGTATCGATTAATCACGATTCAGTACAGGGGAAACCGGATCTTATTCCGGGAAAAAAGCCATCCATTAAATTGGACACGTAAACCAGCGTTAATGGTGCGGAAATGTCAGGCGTAAGGGAAGACGGGCGGTACGTGGTCGCAGGATGGGATGGCGCGGAGTGGCCGGGCGGAGCAGCACGGGACCGCCGGGCCGGGTGGCACGGAACCGCCGGGTGCGGGCACGGAGCAGCCGGGTGCGGGCACGGGCATCGCTTTGCCACGGAATCGGGGCGGGACGCCGGACGGCCGGGCGGGAGGGCGCACGTTGGACACCACCCGCCGTGGCATCGGGTCTTGACGGGGTGCGGGGCGGGCGTGTTGCGTAGGGAGCAACAGCCTGCGTTATGCGCAACGGGAGGCCGACGTGGGAACGAGGCCGTGAGCGCGGGGCCGCGGGTGGTCGTGATCGGGGCCGGAATCGTGGGCTGTGCCCTGGCCGACGAACTGACCGGGCGGGGCTGGACCGACGTCACCATGCTCGACCAGGGGCCCCTCCCCCGGCCCGGCGGGTCGACCGGGCACGCGCCGGGCCTGGTGTTCCAGACCAACCCGAGCAAGACCATGACCGAGTTCGCCCGCTACACGGTGGCCAAGTACTCCGAGCTCAGCGTGGACGGGCAGGCCTGCTACCGGCCGGTGGGCGGTTTGGAACTGGCCACCACCCCGGCCCGGTGGGCCGACCTGGCCCGGCGGCACGGCTGGGCCACGTCCTGGGGCGTGCCCAGCTTCCTGCGCTCGCCCGAGGAGTGCGCCCGGCTGCATCCGCTGATCGACCCGGACCGGATTCTGGGCGGCTTCCATATCCCGTCCGACGGCCTGGCCCGGCCGGTGCTGGCCGCGCAGGCCCAGGCCGACCGGGCGACCAGCCGCGGGGCCCGCGTGCTGGCGGGCCAGCGGGTGACCGGGATCCGGCAGGCGGGCGGCGCGGTGACCGGCGTGGTCACCGCGACCGGGGAGTTCCCCGCCGACGTGGTGGTGTGCTGCGCGGGCATCTGGGGCCCGCTGATCGGGGCCATGGTCGGCCTGACCGTGCCGCTGGTGCCGATGGCCCATCAGTACGCCCGGACGACGCCGCTCCCGGAACTGGCCGGGCTGGGCGAGGACGCGGACGCGGCGGTCAGCCCGATCCTGCGCCACCAGGAAGCGGACCTGTACTTCCGCGAGCACGGGGACCGGGTGGGCGTGGGCGCCTACGGCCACCGCCCGATGCCCCTGGACCCCACCGAGATCGGTGTGGCCAGTGGGACTGGTGGGACTGGTGGGACTGTCGAGCTTGGTGCAGGTGATGGAACTTGCGAGCTTGGTGTTGCTGGTGGGGCTGACAGGCTTGGCGTGGTTGGTGGGGGTGGGGAGTTTGGTGGGTCTGAGGAGCTTAGTGGGGCTGGGGAGCTTGGTGGGGCTGGTGGGGTTTATGGGGCACGGATAGAGGGCGTCGCGGAGTTGGGCGGCGGGGCGGAGCCGGCTATTAGGGAGTTCACACCACAGGACTTTGAGGAGTCGTGGGGGGCGGCGGTGGAACTGCTGCCCAGTCTGGGTGAGGCCAAGGTGGCGGACGGGATCAACGGGCTGTTCTCGTTCACCGCCGACGGGATGCCCCTGATGGGTGAGCACCCGGGGCTGCGGGGGTTCTGGACCGCCGAGGCGGTGTGGATCACGCACTCGGCCGGGGTGGCCCGGGCCGTGGCCGAGTGGCTGGTGGACGGGCAGCCCGCCACCGCGGTGCACGGCTGCGACCTGAACCGGTTCGAGGCCGTCCAGCTGGCGCCGTCCTACGTGCACACCAGGAGCTGCCGCGCCTTCGTTGAGGTGTACGACATTCTGCACCCGCTCCAGCCGGCGGGCGAGCCGCGGCAGGTGCGGACCAGCCCGTTCTATCCCCGGCAGCAGGAGCTGGGCGGCTGGTTCAGCGAGGCCACCGGCTGGGAGCGGCCGCAATGGTTCGAGGCCAACGCCGGGCTGCCCGAGGTCCGCGACGTGCCGGCCCGCAACGACTGGGCGTCCCGGTACTGGTCCCCGATCGCCGGGGCGGAGGCCCTGGTCACCCGGCGCCGGGTGGCCATGTACGACATGACCCCGCTCAAGCGGGTCGAAGTCACCGGCGGGGCGGCGTTGCCTTTCCTCCAGGCCCTCACCACCGGGCAGCTGGACAAGGCACCGGGCGCGGTGACCTACACGCTGCTGCTGGGGCCGGACGGCGGCATCCGCAGCGACGTGACCGTGGCCCGGCTGGGCGACGGGGAGTTCCAGGTCGGGATCAACGGGCCGCTGGACGTGGACTGGCTCCGCCGCCACCTGCCCCCCGACGGCCCAACGAACGGTTCGGTGCAGGTCCGCGACATCACCGGCGGCACCTGCTGCATCGGGCTGTGGGGCCCGGCCGCCCGGGACCTGCTGCAGCCGCTGACCGGCCTGGATCTGTCCAGCAAGGAGTTCGGGTACTTCCGGGCCCGGCGCGGCTACGTGGGCGACGTCCCGGTCACCGCCCTGCGGCTGTCCTACGTGGGCGAGCTGGGCTGGGAGCTGTACACCAGCGCGGACGCCGGGGCCCGGCTGTGGGACACGCTGTGGGCGGCCGGGCAGGACCACGGCGTGATCGCGGCGGGCCGGGCCGCGTTCAGCAGCCTGCGGCTGGAAAAGGGCTACCGGGCCTGGGGCGTGGACATGACCGCCGAACACGACCCGTACGAGGCCGGGCTCGGCTTCGCGGTCCGGCTGGGCAAGGGTGACTTCCTGGGCCGGGACGCGCTGGTGGCCCGGAAAGGGGCCGGGCCCCGGCAGCGGCTGTCCTGCCTGGTCATCGCCGATCCGGCCCAGGTCGTGATGGGCAGCGAGCCGGTGTACGTGCAGGGGCGCCCGGCGGGGTATGTGACCAGCGCGGCCTACGGCTACACCACCGGGCAGAACATCGCCTACGCCTGGCTGCCGGCCGCGGCCGCGGGTCCGGGCACCGAGGTGGAGATCGAGTACTTCGGCGCCGCGGTGCCCGCCGTGGTGACCGAGGAGCCGCTGTTCGACCCGGGTATGACGCGCCTACGCAGCTGAGGAGACACCTTGTCCGAGTCCTACGACGTGATCGTGGTCGGGCTGGGCGGCATGGGCAGCGCCGCCGCCTACCGGCTGGCCGAACGCGGCCTGCGGGTGCTGGGGCTGGACCGGCACCGGGCCGTGCACGACCAGGGCTCCAGCCACGGCAGCTCGCGGATCACCCGGCAGGCCTACTTCGAGGACCCGGCCTACGTGCCGCTGCTGCTGCGCGCGGCCGAGCTGTGGCCGCAGATCGAGGCGGACAGCGGCCGGACCGTCGTGCTCTGGACCGGCGGGGTGATGGTGGGGCGGCCGGACAGCCGGACCGTGTCCGGCAGCCTGCGCAGCGCCCAGGAGTGGGACCTGCCGCACGAGTTGCTGGACGCGGCCGAGATCCGGCGCCGGTTCCCGACCATGACCCCGTCCGACGACGAGGTCGCCCTCTACGAACAGCGGGCCGGCCTGGTCATCCCGGAGGAGTCAGTGGCCGCGCACCTGGCCCTGGCCACCCGGGCCGGCGCCGAGCTGCACCACGAGGAACCCGTCCTCAGCTGGCGGGCCGACGGCGACGGGGTCGAGGTCCGCACCCCGGTGGGCCGCTACACCGCGGGCCAGCTGGCCGTCTGCCCGGGCCCGTGGGCGCCGGAGCTGCTGGCCGGCCTGGGCGTCCCGTTCGGCATCGAGCGGCAGGTGCAGTACTGGTGGTCGCCGGCCGCGGGCCCGGAACGGTTCCGGGCCGAACGGCACCCGATCTACATCTGGGAGGCCGCCGACGGGCAGCAGTTCTACGGCTTCCCGTCGTTCGACGACCCGGTCGGCCGGACCAGGGACGGGGTCAAGGTCGGGGCCGACTGGATCAAGGTCGCCATGTTCCGGCGCGGGCAGACCACCACTCCCGAGACCATCGACCGCACCGTGCACCCGGAGGAGGTGGCGGCCATGCGGGACTTCGTGAAGCCGCGCCTGCCGGACCTGCCGGGAGCCCTGCGCAACGCCAAGACCTGCATGTACACCAACACGCCGGACGAGCACTTCGTCATCGGCCGGCACCCCGGGCACGAGCGGGTCGTGGTCGCCTGCGGCTTCTCCGGGCACGGGTTCAAGTTCGTGCCGGTGGTGGGCGAGATCGTGGCCGGGCTGGTGGCCGAGGACCGGACCCAGCAGCCCATCGGCCTCTTCGACCCGGGACGGTTCGCCGTCCGATGACCGCCCCCAGCCTGCTGCCCACGCTGCCCGGCCGCTGGTACACCGACCCCGGGGTGTTCGCGGCCGAGCAGGCCGCCATCTTCGAGGCCCAGTGGTGCTGCGTGCTCCGGGCCGCCGACCTGGCCGGGCCGGGCCAGTTCCGTACCGTGGCCCTGGGCCGGGAGAGCGTGATCGTGACCCGGGACGCCGGCGGCGCGCTGCACGCCCTGCTCAACGTGTGCCGTCACCGCGGGGCCCGGGTGTGCCCGGAGGAGAGCGGGACCGTGCGGCGGAACTTCCGCTGTTCCTACCACTCGTGGACCTACGGGCTGGACGGACGGCTGGTGGCCGCGCCCAACCTGACCGGCCTGGCCGACGTGGACCGCGGCCGGTACGGCCTGCGCGCGGTGGCGCTGCGCGAGTGGCTGGGCTACGTGTGGCTGTGCCTGGCCGATGAGCCGCCCCCGTTCGAGGACGTGACCGGCCAGGTGGCCGCGCGGCTGGGCTCGCTGGACGCGATCGGCCGCTACCGGCTGGACCGGCTGGAGCTGGGGCGGCGGATCCGCTACGACGTGGCCGCCAACTGGAAGCTCCTGGTCGAGAACTTCATGGAGTGCTACCACTGCGCGAGCATCCATCCGGAACTGGTCGCGGTCCTGCCCGAGTTCGCCAAGGGCTACGCGGCCCAGTACTTCGTCGGCCACGGCGCCGAGTTCGCCGACGAGGTGCAGGGCTTCACGGTGGACGGGCGGCCCGGCTTCGGCCGGCTGGCCACGCTGGCCGCCGAGCAGGACCGGCGCTACTTCGCCATCACCGTCCGGCCCCAGGTGTTCCTCAACCTGGTCCCGGACCACGTGATCGCGCACCGGATGTTCCCGGTGGCCGCCGACCGGACCGTGGTCGAGTGCGACTGGCTGTTCGACCCCGGGGTGGTGGCGGCCGGCCAGGATCTGTCCGCCTCGGTCGAGCTGTTCCACCGGGTCAACCAGCAGGACTTCGACGCCTGCGAGCGCTGCCAGCCGTCGATGAGCTCCCGCGGCTACGCCGGCGGCGGGGTGCTGGTCCCGTCCGAGCACCACCTGGCCAGCTTCCACGACTGGGTCCGCGCTACCGTCGGCGACCGGGTCCTATGAGCCGAGCTCGTCCAGGCGGGCGGCCAGGAACTCGCGTTCCACGTCGTTGCCGGTGAGCAGCAGGGCCTCGCTGTAGGCCAGCCGGGCCTCGTCGGCGCGGTCCAGGCGGCGCAGGAAGCTGGCCCGGGACGCGGCCAGGTAGCCATAGCCGGCCAGCTCCGGGGAGGCGGCCAGCTCATCCAGGGCGGCCAGGCCGGCCGCGGGCCCGGCCGCGAAACCGATCGCCACCGCCCGGTTGAGGGCCACCACCGGGGACGGCCAGGACCGCATCAGCAGGTCGTAGAGGCCGACGATCTCGGGCCAGTCGGTGTCGCCGAACGCGGCCGCCTCGTCGTGTACGGCGGCGATCGCGGCCATCAGCGTGAACCGCCCGGGCGGTCCCTGCCGCAGCGCCTCCCGGACCAGCCCGAGACCCTCGGCGACGGCCGCCTGGTCCCAGCGGGACCGGTCCTGGTCGGCCAGCAGGACCAGCTGCCCGCCCGCGTCCACCCGGGCGCCCCGGCGGGCGTCGGTGAGCAGGATCAGCGCCAGCAACCCGGTGACCTCGGCCGTCCCCGGCAGCAGTTCGGCCAGCATGCGGACCAGGTCCCGGGACCGGTCGGCCAGGTCGGCCCGGATCAGCGTCTCCCCCACCGGGGCGGCGTGGCCGGTGGTGAACAGCAGGTGCACCACGGTCAGCACCGCGTCGACCCGGTCCGGCAGCTCGGCGCGGGGCGGCACCCGGTACGGGATGCGGGCGGCCGCGATCTTCTTCTTGGCCCGGGTGATGCGGGCGGCCATGGTGGCCTCGCCGACCAGGAACGCGCGGGCCACCTCGGCGGTGGACAGCCCGCACAGCAGCCGCAGGGCCAGGGCGACCTGCGCGTCCGTGTTCAGCGCCGGGTGGCAGCAGGTGAAGACCAGCCGCAGCCGGTCGTCCGGGATCTCGTCGGCCCCCGCCCAGCCGGGGCCCGGGCCGAGCCCGGTGCGGTCGGTGACCAGCAGCGGCAGGGCCCGGCGGGCGGTGCTGTCCCGGCGCAACAGGTCCAGGGCCCGCCGCCGGGCGACCGTGGTCAGCCAGGCGCCGGGCCGGGCCGGGATCCCGTCGCTCCCCCAGCTGGCCAGGGCCCGGGTGTAGGCGTCCTGGACGCACTCCTCGGCCAGGTCCAGGTCGCGGGTGACGCGCACCGTCGCGGCGAGCACGAAGGCCCATTCGCGACGGTGCGCGTCCGCGACCGCGGCGGCCACCGGGTCGGCGGTCATCTCACATGACGTCCAAGATCGGACGCACTTCGAGCCCGCCGAGCCGGGTCGGCACCTGCTGGGCGATGGCCACGGCCTGGTCCAGGTCGGCCGCCTCGACCAGGTAGTAGCCGCCCAGGGCCTCCTTGGTCTCGGCGAAGGCGCCGTCGGTGACGGTGTGACCGCCGTCGGCCTGCGGCCGGATCGAGGTCGCGGTGCTGGTCGGGTGCAGCGCGTTGCCACCGATGATGACCGAGGCGTTCCGCTCCGCGAACTCCGAGTGCTCCTTGGTCAGCTGGGCGCGATCCTCGGGGCCGGCGCCGGCCCACCAGGCTTCGTTTCCGTAGATGAGGACGAGGTACTGCGACATGAGGTCTCCTCCGGTGCGGGCCCGCCTTCCGGGCCGTCTCGTTATCACCGACGCACCAATCCGGCGCAGATCGACAACCGGAGCTCAATTATCTCGTTCGAATGTCGCGGGACGGCGGACCCGCTTGTGACCTGGGTCGACACGGCCCCGGCGTGACCTGCTCGACTCACTGTGAGTAATCAATTTCGTTACTATGCGTATTAAATCGCGGGCCGAAAGCTACCATTCCGGCGGCCAGCGCGGGTTAGATCACGAGATCATTACAGAAGTTCTTCGATTTGCCTGCGAGCCCGTTCTGGCTCCTGCCATGCTCCTGCGAGCGGCACAGAACACCGTCAAGGTGTGGCAAACGCCGCCAAAGATCAGATTCCGGTGATCGGGCTCGGCCGTGCCGAAAACCGCTGCTCACAGCGGTGAGTAGGTCGGCATCAACACGACGATGGAGAACTTTGTGGGCGCAGCGCACAGGCACAGCCGCAAGGTGAAGATCATGCGGTCGGGACGGCACACGCAGCCGTCCCAGGTGGAGAAGGTGGCGGAGAAGGCCGGCAAGGCGGCACCCGTGATGGCCATCTCGGCCGGTGCCCTGGTGGCCGTGCCCCACGGGCACGCGGTGGCCCCGGTCAAGCACGGCACGGTGGCCGAGGCCGTCACGACGGCCAAGACCCAGTCCAGCAGCGTGGTCAGCGAGAGCCAGACGATCGCGCTCGCGAAGGTCGCGCACGCCAACTCCATCAGCCTGAACGCGACGACCACCAGCTACCAGGCCAAGCACGCCAAGGCGACCGAGACCTCGGCCAGCCAGGCCCACGTGGCGCACGTGGCCCACGTCGCCCACCAGGCCCACATGGCCCGCGAGGCCCAAATAGCAGCTCAGGCCCACGCGGCTCACCTGGCACACCTTGCTCACCTGAACCACAGGTCTCAGGCGGGCAGTGAGGCCCAGGCGGCCCACCTGGCACACCTGGCCCACCTGGCGCACCTGAACCACTCGGCCGGCCACTCCTCGTCCTCGTCCAGCCACGCCTCCACGGTGTCGGAGGTCTCGCACAGCGCGCCCGTCGCCTCGCACGGCCACTACAGCTGCTCGGCGCTGGAGTCGCTGTGGGAGGAGGCCGGCGGGTCGTCCGGTACCGCGTTCATGGCGGCCGAGATCGCCACCGCCGAGTCGGGCGGCAACCCGAACGCGGTCAGCCCGACCGACGACTTCGGGCTGTGGCAGATCAACGGCTCACACGGGTCCATGGCCACCCTGGACCCCCTGGGCAACGCCCGGGCCGCGATCTCCATCAGCAACGACGGTCACAGCTGGGGTGCGTGGACCACGTACACCTCTGGTGCCTACTCAGGGCGTTGCTAGGGACCCGGAGAACCAGCCTTCGATAGATAAAAACGACGCCTGAACGAACCGGAACCTGGCTGAATCAGCCGGAGCCCCCGCGGGATGATCCCGCGGGGGCTCCGGTGTGTCGGGGCCGGCTCAGGCGGCCGGTCCGGTGGCCAGGGTGATGCTGGCGGTGTGGGACTGGCCCTCGGCGTCGGTCCAGGTCACGCTGACCTTGTCGCCGGGGTGGTCGGAGGACAGGATCGACGAGATCTGCGACGGGTCGGTCACCGTCTGCCCGGCGACCGAGGTGATCACGTCGCCCGCGGCCAGGCCGGCCGTGGCGGCCGGGGAGCCGGAGACGGTGCCGCTCACGGTGGCGCCGGAGGTGGTGGTGCCGGTGCCGTCGCCGCCGAAGCTCCCGCTGCCGTCGCCGCCGAACCCGCCGTCGCTGCCGAACCCGCCGTCGCCGCCGAAGCCGCTGTTCCCGCCGGTGCTGGACGAGCTGTCGGCCGCGGAGACCTGGACGCCCA
Source organism: Streptosporangiaceae bacterium (assembly GCA_036521155.1). Classification (GTDB taxonomy): domain Bacteria; phylum Actinomycetota; class Actinomycetes; order Streptosporangiales; family Streptosporangiaceae; genus Bog-532. The sequence continues at coordinate 13,141 of DATDIH010000142.1, forward strand.
GGAAGGCGGTCGAGCCGATGTGCACGGTCGAGGAGGCGCTGCCGGCCACGATCTGCTGGGCCACGCTCTCGGCCTCGCTGATCGGGATGGAGAAGGCCTGGGTCGCGGTGGTGCCGGTGCCGCTGCCGGTGGAGCCGCTGCCGCTCTCGCCGCTCTGACCGCTCTGGCCGCTCTCACCGCTGCCGCCCTGGCCGTCCCAGCCCGGGAACGTGCCCTGGGCGGTCGGGCTGGCGCTGGCCGACGAGGCCGCCGTGTCCATGCCGATGACCTGGCCGTAGGAGTTGACCAGCGAGCCGCCGGAGTCACCCGGCTGGATCGGCGCGTTGGACTGGATCAGCCCGCTGAGCTGCTCGGAGTTGCCGGAGCCCTCGTCGCTGGCGGTGATGGACTGGTTGAGCGCGGTCACCGTGCCGGACACCACCGATGGGGTGCCGCCCTTGCCCTCGGCGTTGCCGATGGCCACGACCTTGTCGCCGACACCGACCGAGGAGCTGGCCAGCGTCACGGTCTGCAGGTTCGAGGCGCCCTGCAGCTGGAGCACGGCGACGTCCTTGCTGGCGTCGTAGCCGACCACGCTGGCCTTGTAGGTCTTGCCGTTGCCGATGTCGGTGACCGAGATCGAGGTGGCCCCGTCGATCACGTGGTTGTTGGTCAGTATCTCGCCGGTCGAGGTCAGCACCATGCCGGTGCCGGCCGCCTTCTCGTTGCTGTAGCCGAGCGTGGTGTTGATGTCGACCAGGCCGGGCGACACCTTGGTCGCGATCTGGGCCGTGGTCAGCTTGGTGGTGGCGCTGGTCGTGGCCTTGGAGGCCGACGAGCCGCTTGGCTGCACCGCGTTGTACCAGCCGACCGCGGCGACCGCGGCCAGGGCCGCCCCCGCGGTGCCCAGCGCGACGCCGCGGCGGAGGCGCTTGCGCCGGTCCGGGGACGGCGGAGGCGTGCCGCCGCCCCAGTTGCTGCCCCCGTTCCAGCCACCGCCGGACCAGCCGCCGCCACCCCCGCCGCCAGTGCCGTAGCCTCCTGCGCCGTAGCCGGTTGCGCCGTAGGCGTTGCCCCCGTACGAGCCGTAGGGGATCCCACCACCCGGCTGCTCCGGAGACGACGGCGCCTGCTGCGAATCTGCGGCTTGCGCCGTACCCTGGATTGCGTTCATGGATCTGCCCACCTGACTCCGTATTGTTTCCGATCTGTCCTGAGTTTCGGCCGGGAAGCTTGGGCGAACCTGACCGCGAGCACCCGGGAGTCTGGAACCTTGCTGACCGTTTCCTGAAGACGCTCAGGATTCCCTCTGCCGGGGGCAAACGGGGGAAAACTCCCGTGACTGGAGAGGACGCCAGCGGGTACTAATCGGGACCATGAAGAAGCTGCTGGAACTGCTGGTGTGCATCATCCACCCGCTGGCCGTCATCCTCATGTGGATCAACCTGGCGGGCCGCTCGGACCTGAACACCCTGGAGAAGCTGGCCTGGGGCCTGTTCGGCCTGATCCCGCTGGTGCCGTTCCTCTACGTGCTGGTCGGGGGCAACCTCTGGTAACCCCATCCCCAGCGGCGGGGGCGCGGGTGGCCGTGGTCACCGGGGCCGCCCGCGGGCTGGGCCGGGTCATCGCCCTCACCCTGGCCGCCGAGGGTTACACGCTCGTGCTGGCCGACGTGACCGACCCGGCCGCCACCGCCGCCGAGGTGGCCGCGGCCGGGAACGGGACGGTGTGGCCGGCCCGCGCCGACGTGTCGGCCGAGGACGACGTGCGCGCGCTGGCCGACGGGGTCCGGGACCGATTCGGCCGCGCCGACGTGCTGGTCAACAACGCGGGCATCTCACTGCTGCGGCCCGCCGGGCAGACCACGGCCCAGGACTGGCGGCGGGTGCTGGACGTCAACCTGACCGGGCCGTTCCTGCTGTGCCGGGAATTCGGCGAGCAGATGCTGGCCGCCGGATCCGGAGCCATCGTCAACGTGGCCTCCATCGCCGGCCTGCGCGGGATCGCCCACCGGGCCGCCTACAACGCGTCCAAGCACGGCCTGGTCGGGCTGACCGAGACGCTGGCCGCCGAATGGGGTGGCCGCGGGGTGCGGGTCAACAGTGTCTGCCCAGCCTGGATCAAGACCGAGATGGACGCCGAGGACCAGGCCAGCGGCGGCTACACCGACGATGACATCGTGAACCAGGTGCCCATGGCCCGGTTCGCCGACCCGGCCGACGTGGCGGCGGCGGTGGCGTTCCTGGCCGACCCGGCCCGCAGCGGGTTCGTCAACGGGGTGGCGCTGCCGGTCGACGGCGGCTGGGTGGCCGACGCCAGCTGGACGTCGCTGCGGCTGCGGGCCCGCGGCGGGCCAGAATAGGCGCCGTGACTATCGAGCGACCCGACCCGCCGTCCACCGGAGACGAGCGGGTCATGATGCGCACGTTCCTCGACTTCCACCGCGCGACCCTGGAAATGAAGTGCGAGGGCCTGTCCGACGAGGACCTGCGGCGCCAGTCCATGCCCCCGTCCACGCTGTCCCTGCTGGGGCTGGTCCGGCACATGGCCGAGGTGGAACGGCGCTGGTTCCGCGAGGTGCTGGGCGGCGAGGACCTGCCCCGGGTGTGGTCGGTCAAGGGCGACTTCCAGACCGCCTACGACGCCACCGGGGCGACCCGGGCCGAGGCGTTCGCGGCCTGGCGCGAGGAGATCGGGCACGCCCGGCGGCTGGAGGCCGCCGCCGAGTCGCTGGACGTCGAGGTCTACGTCGACAACTGGGGCGAGAACGTGTCGCTGCGGCTGATCATGCTGCACATGATGCACGAGTACACAAGGCACAACGGGCACGCCGACCTGCTCCGCGAGGGCATCGACGGCGTCACCGGCGTCTGACCGCGGGAGGACGGATGACCGAAGAGGACCGGCCGCCGCTGTCGGCCGAGGCGCGGCTGATCCACGCCGGGACCGACCGGGACCTGGGCGCGCCGGCCACCCCACCGCTGATCCCGGCCAGCGTCTACGCGTCCTGGGGCGACCCCGATCCGGCCCGGGCCTACGGGCGGACCGGCAACCCGGGCTGGGAGGCGCTGGAGGAGGCGCTGGGGGTACTGGAGGACGCCGACGTCGTGGTGTTCTCCTCGGGGCAGGCCGCGGCCATGGCCCTGATGCTGGCCCTGGCCGGGGGCCTGCGGTCCCTGCTGCTGCCCAGCGACGGCTACTACAACATCCGGATGCTGGCCGACTGGCTGCGGCCGTACGGGGCCGAGCCCGTCCCGGTCGACCTGCTGGATCTGGCCGAGGTCGAGCGGGAACTCGGGCGCGGCCCGGCCCTGCTGTGGGCCGAGACGCCGACCAACCCGCTGCTGCGGGTGGCCGACCTGACCGCGCTGGCCGGGCTGGCCATCGCGGCCGGCGCGCCGCTGGTGGTGGACAACACGGTGGCGACCGGGCTGCTGCAGCGACCCCTGGACCTGGGTGCGGTGGCCTCTCTGACCTCGCTGACCAAGTCGGCCTCGGGACACTCGGACGTGCTGCTGGGGGCGGTGGCGACCCGGGACCCGGAGTTGCTGGCCGCGGTGCGCGGGTGGCGCGCGGTGGGCGGCGGCATCCCCGGGCCGTTCGAGAGCTGGCTGGTCCTGCGCGGGCTGCGCACCCTGGCCCTGCGCACCGAGCGGCAGTCCGGGAACGCGCTGGCCCTGGCCCGGCACCTGGACGGCCATCCGCGGGTCCGCGCCGTGCACTATCCCGGGACGACCGCGGCCACGCTGGAGACGGCCCGCCGGCAGATGCCGCGCGGGTTCGGCCCGCTGCTGTCGTTCGAGCTGGACGGCACCGCCGCCGACGCCGACGCGGTGGTCTCCGCCGCCCGGCTGATCCTGCCCGCGACCAGCTTCGGCGGGGTGGAATCGATGTGGGAACGGCGGGGCCGGTGGGCGTCGGAAACCGCGCCGGAGTCGCTGATCCGGCTTTCGGCCGGGATCGAACCCCTGGCTGATCTGGTGACCGACCTCGATCAGAGCCTGGCCGCCCGGGTCACGGGCGGGGCGGGCTAGGTTAGGCGCATGGCAGAGAAGATGCGGGCGGTCGGTTACCGCAGGGCGTTGCCGATCTCCGACCCGGCCAGCCTGGAGGACCTCGAGGTCCCGGTGCCCGAGCCCGGCCCGCGCGACCTGCTGGTCCGGGTCGAAGCGGTCTCGGTCAACCCGGTCGACGTCAAGGTCCGGGCCTCGTCCGACCCCGGCGGCGAGCCGAAGATCCTCGGCTACGACGCGGCCGGCACGGTGGTGGCCACCGGTTCCGGCGTCCAGCTGTTCACCCCCGGCGACGAGGTCTACTACGCGGGCAGCATCGACCGGCCGGGCACCGACGCGCAGTTCCACCTGGTGGACGAGCGCATCACCGGGCACAAGCCGCCCAGCCTGACCTTCGCCCAGGCCGCGGCGCTGCCGCTGACCAC
>DATDIH010000143.1:0-22811 GCA_036521155.1 Streptosporangiaceae bacterium
TGGCTCGTAGGAGCCGGTGCCCGCCCCGACGTTCAGGACCGTCCGCGCATCGCCCAGTGCCGCCCAGACCTGGGCCGCGATCCGCGGCTCGGTCCGCCGCGTCACCGGGTAGCTCGCCCCGATGGCGTCGTACAACTGCCCACTCGCCACGTTGCCGCCTCCTGCCCGCCGGCTGCCTCCTGTCCGCTCGGCACGTTGCCGCCTCCTGCCCGCCGGTGCCTCGATGATCCCGCTGCTCCCGGTGGGCGGCCAGTCCCGCCCGACCTGGCCAGTCCCGCCCGACCTGGCCGGCCCCGCACAACCCGGGCGGCCGCCGCCAACCTCGGCGATTGCGCATTCGCGCAGAAAAGAGCCGCGCGCGGCCGTTGTGGCGTCACAGCGGTCTCAGGAGTTTCAAGATCCATTCCCGGGGAGCGTTTGCAGTCGTATTCGCTGAGAGTGCTCCCGCACAGTGGATCATGTCTGATAACAGCAAGAAGCGGTCGCCGGGCCCGGGCCGGACAAGACGTCGGCCCGGCCCACGTGCCGCCACTTCGATGGTCCCTCGGGCCGGGCCGGGCCGGGCCGCCCGCCGCTGCGCCGATGGCCTCAGGCCGGCCCCCGAAAAGCCCGATTGGCCCAAGAATGCACCCAAACCACCGCGTGGGCTTGTTCAATTGTTTCGAAAATTCCGGGAGTCTGATTGACCCGGATTTACCAACGTCCTACCATTACGTATTAATAGGAAAGTTTCTTTAATAATGAAGTCGGGCCGTGTGGGCCCGGAGGACGTGGCGCGAGCCGGGGGAGACCTGACGCGGGCCGTGGAAGCCGGACTCGAGCCAGGGAGACCTGGTCAGCCCGGATGGCTGGGGCCGGGCCATCGCGGGACGGGCCGGCCGGACTTCGCCGCCCGAGCGGCGGCAACCCGTGCACTGGAGGAGATGTGGAACCCGCTCACCCATCGCAATCCCCACGGCCCGCAGGGCCCCCACCCGCCCCACGGCCACGCCGCAAGAAGGGCTTCGCCGCGCTCGGGGCCGGCCTGCTGGCCGCGGCCGGCGCGGCCGGTGTCACCGCCGTCGCGCTCCCGGGCGCTGGCGCCAGCGCGACCGCCCACACCACCGTCCGCGAGGCCGCCGCGCAGGTCAGCGCGCTCGGTGCCAACTGGTACGAGGGTGCGCCGTACTACAGCGTCCTCGACAGCGGCGCGCCCGACCTGGGCACGGTCATGTCGGCCACCGGGGCCAAGGCCTTCGACCTGGGCTTCATCCTGGCCGGCAACGGCTGCACACCCGCGTGGAACGGCACCGACCCCGTGTCCTCGGACACGCAGGTCGCGTCGGTGATCAACGAAGTCCGCAGCGACGGCGGTGACGTCATCGCCTCGATGGGCGGGTACAACGGGACCAAGCTGGGCGCGGTGTGCGGCTCGGCCTCGGCCACCGCGGCCGCCTACCAGCAGGTGATCAGCACCTACGGGCTGCACGCCTTCGACTTCGACCTGGAAGAGCCGGAGATCGAGAACACCAGCGCCATCGCCAACGAGCTGGGGGCGGCGCAGATCCTGCAGGCCAGCAACCCGGGGCTGTTCGTCTCGGTGACGATCCCGGCCACCCCGACCGGGGCCAACTGGTTCGGCCAGCAGCTGATCGCCGAGGCCAAGAGCCTGAACTTCACCCCCGACGACTTCACCATCATGCCGTTCGACGGTGGCTTCAGCGGCGCGTCGTCGCAGATCGCCGCGCTGCAGGGCTTCAACTCCCAGCTGATGAGCGCCTACGGCTGGACCAGTGCCCAGGCCTATCAGCACGAGGGGTTCTCCGGCATGAACGGCCGGACCGACAGCGCCGAGTACTTCTACCAGAGCGACTTCCAGTCCGTGCTCAGCTTCGCCGAGAGCAACGGCATGAGCCGGTTCACGTTCTGGTCGGTGGGCCGCGACCGCCAGTGCAACCCGCCCGACAACAACGGTGCCCTGTCCGCCGAGTGCAGCAGCGTGCCCCAGAACTCGTGGGACTTCACCAGCTACGCGGTGGCCTTCTCCAAGAACACCTCGGAGACCCCGCCGACCTCTCCGCCGCCCACGTCACCGCCGCCCACCGGCGGTGGCGGCACCGGTAGCTGCCCCGCGGCCTGGGTGTCGAACCAGTCCTACTCGAACGGGGCCACCGTGTCCTACAACGGCCATCAGTGGACCGCCAACCAGTGGAACTACGACGAGGTGCCGGGTGGCTCCTCGGGCGCCTGGACCGACAACGGCGCCTGCTGACCCGATGCCGGGGCGGGCGTTCAGCCGCCCGCCCCGGCTGGTCAGTCCGCCGTCTTTCATTCCATATTTATCGAAGGTCTTTACCCTTGGTCCCCGCCCACGGTGGGGGTGACGGCCGGAGCGGGGGTGGATGCGCCGGCGGAGGGGGTGGCCGGTGCCGACGTCGGGTCCGGGTGGCCCTGGCCGTTGCCCTGCCCTTCCCCCTGGCCCTCGTTCTCGCCTGGACTCTCGCCCTGGCCCTGGCCGTTCGAGCCCGCGGCGGTGGGCTTGTGGGCCGGGCGCGCCGCGGTGGGCCCGGCCCCGCGGACGGTCTGGGCGTCGGCCTGGGCCTGGCTCCGGGTGGTGCCGCCGCTGGTGTGGTGCCCGGCCACGGCCGGGGGCGCGGACCGGGCCATGGCCGGGTGGCTACCGTGCGCCGGGCTGGCCGGAGCGGTCACGAACTGGGTGATCACGGTGCTGTGGTGACTGCTGCCCCACCAGTCGCCGACGAAGACCGCGCCCGCCCCGGTGACCACCGCGAACACGCACGCTCCGGTGATCGACGCGGCTGACGCCCGGATGTGCCAGGAACCCATCGCCTGCCCTCCCTGCGGGTGGTTGGTGCCGACGTTCGTGCCCGTGCCTTTCTGAGCTTCCTCGATCGGGGGGACCAAAACCCGGGCGCAGGTTACGCCCGGATAACGACCAGCTGAACCCCGGGGGACCAGCGGGAACGCTGATCCCCGCGTACCAAGGGCCGCCGCCGGGCCGCACAATGGGAGCTATGGCTGCTCCCGTGACGAAGGCGAACACCCTGGTAACCGGCGATGGCGTCCCGATCGACACGGTGCATCTGGCCCAGGACAGCGACCTGGCCATCGTGCTGGCCCACGGGTTCACCCTGTCCTGGCAGCGGCCTGCGGTGTGGAACATCGCCACCCGGCTGAACCAGCTGGCCGGCGTGGTCGCTATCGACTTCCGCGGTCATGGACGGTCCGGGGGACTGTGCACCATGGGTGACAAGGAGCTCCAGGACCTGGACGTGGCCGTCGCCTACGCCCGCGAGCTGGGCTACCCGCGGGTCGCCGCGGTCGGTTTCTCCATGGGGGCCTCGATCGTGCTGCGCTACGCGGGGCTGGTGGGCGGCGGGCTGGACGCGGTGGCTTCGGTCAGCAGTCCCGGCTGGTGGTACTTCCGGGGCACCGAGCGGATGCGGCGCGTCCACTTCGCGGTCGAGCATCGCCTCGGCCGGCTGGTCACCAGGAAGCTCGCGCACACGCGGGTCGCCTCCGAGCCCTGGGACCCGGTGCCGGTGCCCCCGGACCAGGCCGCGGCCCGGATCGCCGGCATCCCGCTGCTGGTGGTGCACGGCGACCAGGACCCGTATTTTCCGGTCGAGCACGCGCAGCGGATCTTCGACGCGGCCCGTGATCCCAAGGAACTGTGGCTGGTGCCCGGGTACGGGCACGCCGAATCCAGCTGCCGCCCGGCCCTGACCGACCGGATCGGCGGCTGGGTGGCCGAGGCGGCCGGCGCCACCGCCGCGCTGGACCTGGCCCGCGCGGCCGGGGCCGTGATGAGCGGCCCGCCGCCCCGGCTGGACGGCGCCGATGAGGACGACTCGGCGGTCGAAGCGGCCGGGGCCACGGGTCTCTACCAGCCCGAAGGCAGCGGCATTCCTTCGCTGTAGCCGGACGCGCTCTGCAGGCCGATGGTGGCCCGCTCGTACAGCTCGTCCAGGGTGCGCGCACCCGCGTAGGTGCAGGCGCTGCGCAGCCCGGCCACGATCGTGTCGATCAGGTCCTCGACCCCGGGGCGGCGCGGGTCGAGGTACATGCGGGCCGTCGAGATGCCCTCCTCGAACAGCTCCTTGCGGGCCCGCTCGACCGGGGAGTCACCCGCGCTGCGCTGCCGCACGGCCCGGGCCGAGGCCATGCCGAAGCTCTCCTTGTACAGGCGCCCGTCGGCGTCGCGGAAGGCGTCACCGGGCGACTCGTAGGTGCCCGCGAACCAGGAGCCGACCATCACGCTGGACGCACCCGCGGCCAGGGCCAGGGCCACGTCCCGCGGGTGCCGCACGCCGCCGTCGGCCCACACGTGGCGGCCGAGCCGGCGGCCCTCGGTGGCGCACTCCAGCACCGCGCTGAACTGCGGGCGGCCCACGCCGGTCATCATCCGGGTCGTGCACATCGCGCCCGGGCCGACCCCGACCTTGATGATGTCCGCGCCCGCCTCGGCCAGGTCGGCCACCCCGGCCGCGGTGACCACGTTGCCCGCCGCCACCAACGCGTCCGGGCAGGTCTCGCGGACCCGGCGCAGCGCGCTGAGCATCTTGTCCTGGTGGCCGTGAGCGGTGTCGACCACCACCATGTCCGCGCCCGCGTCCAGGAGCAGCTTGGCCTTGGAACCCGGGTCGCCGTTGACGCCGATGGCCGCGGCCACCCGCAGCCGGCCCGACGAATCGGTGGCCGGGCGGTACAGGGTGGCCCGCAGGGCCCCGGTCCGGGTCAGGATGCCCACGCAGCGCCCGGCTTCGTCCACCACCGGGGCCAGCCGGTGCCGGCCCTCGTGCAGCAGGCTGAAGGCGTGCTCGGGGTCGGTGCCGGCCGGGACCGTCACCGGCTTCTCCGACATGACCTGGCGCAGCTGGGTGAAGCGGTCCACACCCTGGCAGTCGGCCTCGGTCACCACCCCGACCGGCTTGCCGTCCTCGACCACGATCACCGCCCCGTGGGCCCGCTTGGGCAGCAGGCTGAGCGCCTCGCCGGTGGTGTCGTCCGGGCCCAGGGTGATCGGGGTGTCGTGCACCAGGTCGCGGGACTTCACCCAGGCCACCACCCGGGCCACCACGTCGACCGGGATGTCCTGGGGGATGACCGCCAGCCCGCCGCGCCGGGCCACCGTCTCGGCCATCCGCCGCCCCGACACCGCGGTCATGTTGGCCGCGACCAGCGGGATGGTGGCCCCGCTGCCGTCGCTGGTGGCCAGGTCGACATCGAGCCGGGAGGCCACCGCCGACCGGCCCGGCACCATGAACACGTCGTTGTAGGTCAGGTCCTGTTCCGGGACCGTCTCACCAAGAAATCGCACGTCCTAGATTGTGCCCGCTGACGCCGGATGCTATCGCCGTACGCTGGGCGGGTGACCAGTCCCACGCTCGCCCGGCAGCTGCTGCGGGCCCGCGACCTGGCCGACACAAGCTACGCGGACCCGCTGACCGTGGCCGACCTGGCCCGGGCGGCCGGGCTGTCGCCGTCCCACTTCAGCCGGGAGTTCCGCCTGGCCTTCGGTGAGCCGCCGCACCGGTATCTGCTGACCCGGCGGCTGGAACGGGCGGCGTCCCTGCTCCGGGTGACCGACTGGCCGGTGGCCCGGGTCTGCTTCGAGGTCGGCGCCGGCAGCCTCGGCTCGTTCACCACCAGCTTCACCCGGGTCTACGGCTGCCCGCCGCTGGCCTACCGCCGGTCCTGGCCGCCGGCCGCGCGGGCGGTCCGGATCCCGCGCTGCGTGGCCATGGCCTACGCCCGGCCGCAGAACCGCACGTTTCGAGAAGACGGCCAGACCGCCGGTTCGTAGTGTTCTTCGCGGCGGCCTTTCACCGCCAGCGGAGACTACGGAGGACCGATGATCAGGATCGCCAACGCCCAGTTCTGGGTGCACGACCAGGACGAGGCCCTGGACTTCTACACCAAGACGCTGGGCTGGGAGGTGCGCGCCGACGTGACCATGGCGGCGTGGAACTTCCGCTGGCTGCAGGTCGGGCCGCCCGGCCAAGAGGACGTCGGGCTGGTGCTGATGCCGGTGCCGGGACCGCCCATGCTGGACAGCGCCGGCAGCGCGGCCATGGCCGCGCTGGTGGCCAAGGGGGCGGGCGGGACGCTGTTCCTGGAGACCGACGACTGCCAGGCCGCCTACGACGACCTGAGCGCGCGGGGCGTGACGTTCAACGACCCGCCGACCTCGCAGGCATACGGGATCGACACCTCGTTCCGGGACCCGTCCGGCAACAACATCCGGCTCACCCAGGTCATGGAGTTCGATCCGGCCCGGGGGAGCGGGCTCTAGCGGTCAGCAGGTGGCGTCAGAAGGTGGGGGACGGACCGAACGCGGCGAACATGATGTCGGCGATGCGGTTGGCCATCTCGTCGACGGGGAGCTTCACTTCCGCGCTGAGCAGGTAGTTGATCCGCTCCAGCATCATCAGGCAGGCGACCGCGGTCAGCTCGACGTGCTCGGGCTCCTGGCCCGCGTTCCGGGAGGCCGCGGTCATGCCGGTGGTCATGGCCTCGGAGATGCCGAACATCATCTGCAGACCGTCGCCGTAGACCTCCTCCGGGACCAGGTCGGCCTGGCTCAGAATGCGGATCACGGTGGCGTGGTCCGCGTAGACGTCGAAGAACTGCCGCACCCAGCGGCGCAGCACGGTGATGCCCGCCTCGTCCCGGGTGACGACCGGGAAGTCACCCGCGATGACCTCCATGTCGTGCAGAGCATCGCGGAGCAGGGCCTTGAACAGGTCCTCTTTGTTGGCGAAGTAGAGGTAGAAGGTGCCGTGCGAGATCCCGGCCCGGCGCACCACGTCGTCCACCCGCACGCCGTGAAAGCCGCGCTCCTCGAACTCGATCATGCCCGCGTCCAGCAGGCGCTTGACCGTGGCCCGGCCCTGAGCGCGCAGCTCACGGTCGCGGGAAGGAGCACCACCGCCGTGCGACGGCTGCCGCGACCGCGGCTGGCCTTCCTCGGCCCCGGGGACCAGGGGACCGCGGCTTGCCTTGTCGGTCATGTAAAGAGACTAGCCGTCCGCTTCCCACCACGGTGGCAGTCAGAGCAGGTGAGCCTGGTCAACCCGGGCTCATCAGGGACGCTGCTACCCTTCCAGCGGTGAGGAGTCAGACCAGGGAGGCTCCCGAAATCCCCGAGGTCACCGGGCCGTCCACTGGCCTGCGGGGCCACTGGCGCGGGGTGACCGTCCTGACCGCGGTCGCGGCCGTGATCAACGTGGCCGACGCGCTGATCCGATTCCGGCGTTTCCTGTCCACCACCTTCGACCTGGTCATCTTCGACCAGGGAGTGCGGGGGTACGCGCACTTCAGCGCGCCGGTCTCGATCGCCCGTGGGGTGGCCGACGGCGGCACCGCCCACTTCGTGCTGCTGTCGGATCACTGGTCGCCGATCCTGGCCGTGCTGGCCCCGCTGTACTGGCTGCACGACGGGCCGGCCACCCTGCTGGTGGCTCAGGGCGTCCTGTTCGCCCTGGCCATCCCGCCGCTGTGGGTGTTCACCGCCCGGGAACTGGGTCCGCGCGCGGCCTACTGCGTCGCCGCCGCCTACGCGCTGTCGCTGCCGATCATGGCCGCGGTCACGTTCGACTTCCACGAAGTGGCCTTCGTGCCGGTGCTGACCGCGGTGATGGCCGAGCGGTTCCAGGCCGGCCGTCGCTGGCCGGGTATCGCCGCCGCGGTGGCCCTGCTGCTGGTCAAGGAGGACATGGGCCTGCTGGTGGCCGGGTTCGGGGTGTACCTGCTGCTGACCCGGCGGCGCTGGACCGGGCTCGGGCTGGTGATCGGCGGGCTGCTGGCCACCTGGCTGGCCAGCCACGTGCTCATCCCGGCCTTCGGCGGCTCGGCCACCTTCTACTGGGCCTACGGGCAGTTCGGCCCGGGCGTGGGTTCGGCCGCCGGGAACATCGTCACCCACCCCCTGCACGCGCTGCACGTGCTGGTCACGCCGGGGGTCAAGGTGCGCACCATGGTCGGCCTGCTGGTCCCGCTGGGCTTCCTGGCCCTGGCCTCGCCGCTGGTGCTGGCGGCGGTGCCGTTGCTGGCCGAGCGCATGCTGGCCTCCGGCTACCCGCTGTGGTGGCAGGCCAAGTTCCAGTACGACGCCTTCATCGTGATGATCTTGTTCCTGGCCGCGGTGGACGGCGCCGCCCGGCTGCAGCGCCGATGGCGCCGGGAGGGCTGGCACCTGCCCGATGCCGGGTTCCGGGGTCACCGGGTGCGGGACTGGCCGCCCGCCACCGTGTGGGCCGCGGTGGTGCTGATCGCGGCCCTGGCCTACCTGCCGTTCTCGCCGTTCGGGCAGCTGCTGCATCCGAAGTACTACATGGTCAACCCGCGCATGGCCGCCGCCGACGCGGCCGTGGCCCACGTGCCGTCCGGGGCCGAGGTCGAGGCGGCCAACAACATCGGCCCGCACCTGTCCGGCCGGGACACCGTGCTGCTGCTGGACGGCACCCCGCGCTGGGCGCCGTGGGTGGTGGCGGACACCACGGGCCTGGACTTCCCGTTCTGCACCCCGCGCCAGCAGGCCCAGGACGTGGCCTACCTGAAGGCCCACGGCTACCAGCAGGTCTTCGCCGACGACGGCTACGTGGTGCTGCACCGGCCCGCCGACGCACGGACCCGGCAGGCCCTGGTCCACCCGGCCGTGGCCACCCGCATCCACACCGGCATCTGCTACTAGAACCTTGGGTCTTCTGCTGGCCGGGGCCCGTTGGATATGGTTGTCATACTGTGAGGAAGGTGATCTGGCGCAGACTGGCTGTGATCGTCGCGGGCACCTCGTTCGGCGCAGCGGCGGTCAGTGGTGTGGGCTATGCGAGCGAGGCCGGCCCGGCCAGCATCGGGGTGCCGTTCGCCTCCGCGGGTCAGCAGCCGCACCCCAAGGACACCGCCACCGGCTCGGCCGCGAAGAGCACGGCCACCAGCTCGCTGCCCCGCCAGCTGGTGGTGCCGGACGCGCTGGCCGTCATCCAGACCGGCATTCCCGCCGCTGAGCTGCCGCGGATCAAGAAGCTGAGCGGGGTCCGGGCCGTGCTCGGCGTCAGCGGTGGCGCCATCAAGATCAACGGCAAGCAGGTCAACGTCATCGGGGTCAACCCGGCTCAGTTCCGCTCCTGGACCTCGCCGGCCACGGCCGGGAACCAGGCCCTGTGGCGGGCTCTGTCCCGCGGGCAGTTCATCACCACGACCGGCGCGCGCAAATCGATCGGCCTGACCAGGAACCATTCCTATCCGGTAGCGGCGGTCAGCAACTCCCAGCTCACCTTCGGCGGCTCGGCCACGCTCAGCGTGCCCGGCGTGGACGCGGTGGTCGACCGCACCGTCGCGGCCCGGCTGGGCCTGGTGCCCAGTCTCGGGGTGCTGATCAACGCGCCCGCGGCCAACCTGACCTCGCTGGTGTCCCAGGTCCGGAAGATCACCGGGTCCAGCAGCCACGTCATCAGCCTGCAGCCCACCACCTCGACCACCGCGGGCCAGCTCCCGGTGGACACCTCGGTCTCCAGCAGCCGGCCCACCACCTACCTCGAGCTGTACAAGGCGGCCGCGGCCCGGTACTGCCCCGGGCTGTCGTGGACGGTACTGGCCGCGATCGGTGAGGTGGAGAGCGGCAACGGCGCCAACGTCGGCCCGTCCAGCGCGGGCGCGCTCGGGCCCATGCAGTTCCTGCCGTCGACCTGGGCGATGTGGGGGATCGACGGGTTCGGCGACACCGGCACCCCGAACATCATGAACCCCTACGACGCGGTGCCCAGCGCGGCCGACTACCTCTGCGCCGAGGGCGCGGCCAAGGGCGGGCAGTCGCTCTACAACGCGATCTTCTCCTACAACCACGCGAACTGGTACGTGAACGAGGTGCTGGCCATCGCGCACGAGTACGCCGGCGCCAGCTAGGCAGGCGAGGGTTAACGCTGGCCCAGGCGGCGCAGGCCGGCCAGGCAGAGCAGCACGCAGGCCGTGCCGCAGCTGGCCGCGAACACGTAGCCCCAGCGCGCACCGTGGGCGTCGATGATGAACCCGACCACCGATGATCCGGCCGCCACGCCGACCGCGATGCCGGTGCTCAGCCAGGTCATCGCCTCGGTGCTGCGGCCCGGCCGGGCCTGCGCCTGGGCCAGGCTGTAGCCGGCGATCAGGGTCGGGGCGATGGTCAGCCCGCACAGGTACATCACCGGCACCAGCGTGAGCAGGCTGGGCTGGGCCCAGAACGTGGACACCCCGCAGACGGTCAGCGCCAGCGTGAGCGCGAACCGCCGCTCGGCCCGGGCCCGCCAGGTCCGCGTGCCGTACCAGAGCCCGCCGGTCGCGCTGCCGAGTGCGTAGGTGCCGAGGATGAAGCCGGCCAGCGGCTTGTGCCCGAAGTGCTGAGCGAACGCGACCGTGCTCAGGTCGACCGCGACGAACATCGCGCCCAGGCACCAGTACACCGGCACCAGCACGATCAGCGCCGGGGCGGCCGCGGCCCGCCTGGCCCGCCCGGGCGGTGCCACCGTCTGATCGTCCGGCGGGTGATCATCGTCCGGCAGCAGCGGGACGAGCCCGGCCACCGGCGGCTCGGTGGCCCGCTGGGCGACGAACCACAGCACCCCGGCCACGCACAGCACCGTGGCCACCAGCAGCCCGGCCGCCGGGTAGACCTCGGTGGCCAGCAGGGTCACCAGGACCGGGCCGAGCACGAACACCATCTCGTCGGCCACCGACTCGAACGAGAACGCGGTGTGCAGCTGCGGGGAGCCGGCCAGCAGGACGCTCCACCGGGCCCGGACCATCGAGCCCAGCGACGGCATGGTCGCCCCGGACACCACGGCCGGGATGAACAGCACCCAGTCCGGCGCGTGCAGCTCGACCGCGGCGATCAGCCCGGCGGTGGCGATGGCGAACGCCGTCACCAGCGGCCGCAGCACGGTCCGCTGGCCGCGCCGGTCGGCCAGCCGGGCCACCTGCGGGGCAAAGAACGCGGAGCCCAGCGCCCCGGCCGACGCGACCGCCCCGGCCATGCCGTACCGCCCCGTGCTGGCCGCGATGAGCAGCACCGTGCCCAGCCCGTACATGGACATCTGCATGCGGCCGATCAGGCCCGCGGCCGAGAACCGCCAGGTACCCGGGATGCTGAAGATCTGCGCGTAGGGGTTACGGGTGAAGCGGCCGCCCCGCCGCTCCCGCATGTCCACCATGTCCCGGTCGTCCTCCCCGAGGACTCTATCCCGTGGGTGGCCCGGTCACCGCCGGCCGGCTGGTTGGATGGGACCATGCCCGACTACGACGCGTTCCTGCTGGTGTCGTTCGGCGGCCCGGAGGCGCCCGGCGACGTGATGCCGTTCCTGCGCAACGTCACCCGGGGCCGCGGCATCCCCGACGAGCGGCTGGCCGCGGTGGCCGAGCACTACTACGCGACCGGCGGGGTCAGCCCGATCAACCAGCAGTGCCGGGACCTGCTCGGCGCCCTGCGCGCGGACTTCCCGGCCGCGGGCCTGGACCTGCCCATCTACTGGGGCAACCGGAACTGGGACCCGTACCTGACCGAGACGGTGGCCACCATGGCCGCCGACGGGGTCCGGCGGGCGGTGGCCTTCGTCACCTCGGCCTACAGCTCGTTCTCCAGCTGCCGGCAGTACCTGGACGACCTCGACCGGGCCCGGGCCGAGGTGGGCCCGGCCGCGCCCCGCATCGACAAGATCCGCCGCTACTTCAACCACCCCGGGTTCATCGAGCCGTTCGCCGCGGGCGCCCGGGCCGCGCTGGAGCAGCTGCCGCAGCCGGTGCGGGACCGGGCCCCGCTGGTGTTCACCGCGCACAGCGTGCCCGTGGTCATGGCCGAGGCCAGCGGGCCGCCTCCGCCGCCGGGCGCGCCGCGGGCCGCGGCCGGGACCGGGGGCCGGTACGTGGCCGAGCTGACCGAGGCGGCCCGGCTGATCGCCGAGCGAATTCCGGGGGAGGGGCGCCCGTGGCGGCTGGTCTACCAGAGCCGCAGCGGGCCGCCCAGCCAGCCGTGGCTGGGACCGGACGTGGCCGACCACCTGACCGACCTGGCCAAGGGGCACGCGCCGGGCGCGGTCATCATCCCGGTCGGCTTCGTGTCCGACCACATGGAGGTGGTGCACGACCTGGACACCGAGGCGGCCGAGGCCGCCCGGGAGCTGGGCCTGCCGCTGGCCCGGGCGGCCACACCCTGGTACGACCCCCGGTTTCGCGAGCTGGTGGTCGACCTGGTCCGCGAGCGGCTGGAGGACCGGCCGGCCGCGCAGCGGGCGGCGCTGGGCCCGATGGGCCCGTCCACCGACGAGTGCCCGGACGGCTGCTGCGTGTTCACCCGGCCCGGGGCCCGGCCGGAGGTGCGGGCATGACCGGGCCCGACCCCGAGGAGCTGCTGGCCCTGGCGGCCGAGACCGCCACCGCCACCGCCACCATGCTGGCCGAGGAGGGCGCCCGGCAGCGCCCGGAGGTCGTCCAGACCAAGTCCAGCCTGACCGACGTGGTCACCGCCATGGATCGCCGGGCCGAAGCGATGATCACCGAACGGATCCGGGCGGCCCGCCCGGGCGATTCCATCCTGGGCGAAGAAGGCGGCGAGAACCGCGGTGCTGGCGACGGGGCCGGTGACCCGGCCGTCCGCTGGATCGTCGACCCGCTCGACGGCACCGTCAACTACCTGTACGGCCTGGCCGACTGGTCGGTCAGCATCGCCGCCGAGGCCGGCGGGGCCATCGTGGCCGGGGTGGTGGCCGTCCCGCTGCGGGGCGAGACCTACCTGGCCGCCCGGGGCCACGGCGCCACCGTGCGCACCGCGGCCGGCCCGGCCACAGCCGCCGTCCGCGGCCGCCCCGGGGTGGTCCCGGCGCTGCACTGCAATCAGGGTGTCCCGCTGGCCCAGGCGCTGGTCGGCACCGGCTTCGGCTATCTGCCGGGCCGCCGCCGCGTCCAGGGCGAGGTGGTCAGCGCGCTGCTGCCCCGCGTCCGCGACATCCGCCGCGGCGGCTCCGCCTCGGTCGACCTGTGCTCGGTGGCGGCCGGCCGCCTGGACGCCTTCTACGAGCGTGGCCTCAACTACTGGGACTACGCGGCCGGCGGCCTGATCGCCGAGGAGGCCGGCGCCCGCGTCACCGGCCTGGGCGGCCGTCCGGCCAGCCCGGCCTTCACCGTGGTGGCCGGCCCCGGCCTCTACGACGAGCTGACCGAAGCGCTCAGCGCACTCAGCCCCGAACGCGACGACTGACCCCGGACATGTCAGAGGGGCCACCCGGCGGGCGGCCCCTCTCACGAAAAGCTAACGGCTCAGGCGGTCACGGGCTCCGCGATCCCGTGCGCGGCGGCGATCCCGCGCAGGTGCTCGATCTCGTCGAGCTGGGTGTCGGTGAGCTCCGCGTCCCCGGCGGCCAGGGCCGCCCGCAGGGACGCGTGCGCTTCCCTGAGACGGGACTGCAGAGTGGCAGCAAACTCGCCCATGCGGCTCCTTCCGGTCAAACGCGCGGACTGGCGTGCCGAGTCTTACCCCCGGCCCAGATCGCGCTAAACCCGGAAACGCCGGCAAACCAGGCGTTCTCGAGTGAGATGAGCGCCACATGGGCATACCAGTTCGGACGATGCGTTAACCCCACGGCGAACGCCTTCGTGAAAAGGAGTTTCTTGCCTGTACACTTCGCGTCCGGCGGCGGTCAGGACTCGCAGAAGCGGAGGTGCGATGCGCGTCACACCCTCGACGGCGCGACACTCAGCGCGCTGCGTGTGCCCGCCCCGCAAACGTGACAGAATTCCCCGCCGGAATCGGGCACAACTTCGGCCCTCCGAGCGTTACACCCGCGCGACGAAGAGGCGCACAACGTATGGAGGGGGAAAGAACCACGATGGCTACTGATTACGACAGCCCACGCAAGACCGACGACGACATGACCGAGGACAGCCTGCAGGAACTGCAGGCCCGTCGGATGGACCAGTCGTCGAGCACGATCGACATGGATCCGGACGACACGGCCGAGTCCCTCGAGCTGCCCGGGGCCGACCTGTCCAACGAGGACCTGTCGGTCCGCGTCATCCCGCGGCAGGCTGACGAGTTCACCTGTTCGCGGTGCTTCCTCGTGCACCACCGCAGCCAGCTCGCCGAAGAGCGCGGTGGCCACCTGGTCTGCCGGGAGTGCGCCGCCTGAGGCCAGCCAGTTAGTTGCTGCGCCTCTCGCGGGTCAACGGGGTGAACACGGGGCCCGATTACCGGGAGCGCCGAGGCGATCCGCCACCGCGCTCCCGGTCGAGCCGGTCATTCGTCGAGCCGGTTATTCCTTGATCTGTCCTGCCTGGTAGGCCCGCACCCGCTTGGTCGTGGCCCGGGTCGCCAGCAGGCGCGCTGCCTCCAGCCCCACTCCCGTCACCACCGCCCAGCCGAGGGCCTCCCCGATTCCGACCTCCGGGTCTTCCGGGCTCACCGGGGGTTCCTTCCCGGTGAACTTGGTCCACGCGAACGTAATGATCTTGCGGGCTATGAACGCCGCCGCGAAAGCGGCCGCCATCCCCGCCACCTTGGTCGTCATATCTGCGCGCTGGTCTGACACGCCAGTACTTCCTCCGAACCGCATCGTCAGATCATTCCACGGGCGTCCGGTGGACGGTACGCCCCCGCTCGATCACGCTGGCCAGCTCGGCCGGGCGCCGGGTCCCGATCAGCCAGTAGGGCACCGGCGCGGCCGGGTCCTCGACCTCCAGATACACCGCTGACTTCAGCCACGGCCGGATCAGCATGTGCGCGGCCGGATCGGCCTGCGGGCCGCGCATGGCCGCCGCCTGTTTCTCGTCCAGGGCCTGCACCGAGATCACCCGGGCCAGCGGCAGCACGGACCCGGCCGCCCGCAGGACGCCGCCGGCCACCTCGATCGTCCCGGACCCCCAGGCCAGCAGGCCGGCAGCATAGCCCACGGTGAACACGACATAGACAGCCACCACGATCGGCCCGCTGAGGTTGGCGTAGATGGCATAGGCGCCGAGCAGCAGGATCACCGGCACGGCCAGCATCCACCACGCAGCCGGCACGGCGAGCCGTTCGCGGTAATCACGCATGGGCTCAACCGTAGTTGGTTAGATGGATGCCATGGCGGTTCGGTCGGCGGGGGAGGTCGGCCAGCAGGTACGGCAACGGGCCGCGCGACTGCTGGCCACCGCGCGGGCGCGGCGAGCCGCGGCCCGCCGGGACCCCATGGCCGACGAAGCCGCGCCCACGGCCCACGGCCCCGGCGCCAACGGGACCGGCGGCCCGTATCCGCCCGGTGAGTACCCGGCGGCCGGTCCGCCCACCTCGCCGGACGCGCCCGCGGCCCTGGTGCCGCGCTGGCTGCAGGCGGCCGGGGGCTGGTCCTGGCGGCTGCTGGTCGTCGCCGCCGTCGTCTACCTGCTCTACCTGGTCGGGGGCCGGCTGACCGTGGTGGTGGTGCCGTGCCTGGCCGCGCTGCTGCTGACCGCGCTGCTCCAGCCGCTCACCGCCCGGCTGCACCGGGCCGGGCTGCCCATGCTGGCCGCCGCCTGGGCCACCCTGCTCGGCGCGGTGATCGTGCTGGCCGGGACCATCACCCTGGTCACGGTCCGGGTCCGCAGCGAGTACCCCAACCTGGTCAGCCAGGTCCGGCACACCTCCAAGCAGGTGCAGAAGTGGATGGTCGGGCCGCCGCTGCACCTGAAGACCGCCAGCCTGCAGAAGCTGTCCAACCAGGTCATGAACTACCTGAGCCAGCACAAGACGGTCGTGGCCGGCACCGTGGTCAGCGGCGGGGAAGTCGTGGTCGAGATCCTGGCCGGCGTCGTGCTCATGCTGTTCGTGACGTTCTTCCTACTCAAGGACGGCGAGCGGATCTGGTCGTGGCTGCTGCGGGTGTCCGGCCGCAGCGCCGCCGGCCGGGCTGACCGGGCCGGCCGGTCGGCCTGGCTCGCGGTCGTGTACTACATGCGGGGCACGGTGCTCGTGGCCGCCACCCACGCCCTGGTCATCGGGGTGACGCTGGCCGTCGTGGGGGTGCCGCTGGTCGCGGCCATGACCGTGCTGGTCTTCCTGTCCTCGTTCATCCCGCTGGTCGGGCTGCTGTTCGCCGGGGCCCTGGTCATCCTGCTCACGCTGGTCACCAAGGGCTGGATCGCCGCGGTCATCGTGCTGGCCATCTTCGTTGGTGAGGACCAGCTGGAGAGCCACCTGCTGCAGCCGCTGGTGGTGGGCCGGATCGTCCGGCTGCACCCGCTGGCCGTGATCCTGGTCCTGGGCGTGGGCAGCGTGGTGGCGGGTGTGCCCGGCGCGGTGGTGGCCGTCCCGATCGCCGCCGCGATCAACCGGGCCGTACCGGAACTGCGCCGCGGCCCGGCGGTCGTGGTGGCCGGGCCGGCCGCCGGGGCCCGGGCCGGGCCACCGGGCGCGGGGCCGGACCCGGGCGTGCCCGCGGACACGGTTGCGGTGAGTGATTCCGGCCCACCGTCCGAGTCACGGTAAGGTCACCGGCATGACTGGGCCCCACGAGCCATCCCAGGTGGTCGACGTTCTCATCCAGCGGCTGGACCCCGGGCTGCCGCCGCCGTCCTACGCCCATCCCGGCGACGCCGGGTGTGACCTGTTCACCGCCGCGGACGTGGACCTGGGCCCGGGCGAGCGGGCCCTGGTGCCGACCGGGCTGGCCATCGCGCTGCCCGCCGGGTACGCGGCGTTCGTGCACCCGCGCTCCGGCCTGGCCGCCCGGCACGGGGTCACGATCGTGAACGCGCCCGGGACGGTCGACGCCGGCTACCGCGGCGAAATCAAGGTCACACTGCTGAACACCGACCGGTCGGCGCCGGTCAGCTTCAGGCGCGGGGACCGGATCGCCCAGCTGGTCATCCAGCGGGTCGAGGCGGTGCGCTTCCACGAAGCGGACACGCTGCCCGGATCGGCCCGGGGCGCGGGCGGATTCGGCTCCACCGGTGGCCACGCGGCGACCGTGACCACACCATGAACACACACGGTGACAACGAGATGAACACGTGCCGCGAGCACGACGTGAGCATGCCGCGTGCCGAGTAGCGTGAAGCCGTTACAACCGCTGTTCGAAGGGAACGCCCCAGGGGAGCCACCCGGGGAACAGACGAAGGAGCGTGCGTAGTGTTCCGTCGGCGTCAACGCGAGGACGCGGACCAGACCACGGCCGGTGATTCCGGGGCGGATGCGGCCACGGACGGCCAGGGCTGGGCGGACGACGAGGAAACCGGCGACCAGGCCGGGACCGCGGGCTCCGGCCTGAGCGGCGGCCCCTGGGACGCCGACGACGCCTTCCCCGAGCGGGACCGCGCCGACTTCGGCAGCCTGCTCGTCCCGGTCACGCCCCTGCAGCAGATCGAACTGGCCACCGACGGCCAGCGGGTCATCTGGGTGTCGGTGAAGAGTGGCCAGAGCGAATTGCGGGTCCACGCCTTCGCCGCGCCGCGCAGCACCGGCCTGTGGGACGAGGTGCGGCCGGAGATCGCCAGCGAACTGGCCTCGGTCGGCACCACCGCCCAGGAGGTCGAGGGGCCGTTCGGGACCGAGATGTTCGCGCACGTGCCGGTGCAGCCGGGCAACCCGGCCGAGGGCACCGTCCCCATGCGGTTCATCGGGGTCGACGGTCCCCGCTGGCTGCTGCGCGGTCTGATCATCGGCGCCGCGGCCAACGGCACCGAGCCCGCCGAGCCGTTCGAGGACATCCTGGCCGACGTGGTGGTGGTGCGCGGAGACCACCCGATGCCACCCCGCGACATGCTGGAGATCCGGCTGCCGGCCGAGATCCAGCAGGCCATCGAGCAGCAGCAGCAGGCGGCCGCGGCGGCCCAGGAGGCGGGCGGCGAGACGGCCGGCCAGGACGGGGAGCAGCCGTACCAGGTCGACCTCAACCCGTTCGAGCGCGGCCCGGAATTCACCGAGACGCGCTGAACCGCCGAATTAACGCGCGGTAACACCCCGGTAACCCGGCCCCGCTAGCGTGGTTGCATGGGGAGCCTGCAACGCTGCGAGCCGCGGCCGGAACGACCCGAGCGTGCGCGCGTCCGCATCACCGGCACGGTGCGCAGCATCCGGCACGACCGGATCGGCGGCCTGCCCGCCCTGGAGGCTGAGCTTCAGCCCCCGGGCCAGCGCCGGGTCGAGCTGGTCTGGCTGGGCCGCGACGCCATCCCCGGCATCGAGCCGGGCCGCACGGTGGCCGTGGAAGGACGGGTCGCCGTCCGCCGCGGCCGCGACACCCTTTACAACCCGCGCTACGAGCTGACCACGGCCGCGCCGCCCAGCTGATCCCAGTCCCGGTGCTCAGTTGCTGGACAGCAACTGAGCCAGCTGGTCCTCCACGTCCTGGCTGGCCACGAACAGCAGCTCGTCCCCGGCCTCCAGCGGATCGTCCTGCTGGGGGACGATGACCCGGCCCTCGCGCAAGATGGCCACCAGCGCGGTATCGGCGGGCAGGTCGATGTCCCCGAAGCGCTGGCCGACCAGCGGCGCGTCCGCCGGCATGGTCAGCTCGACCAGGCTGGCCTCGCTCTGCCGGAACGTCATCAGCCGGACCAGATCACCGACACTGACCGCCTCCTCGACCAGGGCGGACAGCAGTCGTGGCGTGGACACGGCCACGTCCACGCCCCACGACTCATTGAACAGCCACTCGTTGTTGGGGTGGTTGATCCGGGCCACCACTCGCGGCACCCCGTACTCGGTCTTGGCCAGCAGCGACACGACCAGGTTGACCTTGTCGTCGCCGGTGGCCGCGATGACCACGTTGCAGCGGTGCAGCGCCGCCTCGTCCAGCGAGCTGATCTCGCAGGCGTCGGCCAGCAGCCACTCGGCGCCCGGCAGGCTGTCCGCCTTGATCGATTTGGCTGAATGGTCGATGAGCAGCACCTCGTGCCCGTTCTCCAGCAGCTCACCGGCGATGGACCGGCCCACCGCCCCGGCCCCGGCGATCGCGACGCGCATCAGCGGCCTCCCTCCGGCCCGGCGGAGAGTACCTCCGAGATCCGGTCCAGCTCGTCTTCGGCGGCGATGACGTGGATTACATCGCCTTCCTGCAGGACCGTGACCGGGCTCGGCACCATGGCTTCGCCGAGCCGGTCGACGAACGCGATCCGGGTGCCCGCGGCCATCTCCACCGCCTTGACCTTCTCGCCCAGCCATCGCTCAGAGAACGCCACCTCGGCCAGCACGATCTTGCCGGTCGGGTCCCGCCACAGCGGCTCCGCGCCCTCGGGCAGCAGCTTGCGCAGCATCTGGTCGGCGGTCCAGCGCACCGTGGCCACGGTCGGGATGCCCAGCCGCTGGTAAACCTCGGCCCGGCGCGGGTCGTAGATCCGGGCCGCGACCCGCTCGATGCCGAACGACTCCCGCACCACCCGGGCCGAGATGATGTTCGAATTGTCGCCGCTGCTGACCGCCGCGAACGCGTCGGCTTCCTGGATGCCGGCCTGGATCAGCACGTCGCGGTCGAAACCCACCCCGGTGACCCGGCTACCCTTGAACGAGGCGCGGAGCTTGCGGAACGCCTCGGGATCCCGGTCGATGACGGCGACCGAGTTGCCGCGGTCTTCGAGGATATGGGCGAGGGTTGACCCGACCCGTCCGCAACCCATGATCACGATATGCACGGCCGTCCTTCCAGGTTGGGGCGCATCGCCAAAGTTATGCCCTCAGGGCGGTGGTTGCGACACGTGGCCGGCATAACGGAAAGAAACACAATGCGACCAGAGGACATGACGGCACCTACTGAGCCACCGCGCGAGAGCCGGACCGCCCCGTCGCGCAGCGACCGAACGGCTCTGCAGCCCGGCGACGAGATCGAGCTGGCCGCGGCCGACGTGGCCCACGGCGGCTGGTGCGTGGCCCGCCTGGACGGCTCGGGCCCGGTGGTGTTCGTCCGGCACACGCTGCCCGGCGAGCGGGTCCGGGCCCGGATCACCGAGGTGACGTCCAAGTTCGCCCGGGCCGACGCGGTGGAGATCCTGGTCCCCGCGCCCGGCCGGGTCGAGCCGCCGTGTCCCTTCGCCCACCCCGGTGGCTGCGGCGGCTGCGACTGGCAGCACGCGTCCCTGCCCACCCAGCGTGACCTCAAGGCGGCGGTGGTCCGCCAGCAGCTGCGGCGCATCGCCGATATCGAATGGCCCGTGACGGTCGAGCCACTGCCCGGCGACGCCCCGGGTGACCCGGACCCGGGGCTGGGCTGGCGGACCCGGGTCACGTTCGCGGTCCGTTCCGACGGCGTGGCCGGGCTGCGCGCCCACCGCTCACACCGGGTCGTCGAGATCGACGACTGCCTCATCGCCCATCCCCGGGTTCGCGACCTGGGGGTGCCCGGCCGCCGCTGGCCGCGGGCCCGGTCGGTGGAAGCGGCCACCGGCACCGGCGGCCCGGAGCGGGCGGTGATCGTGGCCGGGGGCCGCCCGGCGGCCGCCACCGCTGGGCTCCCGGCCGAGTCGGTGCTCGGGCTGTCCCGTGGCCGCACCACGGTGGTCCGTGGCCGCCCCTACCTGACCCAGCGCGCGGCCGGGCGTGACTGGCGGGTCAATGCGGCCGGCTTCTGGCAGGTCCACCCGGCCGCCGCCGATGTGCTGGCAGCGGCGGTCCTGGACACGCTGCGCCCGCGGCCGGGCGATACCGCGCTCGACCTGTACTGCGGGGCCGGGCTGTTCACCGGCGCGCTGGCCGCCGCGGTCGGACCGGGCGGTGTGGTCACCGGCGTGGAAGCCGACCGGACCGCGGTCCGCGACGCCCGCCGCAACCTGCGCGACACCCCCTGGGCCACCGTCCACCAGGGCGACGCCGGCCAGGTGCTGACCCGGCGCGAGCTGCCCGCGGCCCGGCTGGTGGTGCTGGACCCGCCCCGCACCGG
Organism: Streptosporangiaceae bacterium; assembly: GCA_036521155.1. Lineage (GTDB taxonomy): Bacteria > Actinomycetota > Actinomycetes > Streptosporangiales > Streptosporangiaceae > Bog-532. The sequence continues at coordinate 20,850 of DATDIH010000143.1, forward strand.
GGCCGACCGCGATGTGATCGGCTACCTGGCCCGCCCGGCCACCCCGGGACCGGAACGCATCGCCTACGTCTCCTGCGACCCGGCCACGCTGGCCCGCGACATCGCCCGGCTGCGCCCGCACGGCTGGCGCCTGGACGCCCTGCGCGCCTTCGACGCCTTCCCCATGACCCACCACGTCGAATGCCTCGCCACCCTGGAAAGATCGAACCCATGAAACTCCGGATCTTCATTGAGCCCCAGCAGGGGGCGGACTTCGCCACCCAGGCCCGGGTCGCCCACGCCACCGAGGAGCTGGGCTTCGACGCGTTCTTCCGGTCCGACCACTTCCTGGCGATGGGCCAGCCTGGCCTGCCAGGTCCCACTGACTCCTGGGTCACGCTGGGCGCGCTGGCCCAATCCACTCACCGCATCCGGCTCGGCACCATGGTCACCGCGGCCACCTTCCGGCTGCCCGGGCCGCTGGCCATCGCCGTGGCCCAGGTCGACCAGATGAGCGGTGGCCGCGTCGATTTCGGCCTGGGCGCCGGCTGGTTCGAGACCGAGCACACCGCCTACGGGATCCCGTTCCCCAGCCTCAAGGAGCGGTTCGACCGGCTCGAGGAACAGCTGGCTATCATCACCGGGCTGTGGCAGACCCCGGAGGGCCAGACCTTCTCCTACTCGGGCGCGCACTACCAGCTGGCCGACTCACCGGCGCTGCCCAAGCCCGCCCAGCGCCCGCGGCCCCCGGTCATCCTCGGCGGCGCGGGCCCGCGCCGCACCCCGCGGCTGGCCGCGCGGTACGCCGACGAGTTCAACCTGGCCTTCCGGCCCATGGACGAGACCGAGGCCGGGTTCGGCCGGGTGCGAGACGCCTGCGCCGCGGCGGGCCGGGACCCAGCCACGATGCGGTTCTCGGTCGCGCACGCCGTGGTCTGCGGCAAGGACGACGCCGAGGTGGCCCGCCGCGCGTCGGCCATCGGCTGGAGCGCGGAGGACCTGCGCACCCAAGGCATCACCGGCACCCCGGCCCAGGTCGTGGACACCATCGGTCAGTTCGCCCGGGCCGGGGCGGGCAGCGTCTACCTCCAGGTGCTCGACCTCAGCGACCTGGACCACCTGGAGCTGCTGGCCACGGACGTGCTGCCTCAGGTCTAGTCGCCGAAGGCGGCCTGCACCGCGTTCCGGCCGGTCCGGGCGGCGGCCAGGTACCCGTAGCTGCCCTGCTCACGAAGTTCGCGGGCGGCATCGGCCAGCGCTCCGTAGGCCACGAAGGCGAACGCCCCGCCGACCGAGATCCGGCGGACCCCGGCCGCGGCCAGGCCGGCCACGTCCGGCGTGCCCGCGAAGGTCAGCACGTTCACCGGGCGGTCGACCGAGCTGACCACGGCCCGGATGTCGGCCGGGTCGGTCAGGCCGGGCGCGTACAGCACGTCAGCCCCGGCGGCCTGATAGGACTGCAGCCGGGCGATCGTGTCCTTCAGGTCGCGCCGCCCGTGCAGGAAGTTCTCGGCCCGGGCCGTCAGCACCAGGCGTGGGCCCGAGCCGTGGGCGGCCTCGACCGCCGCCGTGACCCGGTCGGCGGCCAGGCCGGGCTCGTAGATCGGGTCGTCGTCCCGGCCGGTGGCGTCCTCCACCGAGCAGGCCGCCAGCCCGGTCCCGGTGGCCAGCCGAACGGTCTCGAACACCCCCGCCGGGTCGTCGGCGAAGCAGTTCTCCAGGTCGGCCGAGACAGGAAGCTCGGTGGCCGCCACGATCGCGGCGGCGTGGGCCAGGGCCTCCTCGCGGCTCACCGAGCCGTCAAGGCGGCCCAGCGTCGCGGCGTACCCGGAACTCGTGGTGGCGAGCGCCTGGAAGCCAAGTGAGGCAAGCAGCCTCGCGGATCCCTGGTCCCATGGATTCGGCAGCAGCAGCGGGTTCCCTGGGCGGTGCAGGTCGAGGAACCGCGCCGCCTTCTCGCTCTGGTTTGTCATAGCTGAGAAC
>DATDIH010000144.1:0-6435 GCA_036521155.1 Streptosporangiaceae bacterium
CGGCCAGCGGCGCGGTCAGCGCGCCGACCGCACCCAGCCCAGCGGAGCCCAGCCCGGCCGGGCCGGGTGCGCCCAGGCCGGCCCCGGCGACGGCCCGGTTCGCGCCGGCCAGCGGCATGCTCCCGGTGAGCTGACCCATCAGGCCGAGCGCGGCGGCCCGGGCCGACATGGAGTCACCCCCACCGCGACTCGGGTCCGCGTGCGGCGAGGCACCCTTCACCGCGTCCCGGGAACTCAGCGAGGTGGCCAGGATCCGGACCAGGACCGCCAGCGCCACCAGCACGATGACGATGCCGTAGCTCCAGTACACGAACGAGCCGATCGCCTTGCGGCCGGCCAGCAGGCCGTGCAGCACACCGAGAATCAGGGCGGCGTAGGACGAGTAATGAATAACGCGCCATTTCCAGGCGTGGCCGCCTGCCGTAAAACGCCGACGGATAATGCCGGTAATAACCAGCAGCACAATAATGTCCGAAGCAATTGTTCCTTCGGCCATATAAAAAGTGCGGTACTGGGACAGGAAGGGAATGAACGCGTCCAGGATGTGAACGTGCTGCGTTTGCGATTCCTCAAGATGCGGAGCGGTTATCTCCAGCACGATGTGGATGATGAGGAACGCCAGTGCGCCGAACGAAACCGCACGGTGGACGGCCTGAGCCAGCACCCGGTGCCCGGGCGTCATCACGATCCGGTCGGCGGCCACGACCCCCATGCAGACCGAACCGGTAAGGGCGAGAAGTGCGAATACTCCACTGTACTTGAGCAGGAAATGGTCGGACGCGGCCAGCACGACATGACCAGCCGAAGTGACCGCCAGGCCAAATGCCAGCACCACAATGACGACGCCTGCGGACGCCAGGACAGCCGGCCTACGTTCTGCCCCCTCCCGTGCGGCCGAGGAACGGGAGTCCCTACGGCCCCGCGAGCGGGTGCGGGTCGTTGTCACGACATGCCTCCTGAAGGCGATGACGATCCGGGGAAGCCTGAGAGCAACGCACGATTCTTACGGTTTTACACGGGCACGAAAAGCCTGGGTTAAGACAGCTTTGCTATTCGAAGGGATACCGTAGCAGGATTGATCACAGCTTGGGCACGAATCGATATATAAAATTTGTGTGAAATCGCCCGATTCGCCTGCTGAGCCGGCCGAACCGGTGTAGGCCGGTATCGGGGTCACGGGTCACCCTGACCTGGCGCGATCAGCGCGCTGGCCATGGCCGGGAGGATCGCCTGCGGGGACACCTTCACCAGCAGGCCGGTCGCCAGCGAGCACCCGGACCGCGGCCGCCCAGCACCAGTTCCGGAATGGGGACACGCTCCTCCTTTGCCGTATCCCCCGCCCGGATCCGTTATACGGCACGGGCCATCGCATATCCGGCGATTCGGCGTTTACCCAGGCAGAATGAGTGCCCACTCAGCGACCCTGAACGCAGGCTGAATGAGCCCTGAAACCGCCGGGCGGCTCGGGCCTCAACCCGGGCCCCCCGGCTCAGGTCCTCAGGAGGCGGCGGCGAACTCCGCGGCCACCAGTTCGGCGATCTGCGCCGTGTTCAGCGCGGCGCCCTTACGCAGGTTGTCGCCGCAGACGAACAGGTCCAGCGCGTTCGGGTCGTCCAGCGAGCGGCGCACCCGGCCGACCCAGGTCGGGTCGGTGCCGACCGCATCGGCCGGGGTCGGGAACTCACCGCGCTCGGGGTCGTCGGTGAGGACCACGCCGGGCGCCTCGCTCAGCGCCCGCTGGGCCTGCGCCCGCTCGACTTCCTGGCCGAACACCGCGTGCACGGCCACGGAGTGCGTGGTGATCACCGGCACCCGCACACAGGTGGCCGAGACCCGCAGGCCGGGCAGACCCAGGATCTTGCGGGACTCGTTGCGGATCTTCAGTTCCTCGGACGACCAGCCGTCGTCCTTCAGCGACCCGGCCCAGGGCACCACGTTCATGGCCAGCGGGGCCGGGAACGGGCCGAGGTCACCGACGGCGGCCCGGATGTCACCGGCCCGCTGGCCCAGGGCACGGGTGCCGCCCACCTTGTCCAGCTGGGTGTACAGGGTGTCGATGCCGGACTGCCCGGCCCCCGACGCCGCCTGGTAGGACGCCACCGACATCTCCCGCAGGCCGAACTCCCGGTGCAGCGCGGCCACGGCCACGATCAGGGACAGGGTGGTGCAGTTCGGGTTGGCGATGATGCCCTTGGGCCGCTTGGCCGCGTCGGCCGGGTTGACCTCGGGCACGACCAGCGGGACGTCGGGATCCATCCGGAACGAGCCCGAGTTGTCCACGGCCACCGCGCCGTGCGCCGCGGCCACCGGGGCCCACTGCCCGGACACCTCATCGGGCACGTCGAACATGGCCACGTCCACGCCGTCGAAGACGTCCTCGGCCAGCGGCAGGACCTCGATCTCCTCGCCGCGCACGCGCAGGGTTCGGCCGGCCGATCGCGGGGACGCGATCAGCCGGATCTCGCCCCAGATGTCGGCCCGGGTGGACAGCAGGTCGAGCATGACCGTGCCCACGGCACCGGTCGCCCCCACCACGGCCAGGGTCGGCTTCGCGGTCACCGCCCGGTCCCCCCGTACACCACGGCCTCGACCTCACCGGCGTCCAGGTCGAACGCCTTGTGGGTGGCGTTGACCGCCTCGTCCACGTCCTTCTGGTCCACCACCACCGAGATGCGGATCTCCGAGGTGGAGATCATCTCGATGTTCACCCCGGCCTCGGCCAGCGCGCCGAAGAACGCCGCGGTGACCCCGGGGTGGGAGCGCATGCCCGCGCCGATCAGCGAGACCTTGCCGATGCTGTCGTCGTACAGCAGGGATTCGAAGCCGATCTTTTCCTGCAGGTCGCGCAGTGCACTCATGGCCGTCTGGCCGTCGTCGCGGGGCAGCGTGAACGAGATGTCGGTGCGGCCGGTGGCCACGGCCGAAACGTTCTGCACGATCATGTCGATGTTGATGCCGGCGTCCGCGATGGCGCGGAAGATCCCGGCCGCCTCGCCGATCCGGTCCGGCACGCCGACGACGGTGATCTTCGCCTCGCTCCGGTCGTGCGCCACCCCGGAGATAATCGCCTGCTCCACCCCGGACTCCTCCGCGTTCTGCCCGGCACCCGCTTGCACCGTGCTCAGTTGACTGCTTTCCATCTTCTCGCCGGCGTGCCCGGTGACCCAGGTGCCGGTCTTGTTGCTGAAGGAGGACCGGACGTGGATCGGCATGTCGTACCGGCGGGCGTACTCCACCGACCGGAGCACCAGCACCTTGGCTCCGCACGCGGCCATCTCGAGCATTTCCTCGTAGCTGATCCGCGGAACCTTGCGCGCGGTGCGGACGATCCGCGGGTCCGCGGTGAACACCCCGTCGACGTCGGTGTAGATCTCGCAGACATCCGCGTTCAGCGCGGCGGCCACGGCGACGGCCGTGGTGTCGGTCCCGCCCCGGCCCAGCGTGGTGATGTCCTTGGTGGTCTGCGACACGCCCTGGAACCCGGCCACGATCGGGATCGCGCCCCCGGCCAGGGCGCTCGCGATCCGGCCCGGCGTCACGTCGATGATCCGGGCTTTCCCGTGGGTGGAGTCGGTGATCACGCCGGCCTGCGACCCGGTGAAGGACTGGGCTTCGAAGCCGAGGTTGGCGATGGCCATGGCCAGCAGGGCCATGGAGATCCGCTCGCCCGCGGTGAGCAGCATGTCCAGCTCGCGGCCGGGCGGCAGCGGGCTCACCTGGTTGGCCAGGTCGATGAGCTCGTCGGTCGAGTCGCCCATGGCCGAGACCACCACCACGACCTGGTCGCCGGCCTTGCGCGTGGCCACGATCCGCTGCGCCACCCGCTTGATGCCGTCCGCGTCGGCTACCGAAGAGCCACCGTATTTCTGCACGACCAGGGCCACGGGCAGCCGCTCCTCACGGGTTGCTGGCGGGGGACGCCCAGAGTTTATCCAGGCCCGGCCGACCGGCCACAATCCAATTACAGAACGGTGTGCTCTTCGGCCACATCGAGCCGGGCGTGCGCCACCACCGACTGCAGGGCGCGCAGCGCCGCGCCGGCGTGGGTGCCCCAGTGGTTGAAGTAGGAGTACTGCCACCACCACAGCGCCTCGAGCTTGCGGTCGGCCTGGTAGTGCTGGAGCCCGTGGATGAGGTCGGCGGCCACCGCCGCGATGTCGTCCGACAGCCGGAACGGGGTGGCCTGAGTGTCGGCGTAGGGGTCGAACAGCTCGGCGTAGTCATCGCAATCCGGCAGCTGGCGGGCCAGGCCCACCCGCAGGTCGTCCAGGTCCGGATCGTCGCCGACCTCCGGCTCCAGGTTGCCGGCCAGGATCACGTCGGTGGTCGCGCCGAGCTGGGCTCCGGCCAGCAGGATCTGGGACACCTCGAGCAGCAGCAGCGGGACGGCCTCGCCGCCAGCGTCGCCGTTGGCCAGGCGTTCGATGCCGTCCAGGAACAGCTTCACGTTCCCGGCGATCTGGTCGGCCAGGGGGCCGAAGTCCGTTCCCGGTGAGCCGGCGGCCGGGTCGGGTGCGGCTGGCGTGTCAGACATCGAGCAGTCTCCGTCCCTCGAAGGCCCGCCCGAGCGTGACCTCGTCGGCGTACTCCAGGTCGCCCCCCACCGGCAGGCCGCTGGCCGGCCGGGTCACCCGCACCCCCATCGGCTTGACCAGCCGGGCCAGGTAGGTGGCGGTGGCTTCGCCTTCCAGGTTGGGGTCGGTGGCCAGGATGAGCTCGGTCACGGTCCCGTCCGACAGCCGGGTCATCAGCTCACGGATGCGCAGTTCCTCCGGGCCGATCCCGTCGATGGGGCTGATCGCCCCGCCCAGCACGTGGTACCGGCCGCGGTACTCGCGGATCTTCTCCACCGCCGCGACGTCCTTGGGCTCCTCGACCACGCAGATGATGGCCGGATCGCGGCGCGGGTCCAGGCAGATCCGGCACTGGTCCTCCTCCGCCACGTTTCCGCAGGTGCGGCAGAACTTCACCCGCTCGGTGACCTCGACCAGGGCCGCGGCCAGCTTGCGAGCCTCATCGGGATCGGCCGCCAGCAGATGGAAGGCGATCCGCTGGGCGCCCTTCGGCCCGACCCCGGGCAGGCGTCCGAGCTCGTCGATGAGGTTCTGGATGACCCCTTCGTACACGTCAGTTCCTGTTTCGCTCGGGGGCGCCGCCGGTCCGGCGGCCTGGCCTTACTCGCTGTCCGGCCGCTCAGTGGTCCCGGGCTGGGACCCGGTCCCCGGCTGAGGACCAGCGCCAGGAAGCCCGCCCAGGCCGCCCGCGCCCGGCGTACCCAGGCCACCCGGCATGCCCGGCATCTCGGGCAGGCCCGGCATGCCGCCGCCACCGCCACCGAGGGCACTGGCGAACGGTCCCATCTTCTCCTCCTGCAGGTCCCCGGCGCGAGCGTAGGCGTCCCGCACCGCGGCCAGCACCAGGTCGGCGATGGTCTGGGCCGTCTCGTCGAGGTCGCTCGCGTCGATGGCGTCCGGCGCGATGGTCAGATCGACCAGCTCACCCTGGCCGTTGACCCGGGCCGTGACCATGCCACCGCCGGCGGTCCCGGCCACTTCGGTGTCGGCCAGTTCCTGCTGGGCGTTCATCAGCTGTTCCTGCATCTGCTGCGCCGCGGCGAGCAACTGCTGCATGTCAAGCTGGCCGTCAGGGTTCACGTCGCCCCCAGTGGGTGTTGTCAGCGTCAATTGGAGAGCCTACGACCTGTCGCGGACACTAAGTACCGCCCGCGCCGGGCCGTTCGCGCACAGCCCACTACCCGTTCCCGGATGGCCCGGTCCCGCGCCGCGGCGGCTCAGTCCTCGATCTCGCCGATGATCTTGCCACCCAGCTCGCGCTGGATCAGGTCCATCCCGGTGATCTCGGTCTGGCCCGGTGACGCCATGTCCTCGGCGTCGGGGATGTCCAGGTCCTCGGCCGCGGGGGCACCGTGACCGTTGCTCCCGTTGTCCCCATTGGCCCCGTCACGAGCGCCCGCCCCGTTGGAACCCCGGGTCCCTTGAGCCCGGCCCGGCCCCTGAGCCCCGGCGGCGCGGGCCGCCTCATGGGCGGCCTGAGCCGCCGCGCTCCGCGACCTGCCGCCTGGTCGGGCGGCCGGGGCCGAGTCACCCGGGGGCGCCCCGGCCGGGGCCGAATCATCCTCGGGCCAGGGATCGTCGGGCCACGATGAGTCGGTGGCCACGGGGGCGGTCGCGGTGGCGACGGAGTTCCCGGCCCCGGGCGACACCCCGGGCGGGTCACCGGCTCCCAGTGGCTGGTGGTCAGCTCCGGAGCGGGCCTGGCCGCCGGTGGGCCCGGGTCCGGCTGACGATGCCGGTCCGGGCGAACCTGACTCCGGCGCGGGCGGCGGCCCCGGCGGCCCGGGCGAGTCCGGCGCGGCCGGGGCGGGCGCGCTGGCCTCCGGCGTCCCCCAGCCCCGGGCGGGTCCGGCCCCGGTGG
>DATDIH010000145.1:0-17216 GCA_036521155.1 Streptosporangiaceae bacterium
TGGGACACGGAGGGCTGCGGTGGAGCAGAAGGCCGCTGCGACGCGGAAGTCGGCTGAGGTTGCCGGGGCGAGGAGGGCTCAGGGGACTCAGATGCCTGCCGAGACTGAGGCGACCGGGGTGACTGAGATGGCTGCGGCTCATGGGACCCAGACGTCGGATGAGACTGAGACGACTGGGGCGTCCGGGATGGCAGCGACTCGCGGGCCTCAGGCGGCTGGGTAGGCCGGGATGGCAGTGAGTCGCGGGCCTCAGGCGGTTGGGTGGGCCGGGATGGCGGCTTGTGAGGCTCGAACGACGGACGGGTTTGCGGTGCCTGAGGCGCTCGAGACGGCAGGGGCTCGTGAGGCTGGAACGATGGGCGGGGCCGAGCGGACGGAGATGCCGGTGTCCGGGATGGCAGGGGCCGGTGTGACTCAGGCGGTTGGCCGGGCCGAGGTGACTGGGGCGTCCGGGACGGCAATGGCTCGTGCGGCCGCGGTGTCTGGTCTGGCTGAGGAGCCGCGGGGTGCTGGGCTGGCTGGCCCGGCGACCGGTCGAGGGCGGGCGACGGATCGAAGCTGGGCGGCGGGCCGTAGCTAGGCGCGGCACCGTAGCGCGACGGGCCGGACTGGGGCGAGCCTGACTCAGCCTGCCCAGGCTGATCGGGGCGCGGCCGGGCCTGACCTGGTTGAGCCTGCCCGGGCTGGGCCCTTCCTGGCTGAGCCTGCCCGGGCTGGGCGTATCCGGGTTGGGCCTGCCCGGGTTGAGCGAGATCTCGCTGAGCGTGCCCAGGTTGCTGAGCCTGCCCAGCCTCAGCGTGGTCGGACTGGGCTGGAGCCGACCGGGCAGGGTCGGAATGGGCCCAGGGCTGGGCGCGGTTGGATTGGGCCCAGGGGTGGGCAGGGGCGGGTTGGGGTGGGCGGCCGAAGGAAGCGCCGGCGACCGGGACTGAGGCCGCGCTTAGCTGGGCGTCTTCGCGGCGGCGGAGCTGGTTGAGGACGGCCAGGCGGCTGACCGCGGCGGCAACCAGGGCCAGGGCGGTGACGGCCAGGACGGCGAACAGGATGAGCTGGCCGGAGCCGCGGGGGGTGACCGGGTCGGCGGCGACGGCAGACGGGCCGCCGCCGAAGTTGCGGCTGGCGGCGGTGCCGGCGGAGCTGGCCCGCTGGTGGACCAGCTGGCCCGCGGCGGTCAGGGCGGCGGCGGCGTCGACCGTGCCGAAGCCGACGTTCTGGTCGTAGCCGCCGTCCGGACGATAGTGCGTCGTCGAGCTGAGCGCCTTGGCCAGCAGGTCCGGGGCCAGGCCGGGGTACCGGGCCTTGATCAGGGCGGCCACCCCGGCCACCAGGGCGCAGGCGGGGCTGGTCCCGGTGACCAGCCAGTACTGGCCGTCGCGGCCCTGAGCCGAGATGTTCACGCCGGGGGCGGCGACTTCGACCGACAGGTTGTTGCTGGAGAAGCCGGCCACGTGGCCGGTGGAGCTCACGGCGGCCACGCCGATCACGCCGGGATAGTCGGCGGGGAACTTCAGCGGGGCGTAACCCTGTTTGCTGGCCGACGAGGTGTCGCCGGAGTTGCCCGACGAGGCGACCACGGCCACGCCGTGCCCATAGGCGTACTGCAGGGCCGACCGGACGCTGGCGCTGGGCGCGCTGTAACCGATCGACATGCTGATCACGTCGGCGCCGTGGTTGACGGCGTACGTGATGCCCTTGGCCAGCGAGTCCTGGACGCTGTCTTCCTGCTCGGCTTCGTACTTGCTGTACTCGGGGTCGTTACGGTCCGGGATGACCCGCACGGACAGGATCTTGGCCTTGGGGGCCACGCCCATGATGCCGTCGTCGTCATCGAAGCCGTGGCCGTGCCCGGCGATGATCGAAGCCATCCAGGTACCGTGCTGGCCCCAGTCGGGGTTGCTGGGCGACGTGTCCACCCCGGTGTAGTCGGGGCCGGACACCACCGAACCTTCCAGGTCCGAGACGCCGGTGGTGACCCCGCTGTCCAGCACGGCCACGGTGATGCCCTGGCCCTGGTTGCCCTCATCCCAGGCCTGCTGGACATTCATCATGTTCAGGGCCCAGTCCTGGCCGTCGCGCACGGAGTCGGCCGAGGCGGCCGGGACCCCGACCGCGCCCGCCAGAGCCAAACCCCCCGCGCAGGCGGCGGCCAGGCCCAGGGCGGTGGCCCGGCGCAGCCTCAGCATCCGGGTGTCCCGGGGCAGTGCGGCGTGGGCGGGGGTGTGGCCAGCGTGCTGGCCACACTGTCCTGGACCGCCTGGGCCGCCGTGGTCATCTCACCCTTGGCGTATGCGTCCTCGCCGATGCTGACCTGGGGCCGGCCGTCGGCGTAGCCGGCCGCGTACATGATCACGTAAGGACCGGCGGCCTTGCTGGCGGTCAGCTGGCGCTCACCATTGCCGAACGATCCGGCCGGGGTGCCCGCGAACGCGGCACTCTCCAGGCCGGGCGGGGCCGGGATCGTGCCCGCCTTACTGGCCTGGTTGAGGGTGGTGGCGGCGGCCGAAGCCTGGCCCGCGCTGCCCAGCACGGCGACACCTACCGTGATCACGTAGGTGGCGGACTCGTCGGTGTAGGTGGCCCGCAGCACGGCCTGGCAGCCGCGGGAGTTGAGCACCCGGGCCGCGGCCGGGTCGGTGGCGGCGTCACAGCTGGTCTGGGGAGCGATGCCGACCCGGGGCGCCTGCAGGCTGACGTCGCTCACGTCGGACAGGTCCTGGGCGGACAGGTCATAGTGGACGCTGGCCGGGAAGATGTCGCCGGCCGGGAGGGTCCGCCAGCGCTTGCTGACCTCCCAGGCCATGATCTGCCGCTGCTGGGCCGCGCTGAAGTGCCGCGGCAGCAACTGGATGGCCAGCCCGGTCAGCGAGACGACCAGCCCGATCGCGCCGAAGATCGCCGCGACCAGCGCGGCGGTGGTGCCGAAGCCGCGGCGGTGTGGGGGCTGGGCCGCGCCGTGCGGCGAGCGACCAGGACGGTCGGGCGGCGGGGAGCCGGGCCGCTCAGACGGCAGGGAGCCAGGACGGTCGGACGGCGAGGAGCCGGGACGCTCAGCCGGCAGGGAGCCGGGCCGCTCAGACGGCGAGGAGCCAGGACGCTCAGGCGGCAGGGAGCCGGGCCGCTCAGGCGGCGAGGAGCCGAACGCGCCGGGACGGCGTGTCGAGCGCGGCTCGTCACGCCACGCATCCGGCTCGGTGGGCACACAGGAAATGGTACGGCCTGGTCTGACCGGGCTGACGCCTGTTTCAGGCTGATCGTGACTCGCTCAGGCCCAGGTCCGGATCCAGCCGGAGCCAGCGCGTGATCTGGATGGACTCCAGAAACGGCAGGTCGTGGCTGACCGCGATGAGCGCGCCGCCGTAACTGGCCAGGGCCGTGCTGAACTGCCGGATCGAGGCAAGATCGAGATTGTTGGTCGGCTCGTCCAGCAGCAGCAACTGGGGCGGCGGGTCGGCCAGCAGCAGCGCGGCCAGCGTGGCCCGGAACCGCTCGCCGCCGGACAGCGTGCCCGCCAGCTGGGCGGGCCGGTCACCGCGGAACAGGAACCGGGCCAGGCCGGACCGGACCTGGTTGACCGAGGCCGCCGGGGCCCGCCGCCGCACGTTGTCCAGCACGCTGAGCGAGTCGTCCAGCACGTCCAGCCGCTGCGGCAGGTAACCGACGCCGCCCCCGATCGCGGCCACGGTCTGGACGGTGACCCCGGGCAGCTCGGTCTGGCCCGCGAACGCGCGCAGCAGGGTGGTCTTGCCCGCGCCGTTGGGCCCGGTCAGCGCGATCCGCTCCGGGCCCCGGACGATGAGCTCGTCGACGGGCAGGGCGCGAATCGGATCGGGTACGCCTGCCACCCCACCTTCCATATGGGTAACGGGCTGAGCTGGAGCGGGACGGTCACCGGGGCGCCAGGCGGTACCGGTGAGGCCGCGGGCGGTCAGCACGGTCCTGCCCGCCGGGACCACGGTGCCGGGCAGCGCGACCCGGATCTCGGCGTCGGGCCGGGCCGTCTCCCTGGCCTCGTTCAGCCGGTCCTGGGCCTTGGCCAGGCGGTCCTCCTGGATGTCGCGGAGCTTGCCCGCCGACACCTGGGCGCTGCGCTTTTTCGCGCCCATGACGATGCGGGGCTGGCCCCCGGAGGCCTGCTGCTTGCGCCCCATCCGCTCGCGGCCGGCCAGCTTGGTCTGGGTGTCGTTCAGGTCGCGGCGCTGCTGGCGGACGTCGGCGGTCGCGGTCCGGACCGCCCGGGCGGCCACCTCGCGCTCGGCGGCGAGAACTTCCTCGTAGGCGGGGTAGTTGCCGCCGAACATCCGGATTCCATGGGCGGCCAGGTCGGCGATCTGGTCGACCCGGGCCAGCAGTTCCCGGTCGTGGCTGACGACCAGGATCACGCCGGGCCAGGCTTCGATCGCGCCGTACAGCCGGTGGCGGGCGTCCCGGTCGAGGTTGTTGGTCGGCTCGTCCAGCAGCAGCACGCCGGGCCGGGCCAGGAGCAGCGCGGCCAGGTGCACCAGCACGACCTCGCCGCCGGACAGCTGACCGGCCGGGGCGTCCAGGTCCAGGTGGCCCAGGCCCAGCTTGGCCAGCTCGGCCGTGATGCGCTCCTCGATGTCCCAGTCGTCGCCGACGGCGGCGTAATCGGCTTCGGTGATCGAACCGGCTTCGATGGCGTGCAGGGCCTGGCGGGTGACGGTCACGCCGAGCAGGCCGGAGACGGTGGCGTGCACGTCGAGGGTGAGGTCCTGCGGCAGGTAGCCGACGTCGCCGTCGGTGCGCACCGTGCCCGACCGCGGGCGCAGCTCACCGGCGATCAGCCGGAGCAGGGTCGACTTGCCGGAGCCGTTGGCTCCGATCAGGCCGGTGGTGCCGGGGCCGATGGCCAGGTCGAGGCGGTCGAACACCACGGTGCCGTCGGGCCAGGCAAACGACAGGCCCGTGCCCACGATGGAAACATGGGGAGAAGACATGGTGCGGCTCCACAGGAGGTCGGCGGGCGCGCGGCGGATGGCGGCGCGCGGTGGCGGGACCTCAGAGACGCAACGGATCTCCCTCGGGACGACGTCAGGGCGTGGCCACTATAGGCACACGCCCTGACGGGATACGAGTCATTTATTTATCGAAGGCTGGTTCCCGGGCTGGCCGGGCCAACTCGGCGGGCCAGTAGGACGGTTCAGTACGTCGGCAGGCTGGGGTCGACCTGGTTGACCCAGGCCAGCACGCCGCCGCCCACGTGCACGGCGTCGGAGAAGCCCGCGTCCTTGACCACGGCCAGCGCCTCGGCGCTGCGGGCCCCGCTCTTGCAGTGCAGCACGATCCGCTTGTCCTGCGGCAGCTTCTCCAGGGCGGCCCCGGACAGGAACTCGCCCTTGGGGATCAGCGTGGCCCCGGGGATGGAGACGATCTCGTACTCGTTCGGCTCCCGGACGTCGACGACGAAGATGTTCTCGTCGTTGTCCATCATGTTCTTGAGGTCCTTGGCGGTGATGGTCGAGCCCTGCACCGCCTCCTGGGCCTCCTCGGAGACCGCGCCGCAGAACGCCTCGTAGTCGATCAGCTCGGTGATCGTCGGGTTCTTGCCGCACACCGGGCACTCGGGGTCCTTGCGGACCTTGACCGAGCGGTAGTTCATCTCCAGGGCGTCGTAGATCATCAGCCGCCCGACCAGCGGGTCGCCGATGCCGGTGATGACCTTGATGGCCTCGTTGACCTGGATCGAGCCGATCGAGGCGCACAGCACGCCGAGGACGCCGCCCTCGGCGCAGGACGGCACCATCCCGGGGGGCGGGGGCTCCGGGTACAGGCAGCGGTAGCAGGGGCCGTACTCGGCCCAGAACACGCTGGCCTGGCCGTCGAACCGGTAGATCGAACCCCACACGTACGGCTTGCCCAGCAGCACGCAGGCGTCGTTGACCAGGTAGCGGGTGGCGAAGTTGTCGGTCCCGTCCACGATCAGGTCGTAGGGACGGAAGATGTCCAGCGCGTTGTCGGAGTCCAGCCGCTCCTCGTGCAGGATGACCTCGACGTACGGGTTGATCTCCTGGATGCTGTCCCGGGCCGACTCCGCCTTGGGCTTGCCGATGTCGGACACGCCGTGGATGATCTGCCGCTGCAGGTTGGACTCGTCGACCACGTCGAAGTCGACGATGCCGAGCGTCCCGACTCCGGCCGCGGCCAGGTACAGCAGCGCGGGCGAGCCCAGACCGCCGGCCCCGACCACCAGGACCTTCGCGTTCTTGAGCCGCTTCTGCCCGCTCATGCCCACGTCGGGGATGATGAGGTGCCGCGAATACCGCTTCACCTCGTCCACGCTGAGCTCGTCGGCCGGCTCGACCAAGGGTGGCAACGACACAGTGCTGGCTGACACGGGGCTCTCCATCAGGTGGTCGCGATCAGAGGGGCGCCGCAGGCGCCGACCTTAGATAACTGGTACAGCCTGCGGGTCATTCCCCGGATCGTATGCCTGCTCGGGAGCGGCCACCATCCGGCGGAACTCGGCCGCCACCGCCTCCGGGCGTTCCATCTGGGCCACGTGGCCGGTGCGGGGCAGCACCACCACCCGGCTGCGGGGGAAGGCGCGGGCGGCCCGGCCCGCCATCCGCGGGTCGACGATCTTGTCGTGGCTGCCGTAGATGACCAGCGCGGGCGCGTCCACCCGGGCCGCGTCACGCCACAGCGAGTGGCGGCCCAGGCGCAGGTATTCGGCCACGATGGAGCGGGCGCAGCGGATCAGCACCGCGTCCCCGTAGGTCAGGGTGTCCCGGCGCTCGACCTCGGCCACGTCGGCGGCGATGCGGTCCGGGTGCACGCAGGTGCCGTCGAAGTAGATGGTGGCGATGGACGCCTCGACCCGGGCCAGCGGGGACATCTGCTGCACCCGGCGCAGCAGCCAGGAACCGAACTTGGGCACGCACAGGGCCGGGAAGCGGGCGGTGACCGGGCGGACCCACAGGTCCGGCATGGCCGGGGCGACCAGGGTCACGGTCCTGATCAGGTCCGGGCGGATGGCGGCGACCCGGGTGCAGACGGCGCCACCGAACGAGTTGCCGACCAGGTGCACCGGACCGCGGCCGCGCTGCTCGATGAGCCGGGCCACCAGCGCGGCCTGGCCGCTGACCGTGCAGCTGGCCTCGGCGGGCAGCGAGAGCCCGAAGCCGGGCAGGTCCAGGGCGTCACTGGTGAAGGCGGGGGTCCCGGTGGCGGCGTCGGGGCGGCTGAGCAGGTGCATGAGGTCGGTCCAGTTGGTGGAGGAACCACCGAACCCGTGTACGGCCAGAACCGGTTCCGCTCCTGGTGTGGCCGGCGCGGTCCGGACGAATACTTCGGTCTCTCCCAGGCTGACAAATTCGCCGGGCCACACCGGATTCGGTGTCATCGACCGCCTCCCCGCCACCGTGAACGACCACACGCCGCTGTTCCACGCCGCCGTTCAAGGTTAATCAACCAACCGTTAACCCGAAACACCCAGTTTGGCCGGTGACGCGAAGTTGGCGGGCCACGAGGGCGGCGTTACCTGTTCACCTGGCCTTCAGCGGGCCGTGGCCAGGCTGGCGCGCAGCAGGTTCGTGAGGTCGGTCACGTCCGTGTAACTGGAGAGGCCTGTGGGGTTAGCGGGGTCTGCGAGGTGGGCGGGGTCTGCAGGGTGGGTGGTGTCTGTGATGGGAGTGGGGTCTGTGAGATGGATGGGGGCTGCGGGGCTGGTGGGGTCCGTGTTGTATTCGGGGTGGCCGGGGTGGCCGGCGGCCTTGCGGCGGACGAGGTCCTCCAGCTGGTCCCGGTAGCGGTCGTGGTGCGCGGCCGGATCGAACTCGCCAGTCATGGCCGCGATCAGGTCGGCGGCCAGCGGCAGATCGGGGTCGGAGCCGGCCGGGGCCGGGCCGTCCGGGCCGTCCGGAGCCGCGTCGGGATCGGTCAGCTCGTCCGGGGTGAGCAGGGTCTGCAGGACCAGGGCCGGGCCGCGAGCCCAGACGGCGGCCCGGGCCTCGCGCTGGCGCAAGGTGATCGTGGCCACGGCCACCCGGCCCGACCGGGCCAGGGCGGTGTGGAACAGGCGGTAGGCCCGGTCGGCGCCGGGGCCGGTGTCCACGGTCAGGACGTAACTGCGCGACACCAGCAGGGGGTCGATGGTGCCGGCGGCGACGAAGCAGCGGACTTCGATCCGGTGGGCAGCTTCGAGCGGCAAGCTGGCCAGATCGTCGTCGGTCAGCGGCTCCAGGCCGCCGTCCGGCCGCTGGTAGGCCTTGGCCACTCCCGCGTAGGGCACGTCGGCGCCACAGTCGGCACAGGACCGGCGGAACGTGATCCGGCCCCCGTCCTCGGCGTGCACCTGGCGGAAAGCCAGTTCCCGCGGACGGGTGGCCGGGCCGAGCCGGACCGGGATTTCAACGAGACCGAAGATCAGAGTTCCGGCCCACATACTTTGCATGGCTCGGGTAGTACCCGCGCTGGCCGGCCGGTAAAAAACTGGCCGTTCAGGGAATTACGAACCACTTAAAGAAGCCCAAACAGGTCCGAAAATGCCCAGGGCCTGGGATTTCACGGGCTACGATGACCGATCCCCGGCTTCCGGGGCGAAACAAGGGTGCTGGCTGAAATGATGGTCGGACCTGTGCGGCCTGGGGCACGGTCCCAGGCGGGGGGATGGGAAGGTGAGCCATATGCCCGAGTTCGATGTTGTCGTGCTCGGCGGCGGGACCGCGGGCGTACACGTCGCCGCTGAGGTCGCTTCCGGGGGCCGGTCGGTGGCGTTGGTCGAGGCGGGCCTGATCGGGGGTGAGTCCCCGTACCTGGCGTGCCTGCCCTCCAAGACGCTGCTGGAGGCGGCCGGCCGCGGTGAGGCCTGGGAGAACGCCGTGGCCCGGCGGGACGAGGTGACCAGCTACCTGGACGACACCACGGCGGCCAGCCGGCTGACCGAAGCCGGGGTCACGCTGCTGCGCGGCACCGGGCAGGTCATCAAGCCCGGCACCGTCGAGGTCACCACGTACGGGGAGAACGGCACGACACCGGCCGCGGCCGACGCGCCTGGCGGGCCCGGCGCGGGCCAGAAGGTCGAGCTCACGTACACCGACCTGGTGCTGTCCACCGGCAGCGAGCCGGTGGCCCCGCCCATCGAGGGCCTGGCCGACATCGCCGCCTGGACCAGCGCCGAGGCGATGAGCGGCCCGGACCTGCCGCGGCGGCTGGTGGTGCTCGGCGGCGGCTCGGCCGGATGTGAGCTGGCTCAGATCTACGCGGCGTTCGGCTCCCAGGTGATCCTGGTCGAGACCGAGGACACGCTGCTGCCCGCGGAAGCCGGCTTCACCGGCGAGATCCTGGCCGAAGCGCTGCGCCGTACCGGGGTGGACGTGCGGCTGGGGTCCGCCGCGGTCAAGGCCGAACGGCTGGACGAGGGCCAGGCGCTGACCCTGGCCGACGGGACCCGGATCGAGGCCGACCGGGTGCTGCTGGCCACCGGCCGCCGGCCCCGGGTCACCGGTCTCGGCCTGGACAAGCTGGGCGTGGACCTGAAGCCGGGCGCCGCGATCCCGGTCGACAGCACCTGCCGGGTGCTGGCCCAGGGCGGCGACGGCGCGACCAGCGAAGCTGGCGGGCCGGCCGGGCTGTGGGCGGCCGGCGACGTGACCGGGCTGGGCACGCACACGCACACCGCCCGCTACCAGGCTGGGGTGGTGGCCGCGAACGTCCTGGGCCAGCGCCGCGAAGCCGACTACCGGGCCGTACCGCGCGCGGTGTACACGATGCCGTCGGTATTCGCGGTCGGAGCCTCACCACAGGGTGCCGCCGAGGCCGGGATCAGCCTGGTCACCGCGGGCGCTGACCTGGCGGGCACGGCCCGGGCCCGGGTGTCGGGCACCGACGCCGGGCGGGTCGAGCTGTACGCCCACCCGGAGTCCCAGTTGCTGCTGGGCGCGGCCGCGGTCGGGCCGAACGCGCCCGACTGGATGGGCGAGGTCACGCTGGCCATCCGGGCCGGGGTGCCGCTGCCCGTCCTGGCCGACACCGTGCACGCCTTCCCCACCTTCAGCGAGGCCCTGGAGCCGGCCCTGCGCGAGCTGGCCGGAAAGCTCGCCACCCAGCCGGCGGCCCAGGAACCGGCGGGCCAGGAATCCGGGGGATCGAGCCGCCCGGGCGTGGACCGGGCCGAGACGGGCCCCATGCCGATGGCGCCGGGCGACCCGGCCGAGGCACCGCACGCGACCGTGGCTGACCCGCGCGAGCCCGAGCCACACGGTTCAGGCAGCAATGGGGCAGGCAACAATGGGATAGCCCCCAACGGGGCAGCCAGCACCGGTGCGGCCACCAGCGATGCGAGGAGCGCCGCAAGTTGAGCGAGATGGACATGGAGAAGCCGGCCGAAGACGCGCAGGAGCAAGAGCGCGACCTGGTGGAAGAAGACAGCGAAGAAGTCCGGCCGGAGCGGGGCGGGCTGCCGTTCGACGCCAACGAGGCCGACGCGGCGGAGCAGGACATCGCCGTCGAAGGCGACGATGAGGACTATCGCTGACCCGCGTGCAGCGCGGGCCGGCCCCAGCGCGGAAACTAGCTGGTCTGGCGGCTTGGCCGTACCATGGCCGGATACGCGGGCAATAGTCCGCCATCCCGCTCAACCCTTTCGGAGACACCGGTGACCGCAACGTCCGACGCACGCCCGCGAGGCGCACGGCTGCCGCGGCAGGCCCGCCGCCGCCAACTGCTCGGAGCCGCCCAGGAGGTCTTTGTCTCCCAGGGCTACCACGCGGCCGCCATGGACGAGATCGCGGAGCGGGCCGGGATCAGTAAACCCGTGCTCTACCAGCACTTCCCGAGCAAGCTCGAGCTGTACCTGGCCCTGCTGGACGAGAGTGTGGACGCGCTGATCGACACGGTACGCAGGGCGCTCAGCTCCACCAGCGAAAACAAGCAGCGGGTCGTGGCCACCTTCGGCGCGTACTTCGGGTTCGTGGCCAACCAGGGCGGCGCGTACCGGCTGGTGTTCGAATCCGACCTGGGCAACGAGCCCATGGTCCGGGAACGGCTGGACCGGTCGGTGCAGGAGTGCGCCGAGATGATCAGCGAGGTCATCGCGGAGGACACCAGCATCCCGGAAGAGGCGGCCCACCTGCTTGGCGTCGGCCTGGTGGGCACGGCCCAGGTCACCGCGCGGTACTGGCTGCGCACCGGCCAGCGCATGCCGCAGGACGAAGCCGAGCAGCTGATGGCCCGGCTCGCCTGGCGGGGTATCAGTGGCTGGCCGCTGGCCGGCGACGCCACCTGACGTGGCCACCTGAGGTGGCCGGCTGACGCGGCCGGACGCTGGTTATGATCTTCGACGTCGGCTGACCAACTTCGATGCTGGCTGACCTACTCATCCTCATCAAGGAGCATTGTGGAAGTCAGGATCGGAGTCCAGTCGGCCCCGCGTGAGCTGGCCGTGGAGACGAGCGCTTCGGCCGATCAGATCGAGCGCGACCTGGCCAACTCGCTGGCCAACGGCGGCTTGTTCATGCTGTCGGTGGACAAGGGCGGCAAGGTGCTGGTCCCGGCGGACAAGATCGCCTACCTGGAGTTCATCGGGTCCGAGGGGCGCCCGATGGGTTTCGGCGCCTGAGATCCGGCGCCGCCGCCGCAGCCTGACCAGCTGACCGGTGGCTTTGTTCCGATGGGCGACCGGTGGGCCGGTTTCGGTCCCAGTACCACACCTGTACCCGCGCCGCGACCTGCGCGGGAAGCTAACTGCTACACTTTGCGTTATCCGTGGTACGGATGCGGCAACCGCAGCGCGCCGAACTTGGCGCGGCAACGGGCCGCTGCATCAGCGGGCGTTTCGGTTGTTTCAGCGTCAGCGACATGGCGTGACCAGCGCGCACGGAAGCGCGCCACCCCGGTCGCCGGCCACGCTGACGGCCAAGCCGGCCAGCACTGGCCGGTTAGCACTGGCCGGCTAGCTTTTGCCGGCGACAGCGGCACAGCCAGGGGCGCCCCCGGATACGGACCAGCGCCGCGTACGGTCCTGACCACGCGGCGACAAGACGACGGACCCTCCGCTCGCCACCCGAGGGCGGCAGGCCAGGAGGGGATCGATGGAGGCTGAACCCCCTGACAAGCGAAACATTGGCCGGGCAACGAGCGCCGGAGGACTCCGACGCGGTGAATGACAGCCCGGACAGCCAGAACGTCCTGCTGGACGAGGTGGCCGAACAGACCATCACCACCACCGACGAACCCATGGACGACGCGCACGCGGTACCTTTCCGCGACCTCGGCGTCTCCGACACGATCGCCGAGGCCCTCGAGGGCGCGGGGATCTTCAAGACTTTCCCCATCCAGGCGCTGGCGCTGCCGATCGCCCTGGGTGGCTACGACATCATCGGCCAGGCCCGCACCGGCACCGGCAAGACGCTGGGTTTCGGCATCCCG
This sequence comes from Streptosporangiaceae bacterium, assembly GCA_036521155.1. GTDB lineage: Bacteria > Actinomycetota > Actinomycetes > Streptosporangiales > Streptosporangiaceae > Bog-532. The sequence goes on from DATDIH010000145.1 coordinate 12,385, forward strand.
CTGCTGCAGCGGCTGGCCGCCGGCGAGCCCGCCGGCCCCAAGTCCCCGCTCGCGCTGGTCGTGGCGCCGACCCGGGAACTGGCGATCCAGATCGCCGATGACCTGCGGCTGGCCGGTTCCGGCCTGGGCACCCGGGTGCTCACCCTGTACGGCGGCCGGGCTTACGAGCCGCAGATCGAGGCCCTGAGGGCCGGCATCGACGTGGTGGTCAGCACCCCCGGCCGGCTGCTGGACCTGGTCGGCCAGCGGCACCTGGAACTGGGCCACGTCCAGGTCCTGGTGCTGGACGAGGCGGACAAGATGCTGGACCTGGGCTTCCTGCCCGACGTCGAGCGCATTCTCCAGCTGACCCCGGCCGACCGGCAGACCATGATGTTCTCGGCCACCATGCCGGGCGAAGTGGTCACCCTGGCCCGGCGGCACCTGCACCACCCGACCCATGTGCGAGCCGAGACGATCGAGGCGCCGGCCGCGGTGCCCCAGACCCAGCAGCATGTGTTCCGCACCCACCAGATGGACAAGATCGAGGTGCTGGCCCGGTTGCTGCAGGCCGACGGCCGCGGCCTGACCATGGTGTTCACCCAGACCAAGCGGGCCGCCGACCAGGTGGCCGGCGCCCTGGCCACCCGCGGCTTCGCCGTGGCCGCCGTACACGGCGACCTCGGTCAGGGTCAGCGTGAGCGGGCCCTGCGCGCGTTCCGCACCGGCAAGGTCGACGTGCTGGTGGCCACCGATGTGGCCGCCCGTGGGCTCGACGTGGACGACGTGACGCACGTGGTCAACTTCGAGTGCCCGGACGACGACAAGGCTTACCTGCACCGCATCGGCCGGACCGGCCGGGCGGGCAAGGACGGGGTCGCGGTCACGTTCGTGGACTGGCGTGACATGCAGCGCTGGAAGCTGATCGACACCGCGCTCAACCTGAACAAGGCCGAGCCGGCCGAGACGTACTCCACGTCCGATCACCTGTACACCGAGCTGAACATCTCGCGCGAGGTCACCGGCACCCTGCCCAAGGCCATGCGCAGCCGGGCCGGGCTGGACGCCGAGGCCGTCGAGGACATCGGCGAGACCGGCGGCGGCCGGAGTGAGCGCGGCGGCCGTGAGGGTGGCCGCGATCGTGGCCAGGCCCGGCGCGGTGGCCGCTCGTCCGGCGGCCGCACGGCGGCCGGGCCTGCGGGTCACGACGACGACAGCGCCCCCCGGGAGCGCACTCGCACCCGGCGGCGCACCCGGAACGGACAGGATGTCCGGACCGGGGCTTCGGCCGGGACCGCGGGTTCCCCGGCTTCGCCGGAAGGCGCGTCAGCGGCTTCGGCGGGCGTGGACTCTCCGGACGGTTCCGATCACTCCGCCGAGGGCGGCACCGGCCGCAGCCGGCGGCGTCGCCGGTCGCGGAGCGGCAGCCGGTCGCACGGCGGCGGCGAGTTGCACAGCAGCCAGCCGTCGTCACCTTCGTCACCCGACGGGCACGAAGGCGGCGGCGAGTAAGCCACGTCCTGAGCCATACCGGCAGGCTGGCCAGCGGAGATTCCCCGGCCGAGACCCTCAGCCCGGGAACTTCCGAGCTGGCCAGCCGACGCTTGGCTGTAATCCAGCCGTCATAGACGCGTGATTAGATGGCTCAAAGACGCTTCCCCGTTCGTCTATCCAGCATGGGCATGAGTACAGCTCGGCTCGATTAGGGTTCCCCACGGTGAGTACACCCACGTCCCTCAGCCTGCCTGACAATGTCCGGCGAACGGTCATCGAGACCAGCCGCGGAGGTTTCGCGGCGCTCGAGGCCATGCCCGGCACCGGAGTCTGCGAGCGGCAGCCCGCGGTCCTCGTCCCTGGTTTCACCGGGAGCAAAGAGGACTTCCTGGCCATCCTGCACCAGCTGGGTGCGGCCGGCCGCCGGGTCCTGGCCATCGACCTGCGCGGGCAGTACCAGACCCCCGGCCCGGACGACCCGGCCGCCTACGCCATCGGTGAGCTCGGCGCTGACGTGGCCGCGATCGTCGCGGCTGTGGCGGCCCGGGTGGCGGCCCCATCCGGCCTGGCCGGGCCGGATGGCATCGGGCTGGGCCCGGTGCACCTGGTCGGGCACTCGTTCGGCGGGCTGATCGTCCGGGAAGCCATGCTGTCCGGCGCGGCCAGCGTCGGCTCGGTCACCCTGATGAGCTCCGGCCCGGCCCAGCTGACCGGTCCGGCCGCGGCCGAACTGACCAGCCTGCTCGGCTACCTGGACGGCAACAGCCCCGAGGTCATGCGGCACACCATCGAGCAGGTCTGGGATACCGCCCTCGGCCCGCAGGCCGCCGCGGCCGGCGTCAAGCCCGAGATCGTGGCCTTCCTGCGCGAGCGGATGCTGGGCAATGCCCCGGTCGGCCTGCAGGTCATGGCCCAGTACCTGCTGCGTGCGCCGGACCGCACCACCGAACTGGCCGGCGCGCTGCACGTCCCGGTCCTCGTCCTCTACGGCGAAAACGACGACAAGTGGGAGCCCGCGGCCCAGGAAGAGATGGCCGGCCGCCTGGGCGCGTCCCGGGTGTGCATCCCCGGCGCCGCCCACTCCCCCGCCGTCGAGGCCCCCGAGACCACGGCCAGTGCCCTCAACGCCTTCTGGCACGCGGCCGAAGGCGGTCCCGACCAAGCCCGCCAGCGCACCGGTACCGAGGCGTACCGCGGCTAGTCTTTCGCGCCCGGCGCTGGCCGACCGGGCCCGGGCACTGTGGGAGTACATCGGCGAGGCCGGGTTTGCTCCCGCGCTCAGCGTGGCGGCGTCGCCTCGGTCGCGCATGTGCCCGCCGGACTGGGCCGGCATCGTGGTCATCGGTGACGCGGTCCTCGCCACCGCACCGGATCAGCAGGCGGCCCGCCGGATCGAGCAGGCTCTGCGCGGATTGCCGACGGCCTCGCTCACCAGCGCCGAAGCTCTCGGCCGCAGCCTGCCCGTGGCCGAGCTGCTGGGGCCGGCCGCGCTGGCCTACCTGGATCCGGTGGAATTCCGTCCGCAACCGGGCGGCGTCATCAGCACGCCGGTGGACCTGGATCACCCCGGTTTCCGGCAGTTCCTGCTGGCGGCCGACCCCGATGACGTCGAGGAAAGCGGCTTCGGGGAGCTCACGACACCGGCCTTCACCATCCAGGAGCACGGGCAGGTCGTGGCCGCGGCCGGTTACCGAGACTGGCCGTGCGGCACCGCGCACCTGAGCGTCCTGACCGCCACCGCGGCCCGCGGCCGCGGGCTGGCCCGCGCCGCCGCGTCAGCCGCCGTGGCCCACGCGATCGACAACCACAGGCTGCCGCAGTGGCGGGCCCGGCCCGAGGCCTCCCAGCGGGTGGCCCGGGCCCTCGGATTTCGCGAACTCGGTGCTCAGGTGAGCCTGCGCCTCGAAGACAACGCCCATGACCCCAGGGCTCGGTCACCGAGGACTAAGTGATCCATCCTGGGGGTGCGTTGTCAGTCATATGAGTTGGGATCTGGCCCCAATTTCGTGAAGCGGCTGCCCCGGTCGGCTGACGGGTCCACAGCCCTGCAGACCTGCACAGACGCCGGCACCGCCCCGCCCGGACGCCCGGCCTCCACGGATTGTGGCCCAGAGCCCAATCGGAGCGGTCCTAGCCAGCGCGGCTGTCTGCGCGGCCTGGTCCTGCTCGCGCGACTCGAACTCGTTCGGGTCCTTCAGGTCTGTGGAGCGGGCGGGCGAGCACCGCGCCGGGCGTGCAGCGTACTGGTGAGGTGGCCGTATCCGTGGCGGTCGCCGTCTGGGACGAGGATCCCGGCTACCGGGGCGGCGAAGCGGGGCCGCGGGCACGCAGTGATGGCGTGTGCAGGGCGTCGGTGGCAGGCGCGCGAGGGTCAGCCGAGCCGTTTGACCTGTCGCAGTGCAGGGGCGGTTTCGACGTACTGCACGCCTGGGAGGGGGCCGACGTGCTCAGCCAGGTATCGGTAGAGGTCGCTGGTGTTGCGGGTGATGGCGGCGGCGACCATGTTGTGCGGCCCCGTGACGGCCGCCGCGAAGCTGATGGGCGTGTGGCCCGCGAGGGCGGTCCCGGCGTCTGTGCAGGTCTGCAGAGCTACCGCCCGGCCGTGGACCCGTCAGCCGACCGGGGCAGCCGCTTCACGAAATTGGGGCCAGATCCCAGATCCGCGGCCGGCCTCCCCGCGAGCTGCACTAGGGTGACTGATACGGACGAATTATTCCGCATATTCTAGCGCTGGGAGATGATCATGCGGCTCGCCATTCTGGGCACCGGGAACGTGGCACAGACGCTGGCCCGGCGGTTGTCGGAGACGGGCCATGAGGTCACGTTCGGCTCCCGGGACCCGGCCTCCAGGACCGGCCTGAACGCGCCGGTCATGTCGCTGGCGGACGCGGTCGCGGGGAACGACGTGGTGATCAACGCCACGCCCGGGGCGGCATCCCTCGAGGTCGTCGGCGGCATCGGGGCGGCGGCCTTCGCGGGCAAGGTGCTGGTCGATGTGGCCAACGCGAGCACGCCCGCGTTCGAGCTGGTCTACCCGAACTCCAGCCTCGGGGAGAAGCTCCAGGCGGCCCTCCCCGACGCGAAGGTGGTGAAGACCATGAACACCGCCGCGATGGCGGTTATGACCGAGCCCGCCGCCCTGCCGCCGAGCAGCGTCTTCGTGTCCGGCGACGACGACGTGGCCAAGGCCACGGTGAAGTCCCTGCTGGGCGGCCTAGGGTGGGCGGACGACTCCATCGTGGACCTGGGCGGCATCGTGTCCGCCCGCGGGACCGAGCACTACTTCTTCTTGTTCGTGGCCCTCGCGCAGTCGGTCGGCTCGGCGGAATTCAACATCCGCCTCGTCACGTGAGCATCCG
>DATDIH010000146.1:0-4243 GCA_036521155.1 Streptosporangiaceae bacterium
GTCGGTCAGGTCGTCGATGCCGATCCAGGACATCCACTGCCGCCCGTCGCCGATCTTGCCGCCCAGGCCCGCCTCGAACAGGGGGCGCAGCGCCCGCAGGGTGCCCCCCTTGGGGCTCATCACCAGCCCGGTGCGCATCAGGACCGTGCGCAGGCCCGCGTCGGCGGCGGGCCGGGTGGCGGCCTCCCAGTCGGCCACCACGCCGGCCAGGAAGTCCGAGCCGGGCTGGCTGGTCTCGGTCAGCACCTCGTCGCCCCGGCCGGCCCCGTAGTAGCCGATGGCCGAGGCGCTCACGAACGCCGTGACCCCGCCGCCGTTGCGGGCGGTGCTGGCGGCCAGTTCGGCCAGGGCCCGGGTCGGCCCGATCCGGCTGTCCCGGACCCGGCGCTTGTGTGCTTCGGAGAACCGGCCCGCGATGCCGGCCCCGGCCAGGTGGACCACCGCGTTCACCCCGTCCAGCAGGCCGGGAGCGGGCCGGTCCGGATCCCACTGGCGTTCGCCGGCGCCGGACGCCGGGTGCCGGACCAGCCGGATGACCCGGTGGCCGCCCGTGGTCAGCAGCGCGGTCAGCGCGGTTCCGATCAGCCCGCTGGACCCGGTGACCGCCACCGTGAGCGGTTCAGGCTGCTTGGCCCGGGCCCACTGCTGCGCCTTCAGGTCCGCGGCCAGCTGGCGGTGCCGGTAGCCGAACATCTGCCGCAGCGCCGCCGCGGGCACCGTGGTCTGCAGGTCGTCCTCGACCCGGGTCGATCCGTCCCCGGCCTCGTGGAAGCCGTGCACGTGCCGCCAGGTCAGCACCCGGGAGAGCGCGGCTGAGGTCAGGCCGCCGGCCACCAGCTGGTCGACGAACTGCCGCGGCGGGTCGTACCCGGCCGGCTCGTGCTCGGCCACCCAGCGCACCCCGCCCGGCAGCAGCAGCACGGCCCGGCCGTCCCGCAGCGAGGTCGCCTCCTGCCCGACCCGTATCGGCTGCCACGGCGGGGCCAGCCGGGTCAGTGCCCCGGGCCGGGCGTGCCAGGCGAAGACCTCGTCGATCGGCGCGTTCACCACGCTGGAATAGCTGATGCTCATCGGCTGCCGGTTCTCCCGCCCGTTGGGTGCTGTGCCGCGTACCCGTCACTGTCTTCTTCGCCGGAGGTCACTGCCCGGATGCGGCCGCGATATACCTGCTGCCGGGGCATGGCACCACCGTAGGCGGGGCTGGTCAGCGCAGCTCGGGCAGGGTCCGGGCCAGGCCCGCGAAAACGCCCAGCGAGTCCGGGTTGGCCATGGCGCTGGAGTCGGCGGCCTGGCCGGGCGGGGTGCCGGCCAGGATGCGGCGCACCGGCACCTCCATCTTCTTGCCGGTCAGGGTGACCGGGATGGCCGGGACCTCGATGATGGCGTCGGGCACGTGGCGGGGCGTGTACTCAGCGCGCAGCCGCTGCCGGATCGCCGCCCGCAGCCGGTCGTCCAGCACCTGACCCGGGGCCAGCGTCACGAACAGGGGCATGAAGAACCCGCCGCCGGGCCGGTCCAGGTTGACCACCAGGCCGTCGGTGACCTCGGGCACCGAGGCCAGCGCGGCGTAGATCTCGGCCGTGCCGATCCGCACCCCGTCCCGGTTCAAGGTGGCGTCCGAGCGGCCGAGCACGAAGCAGCCACCGCGCTCGTTGACCCGGAAGAAGTCGCCCTGCCGCCAGCGGCCCGGGAACTCGGTGAAGTAGGACTCGCGGTAGCGGCGGCCGTCCTCGTCGCCCCAGAACCGGACCGGCATCGACGGCATCGGCTGGGTCACCACCAGCTCACCGACCCGGCCGGTGACCGGCTGCCCGTCGGCGTCGAACGCGTACGCGGCCACGCCCAGGTGCCGGGCCTGGATCTCGCCCGCGTAGACCGGCAGCGTGGGGGTGCCGCCGACCAGCCCGCAGCAGGTGTCGGTGCCGCCGCTGCCGGTGGCCAGCCACAGGTCGGTTTTGACGTTGCGGTAGAACCAGGCGCTGCACTCGGCCGACACCGGGGACCCGGCCAGCATCACGGCCTGCAGGCGATCGAGGCCGAACTGGCGGCCGGGCACGACCCGGGCCCGGGTCAGCGCGTCCACGTAGGCGGGGGAGGCGCCGAAGAACGTGACCCCGGCCTCGTCCGCGAGCCGCCACAGCACGTCCGGTCCCGGCCAGGCCGGATTCCCGTCGTACAGCACCGGCTGGACGCCGAGCAGCAGCGAGCTGACCAGGAAGTTCCACATCATCCAGCCGGTCGTGGTGTAGAAGAGCATCCGGTCGCCCGCGCTCAGATTCATATGGAAGGTCTGCAATTTGAGTTGTTCGACCAGGATGCCGCCCTGACTGTGGGTGATGGCCTTCGGCGGGCCGGTGGTGCCGGACGAGAACAAGATCCACAGCGGGTGCGAGAACGGGACCTGCTCGAACCGGAACTCCGCCGCGGCCGGGGCGGGGGCGGCCATGACCTCGTCCCAGCGGGTCACGGTGGCGTTGGCGTTGGCGTTGGCGGCGGGCGGCTGCGGCCGGTCCGGGTGCAGCAGGGGCAGCTGGATGACGTGCCGCAGGCTGGGCAGGCCGGCCGCGATCTGGCGGGCCTGCTCGCTCCGGTCGTAGGCCCGGCCACCGTAGTGGTAGCCGTCGGTGCAGATCAGTACCACGGGGCTGAGCTGGCGAAAGCGTTCCAGGACCCCGCGCCAGCCGAAGTCCGGTGAGCAGCTGGTCCAGATCGCCCCGATGCTGGCCACCGCGAGCAGGGCGACGACCGTGGGCGGGATGTTCGGCAGGTAACTGGCCACCCGGTCGCCGGGCCGCACGCCCAGCCGGCGCAGGTGGGTGGCCAGCGTGCGGACCTGGGTGGCCAGGGTGGCCCAGGACAGGGCCTGGAGGGGGACGGTCTCGCCCGCGAACAGCAGGGCCGGGCCCTCGCCGCCGTCATCGGCGCGGCGGAGGATGTGCTCGGCGTAGTTCAGCCGGGCGCCCGGGAACCAGTCCGCGCCCGGCATGGTGCGCCGGCCGAGGACCGCGGTGGGCGGGGTGGAGGCCTGGACGCCGCAGTAGTCCCACACCGCACCCCAGAACCCGTCCAGGTCGGTGACCGACCACCGCCAGAGCGCGTCGTAACTGCCGAACTCGCGCTGCCGCTCGGTGCCCAGCCAGTTCGTGAACCGGGTGATGTTGGCCCGGGCCCGCTGCTCCGGGCTGGGGGTCCACAGCAGGTCGCCTTCGCGCACAGCACCGACAAGCACAGGGCCGACAGTCGCACAGCGGTGCGGGCAGCGCAACGGGGGTGGCGTAGGTTCGGGGCGTGGCTCTCGATCTTGACGCGCTGACCGCGATCGACGTTCACGTGCACGTGGAGTCCGACGGCCACGGCCACACCAGCCTGGACGACGAACTGCTGGAAGCGTCGGCGGCCTACTTCCGCAGCGGGGCCGGCCGCACCCCGACCGTGGAACACCTGGCCGGGTTCTACCAGGAACGGCAGATGGCCGCGGTCATCTTCACCGTCGACGCGACCACCGCCACCGGGCACCCGGCCCTGTCCAGTGAGGAGATCGCCGACCGCGCCGCCGAGTTCCCCGGCACGCTGATCCCGTTCGGGTCGGTGGACCCGCTGCAGCCCGAAGCAGCCGTGCGCCGGGCCCGGCGGCTGGTCGACGGGCATGGGGCCAAGGGCTTCAAGTTCCACCCCAGCCTGCAGGGCTTCGCCCCCAACGACCCCAGCCTGTACCCGCTGTACGCGGCGATCGAGGAGATGGGCGTCCCGGCCGTGTTCCACACCGGCCAGACCGGTATCGGCGCCGGCCTGCCCGGCGGCCGGGGCATCAAGCTGCGCCTGTCGGACCCCATGCTGATCGACGACGTGGCCGCCGACTTCCCGGGCCTGACCGTGATCCTGGCCCACCCGTCCGTGCCCTGGCAGGACTCGGCCATCTCCATGGCCACCCACAAGGCCAACGTGTACATCGACCTGTCCGGCTGGTCGCCCAGGTACTTCCCGCCCCAGCTGGTGCGGAACCTGAACTCGCTGCTGCAGGACAAGGTGCTGTTCGGCACCGACTACCCGCTGCTGACCCCGGAACGCTGGCTGCGGGACTTCGACCAGCTGGAGCTCAAGCCCGGCGTGCGGCCCAAGGTGCTCAAGGCCAACGCGGCCCGCATGCTGGGCCTGACTTAGCGGCGGAGTCTAGCGGCGGACGGCCCGCAGCACCGCGTCGCGGACCGTGCCGGTACCGCCGCCGGGCCGGGCGCCCTCGCGC
>DATDIH010000147.1:0-24210 GCA_036521155.1 Streptosporangiaceae bacterium
ACCCCTTGCTACGTCCGCTCTTGGCCTACCCGGCGACCCCCGGGCGCCCGCATCATTTGTTCAGCAGCAGATTCAGCCCGATGATGCACAGGAACCACAGGACGCCAGTGAAAACCGTGAGGCGGTCCAGGTTCCGCTCAACTACGGACGATGATCCCAGCGTAGAGGAGACCCCGCCACCGAATAGGTCCGACAGGCCGCCGCCCTTGCCCTTATGCAGCAGCACCAGCAGGATCATGAGCAGGCTGGTCATGATGAGGACGACCGAGATTGCGATAACCACTGCCCTGTCTCGTCCCTCCGAGTGCCTGCCGTGACCTGTACAAACTCAACCAGCACTGTCTCGACCAGCGCTGCTGGACCGGTGCCGCGGGTCAGGCGTTGACGGTTAGCTTGCGGTACCGGCATATCGTGGCGAACTCACCGGCATCCAGGCTTGCCCCGCCGACCAGTGCACCGTCAATGTCAGGCTGCGTCATTATCGCAGCGATGTTGTCGGCCTTCACCGACCCGCCATACAGGATACGCACACTTGCGGCTGCTTCGTCGCCGTGACCCTCGGAAACGCGGGCGCGGATTGCCCCGCAGACCTCCTGCGCATCCGCAGGTGACGCCACCTCTCCAGTGCCGATGGCCCAGACTGGCTCGTACGCCACCACCAGCCCCGCCACCTGCTCCGGTGAGAGGCCAGCGAGACCTCCGTCGAGCTGGCCTGTGCAGTGGCCAAGCTGCTCCCCCGCCCGCCGGATGTCCAGGTCCTCGCCGACGCACAGGATGGGGGTCATTTCGTTGCGGATCGCGGCCTTCACCTTGGCGTTGACCAGCGCGTCGTCCTCGCCGTGGTACTGGCGGCGCTCGGAATGCCCGGCCAGCACGTAAGTGCAGCCCAGCTTGGCCAGCATCAGGCCGGACACGTCACCGGTGTAGGCGCCCTTGTCATGCTGTGACAGGTCCTGGGCCCCGTAGCCGATCCGCAGCTTGTCCCCGGCCACCAGGGTCTGCACGCTGCGCAGCGCGGTGAACGGCGGCAGGACCACCACGTCGGCGGCATCGTAGTCAGCGGCGGTCAGCGTGAACGCGAGCTTCTGGACCAGGGCCAGGCCCTCGAAATGCGTGTTATGCATCTTCCAGTTGCCGGCGATGAGCGGCTTGCGTCCGGCCGGGCCGGCGCTCATCCCTGCACCCCCAGCGCGCTGAGCCCGGGCAGGGTCCGGCCCTCCAGGTATTCCAGGCTCGCCCCGCCGCCCGTGGAGATGTGCGTGAACGCATCCTCGGGGAAGCCAAGCTGGCGCACGGCCGCCGCGGAGTCGCCGCCGCCGACCACGGTCAGCCCGCTGACGCGGCTGATCGCCTCGGCCAGGGCCCGGGTTCCGGCGGCGAAGGCCGGGAACTCGAACACGCCGGCCGGGCCGTTCCAGAACACGGTCTTCGCGTCGGAGAGTTTCTGGGCGAACAGGGCCCGGGTCTGCGGGCCCATGTCGAGGCTCTCCCGGTCAGCCGGGAACTCGCTGACCGGCACCACGCGGTGGTCCGCGTCCGGGGCGAACCGGTCGGCGGCCACTAGGTCCACCGGCAGGACGACCTCCACCCCCCGCCGGGCCGCCTCGGCGAGCACCTCGGTGACCTGCGGGATCTGGTCGGCCTCCAGGAGGGACTGGCCTACCTCGTAACCCTGGGCGGCGAGGAACGTGTAGGACATCCCGCCGCAGATGATCAGGCGGTCGGCCCGGCCGAGCAGGTTGCTGATGACCGCCAGCTTGTCCGACGGCTTGGCCCCGCCGAGCACCACGACGTAGGGCCGGGGCGGATCGGAGGTGAGCTGGCGGAGCACCGCGATCTCGGCGATGACCAGGTCCCCGGCGGCGTGCGGGAGCAGCGCGGGGACGTCGTACACGCTGGCGTGCTTGCGGTGCAGGGCCCCGAAGCCATCGCCGACGTAGCGGGTGGCCAGCGCGGCGAGCCGGGCCGCCAGCCCGGTGCGCTCGGTGTCGATCTTGCTTGTCTCGGCCGGCTCGAACCGGACGTTCTCCAGCAGGCCGACGTCACCGTCGCCCAGGCCGGCCGCGACCGCCGCGGCAGACTCCCCCGCCACGTCCTCCGCCAGCGGGACCGGCTGGCCGAGCAGCTCACTGAGCCGCGCGGCGACCGGCCGCAGGGACGGGCCGCCCGCGGCCCGGGCGGCGTACGTGTCTCCCTGGGGCCGGCCCAGGTGAGCGCAGATGATCACCCGCGCGCCGCGGCTGGTCAGAGCCCTGATGGTGGGCAGGCTGGCCCGGATCCGGCCGTCATCGGTGATCACGTCGCCGTCCAGCGGGACGTTCAGGTCAGCCCGGAGCAGGACCACCTGCCCAGCCACGTCGAGGTCGTCGATCCGCTTCATCAGAGCTGGGCGCCCACGAGCGTGGTGAGGTCGGCCAGCCGGTTGGAGTAGCCCCACTCGTTGTCGTACCAGCCGATGACCTTGACCTGGTCGCCGAAGGTCATCGTGAGGGCGGAGTCGAAGGTGCACGACCAGGGAGTGCCCACGATGTCCGAGGACACGATCGGGTCGGCGGTGTAGTGCAGGTAGCCCTTGAGGGTGCCCTCGGCGGCCGCCTTGAACGCGGCGTTCACCTCGTCCTTGGTGACCTCCCGGGTCAGCTGCACGACCAGGTCGGTCACGGACCCGTCCACCACCGGGACCCGCATGGCCATCCCGTCAAACTTGCCCTTCAGCTCGGGCAGCACCAGCGCCGTGGCCTTGGCCGCGCCGGTCGAGGTGGGGATGATGCTGAGCGCGGCGGCCCGGGCCCGGCGCAGGTCCTTGTGCGGGCCGTCCTGCAGGTTCTGGTCCTGGGTGTAGGCGTGGATCGTGGTCATCAGGCCCTTTTCGATGCCGAAGTTCTCCAGCAGGACCTTGGCCATCGGCGCCACGCAGTTCGTGGTGCAGGAGGCGTTGGAGATGATGTTGTGGTTCGCCGCGTCGTAGGCGTCGTCGTTCACGCCCATGACGATCGTGATGTCTTCTTCCTTGGCCGGGGCCGAGATGATGACCTTCTTGGCGCCGCCTTCGATGTGCTGCTGCGCATCCGAGGCCTTGGTGAAGCGCCCGGTCGACTCGATGACGATGTCGACGCCGAGGTCCTTCCAGGGCAGCTTGGCGGGCTCGCGCTCGGCCAGCACCTTGATCGACTGGCCACCCACGCGGATGACGTCATCGGCCACCGAGACGTCCACGGGCAGCCGGCCGAACACGCTGTCGTACTTCAGCAGGTGGGCCAGGGTGGCCGGGTCGGTCAGGTCGTTCGCCGCGACGATCTCGATTTCGCCGGCCGGAATGCGGCCGGCCTTGCCGATGGTCTCGGCGTTCACGGCGCGCCAGAAATTACGGCCGATGCGGCCGAAGCCGTTGATGCCCACGCGGATGGTCACAGCACCGTCTCCTCGTTGATAGCCGTGTGGCCGCCCTGCCGTGCTCCCCACGGCCTCCGGCCACCAAGTGACCCAGAAAGATTTTCGCCCCAAGAGCCTATCGGACACCGCCCACTAGGGATCCCCTGCAGACGGTGTCCGATCCGGCACCTCGCGCCTGTTGTGCGGCGGGCGCGCCAGAACGGCCGGGCTGAACCAGGCCGCCTATGGTCTAGACCATAGGGGATCTATGCTTCAGCCGCAAACAAACAGCATCTATCCGGAGGGTGAACCCCCTGGACCCCCCGGAACCCGCGCTGGCGTACGTCGCCGTAACCCGCAGTGGTGCTGTAGAAGCCCACCCTGCTATGGCATGAGCATGTCTGGGGTCAAGTTCGCTTCCGTCCCTGGGAGGCCCTCGTCCTGGGCTTTGCGGTCGGCCATGGCCAGAAGACGGCGGATGCGGCCGGCGATGGCGTCCTTGGTCAGCGGCGGGTCGGCCAGCTGGCCCAGCTCTTCCAGGCTGGCCTGGCGGTTGGCGATGCGCAGCTTGCCCGCCATGGTCAGGTGCTCGGGGGCCTCGTCGCCGAGGATCTCCAGGGCCCGCTCGACCCGGGCGCCGGCCGCGACCGCGGCCCGGGCGCTGCGCCTCAGGTTGGCGTCGTCGAAGTTGGCCAGCCGGTTGGCGGTGGCCCGCACCTCGCGCCGCATCCGGCGCTCTTCCCAGGCCAGCACGCTGTCGTGGGCGCCCAGGCGGGTCAGCATGGCGCTGATCGCGTCGCCGTCCCTGATCACCACCCGGTCGACGCCGCGGACCTCGCGGGCCTTGGCGTGGATCTTCAGCCGCCGGGCCGCCCCGACCAGGGCCAGAGCCGCCTCGCTGCCGGGGCAGGTGACCTCCATGGCCATGGAGCGGCCCGGCTCCGTCAGCGACCCGTGGGCCAGGAACGCCCCGCGCCAGGCCGCCTCGCAGTCGCAGGTGGTGCCGGACACGATCTGCCGGGGCAGGCCGCGAACGGGCCGCCCGCGATTGTCCAGCAGCCCGGTCTGGCGGGCCAGGTTGTCGCCGCCCTTGAGCACCCGCACCACGTAGCGGTTGCCCTTACGCAGCCCGCTGGGCGCCAGCACCAGCAGCTCCGACGCGTGCCCGTACACCTCGCCAATGCCGGCCCGGAGCCGTCGCGCGGCCGCTCCGGTGTCCAGCTCGGCCTCGATGACGATGTGCCCCGCGGCCAGGTGCAGGCCGCCCGCGAACCGCAGCACGGCCGACACCTCGGCCTTCCGGCAGCACGGCTTGACCACGGTCACCCGGCTCAGCTCGTCCTTAACAACCCCGGTCATCGCCATCGGCGCCACTCCCCTCCCCGAAAATCTCCGCGTATGCCCTAGCCAGCAGCAACGGATCGTGCCGCGGTGTTCCGTCGGCCAAGGCCACGTCGGCCAGCACCAGCCGGGCCCCGAGCAGGCCGGCCGCCTTCTCCAGATCGGCCACGGCGCCGTCGCCATCACGGCCCGGACCCGGATTCCCTCCCGCCGCGGCCCGGTCCGCCAGCACCACGTCGAACTTCAGTCCCGGTGAGTGCCCGGCCAGGACCTCCAGATGCTGGTGCGGCGAATAGCCGCCCGTCTCTCCCGGCTGTGGGGCCAGGTTCAGCGCCACCACGCGCCGGGCCCGGGTGTCACGCAACGACGCGGCCAGTTCGGGCACCAGCAGGTGCGGTAGCACGCTAGTGAACCACGACCCTGGGCCGAACACTACCCAGTCTGCCTGCCTGATCGCGGCGACAGCGGCCGGAACGGCCGGCGGATCGTCCGGCATGAGTGATATCGACCGAACCCGGCCGGCCGTGGCCGCGCAGGCGTGCTGCCCGCGGACCCGGGTGACCTCCTCCGGCCGGGCCGGGTCGGCGCCCTCCACCTCGGCCACGATGTCCAGCGGGACCGAGGCCATGGGCAGCACCCGGCCCTGGGTCCCGAGCAGGCGGCCCACCCACTCCAGGCCTTCCACGGGGTCGCCGAGGAGGTCCCAGAGGGCCACGATCAGCAAGTTGCCCACGGCGTGCCCGGCCAGCCCGCCGTCGCCGCCGAACCGGTGCTGGACGACCCGGCTCCAGGTAGTGCCCCAGTCGTCGTCGCCGCACAGCGCGGCCAGGGCCATCCGCAGGTCGCCCGGGGGCAGCACCCCGTACTGGCGGCGCAGGGACCCGCTGGACCCGCCGTCGTCGGCCACGGTCACCACCGCGGTCAGGTCGCTGCTGACCCGGCGCAGCGCGGACAGGGACACGGCCAGCCCGTGCCCGCCGCCCAGCGCCACCACCCGGGGCGCGCGGCGGCCCGGTGCGCCCGCCCCGGTCATTCGCGGCCGAGGTCGCGGTGGGTGACCTGGATGTCGGCGCCGGTGCCGGCCAGCTTCCCGGCCAGGAACTCGCTGATGGCCACGCTGCGGTGCTTGCCGCCGGTGCAGCCGACGGCCAGCGTGACGAAGTGCTTGCCCTCGCGCTCGTCCCCGGCCAGCATGACCAGCAGGGCTTCGGTGTAGGCGCGGAGGAACTCCTGAGCGCCCGGCCGGCTCAGCACGTAGTCCCGGACCGGGGCGTCCTGCCCGGTCATCGGGGCCAGCTCCGGAATCCAGTGCGGGTTGGGCAGGAACCGGCAGTCCACCACCAGGTCGGCGTCGACCGGGAGCCCGTACTTGTAGCCGAACGAGACGATGCTGACCCGCGGCCCCTTGACCGACTGGGCGCCGAAGTAGTCCCGCATCCGGCCCCGCAGCTCGTGCACGTTCAGCGCCGAGGTGTCCAGCACCAGGTCAGCCCCGCCGCGGACATCGCGCAGCAGGCCGCGCTCGGCGGTGATGCCGTCCACCACCCGGCCATTGCCCTGCAGCGGATGGGGCCGCCGCACGCTGTCGAACCGCCGGACCAGGGTCTCATCGGACGCTTCCAGGAACACGATGCGGGGCGAGACTCTGCGGGCGCTGAGCCCGTCGATGGCCGACGACAGGTCAGTGGTGAAGGCCCGGCTGCGCACGTCGACCACGGCCGCGATCTTCGGCACCCCACCCTGGGAACGCTCGGCCAGGTCGACCATGGTCGGCAGCAGCCCCGGCGGCAGGTTGTCCACCACGAACCAGCCCAGGTCCTCCAGGGACTTGGCCGCGGTGCTGCGGCCAGCCCCGGACATGCCGGTGATGACCACGATGTCCGGGATGGTCTGCTCCTCGGCGGGGGTGTGCTCCCGCAACTGGCTGACCGGAGTCACCGGGCCTCCTCTGCTGGCCGGCTCGAATCACGGTCCGCGGTCCGGCTGGACTCGCGGTGCAGGGCGGCGGCGATGCTCTCGGCCAGCCGGGGCCCGATACCAGGGACCTCGGCGATCTGGTCCGGGGTGGCCGCGGTCAGCTTGCGCACCGACCCGAACCGCTTGAGCAGCGCGGCGCGCCGGGCCGGCCCCAGCCCGGGGATGTCCTCCAGCGCGCTGGAGGTGAAACCCTGCGAGCGTTTCTGCCGGTGGTAGGTGATGGCGAACCGGTGCGCCTCGTCCCGGACCCGCTGCAGCAGGTACAGGCCCTCGCTGCTGCGGGGCATGATGACCGGGAACTCCTCGCCGGGCAGCCACACCTCCTCCAGCCGCTTGGCCAGCCCGCACACGAACACGTCGTCGATGCCGAGATCGTTCAGGGCCCGCCAGGCCGCATCGGCCTGGCCCGCCCCGCCGTCCACCACCAGCAGGTTGGGCGGGTAGGCGAACTTGCGCTGGCGCATGGCCGCGTCCCGTTCGGCCTCGCTCAGCTCGGCCGGCTGCCCTTCGCCGGGGCCTTCGCCCGGTTCGGACGCGTCCGGGTCGCCGAGCACGTCCAGCTCACCGGTCTCTTCGCGCTCTTCCAGGTAACGGCGGAACCGGCGGGTGATCACCTCGTAGATGGAGGAGATGTCGTCGGTGCCGTCGTGGCCCTTGATGCTGAACCGGCGGTACTCGCTCTTGCGCGGCAGGCCATCCTCGAACACCACCATGGACGCGACCACGTTGGTGCCCATCAGGTTGGACACGTCGTAGCACTCGATCCGCAGCGGCGCGTCGTCCAGGCCGAGCGCCTCCTGGATCTCGTTCATGGCCTGGCTGCGGGTGGTCAGGTCGCTGGCCCGCCGGGTCTTGTGCAGGGCCAGGGACTGGCCGGCGTTACGGGCCACGGTCTCGAGCAGGGCCCGCTTGTCGCCGCGGCGCGGCACCCGCAGGCTGACCGGTCCGCCGCGCTGCCCGGCCAGCCAGTGGGTCACGGTGTCCGGGTCCGGCGGCAGTTCGGGCACCAGCACCTCGCGCGGCACCCCGCTGCCGGACGCGTCGGGGCCGCTGTCGGTGACGTTCACGCTCGTGTCCCCGTACACCTGGCCCAGGAAGTTCTCCACCAGCTCCCCCGTGGTCACGTCGTCGACCTTCTCCAGGACCCAGCCGCGCTGCCCCCGCACCCGGCCGTCCCGCACGTAGAAGATCTGGACCGCCGCCTCGAGCGGGTCCTCGGCCAGCGCGATCACGTCGCAGTCGGTGCCGTCCCCCAGCACCACGGCCTGCTTTTCCAGGGCTCGCTCCAGAGCCCGGATGTCATCGCGCAGCCGGGCCGCCCGCTCGAACTCCTCGGCCCCGGCCGCCTGCCGCATCTCGGTCTCGATGCGGCGGATGAACCGGGCCGTCTGCCCGGCCATGAAGTCGCAGAAGTCCTCGGCCAGCGCGCGGTGCTCGTCGGCGCTGACCCGGCCCACGCAGGGCGCCGAGCACTTGCCGATGTAGCCGAGCAGACAGGGCCGGCCGATCTGCCCCGACCGCTTGAACACCCCGGCCGAGCAGGTCCGCACCGGGAACACCCGCAGTAGCGTGTCCACGGTGTCGCGGATGGCCCAGGCGTGCGAGTAGGGCCCGAAGTACCGGGTGCCCTTGCGCTTGGCCCCGCGCATCACCTGGACCCGCGGGTACTCCTCGCTCATGGTCACCGCGAGGAACGGGTAGCTCTTGTCGTCCCGGTACTTGACGTTGAACCGGGGGTCGAACTCCTTGATCCACGAGTACTCGAGCTGGAGGGCCTCGACCTCGGTGCCGACCACCGTCCAGTCCACCGACGACGCCGACGTCACCATGGCCTGCGTGCGCGGGTGCAGGTTGGCGAAGTCGGCGAAGTAGGAGTTCAGCCGCTGTCGCAGGGACTTGGCTTTCCCCACGTAAATGACCCGGCCGCGCCCGTCACGGAACCTGTACACCCCGGGGGATTCGGGGATCGAGCCCGGGGCCGGCCGGTAGCTTGCCGGATCTGCCACGCAGTAACTCTACGGCCGCCCAGTGACGGAGGAGGCCGTCCACGCCGTCCGGGTGCTTCAAGTACCCGGCAGTCCGACCGCGGTGGTGCGAAAGCGGGCCTCGATGGTGGCGGTGAGCTCCTGCGGTACCGGAGTCAGCGCCGGGACTCCTGGCTGCTCGCCTCCGCTGCTGAACGCCCGGGCCGCTCTCCCGCGCCCAGCGGCGCCGCTGCTCAGCAGCCCGGCGTCGGCTACGTGCTCGATCTCCCGCACCGTGGCGCCCAGCGCCGCGGCGTAGTCACCGGCCTTGCCGACGGCGGCGGTGATGGCGGCGGCGCGGACCTGCTTCCAGGCCGGGTTGTCCCAGTCCACGTCCCACATGACGCCATGTACGTTCAAGCTGGGGTCCGCCGACAGCACGCTGGTCAGCCCGTCCAGCAGGTCGAAGTCCCGGACGGTCACCCGCAGCGCCACCGTCGCGGTCACCTGCCCAGTCCGCCTTACCTGCCCGGTCTCCTGCTCGTGGTACCGCTCCTCATGGGTCGCCCAGGAATGCGCTGACCACGTCAGCGGGAGGTTCCCTGCGTCCTGGGCGAACGGCACCGCACCGAGGGTGGCCAGGTCAGCGGTCAGCCGGTCCAGGCTGGCGCTGACCGACCGCACCGCCTCCTCTTTGGATCCCGCCGTGTGCTCGATCAGCCCATCCAGCACGGCACGGTCGGGGGCGGTCAGCTGCCGGGCCTCGGCACTGACCGACAGCAGCACGCCGTCTGTAGAGTTCATCGCCTACCTCACCCGGGGGGGCCGGGCCTCAGCTTAGCCTCGGGCCAGGGTGAGGCCGCCGGATACGTCGAGGACGGTGCCGGTGATGAAGGTGTTGCCGGCCAGGTAGAGGATGGCGGCGGCCACGGTGGGTCTGCACCGACGGGCTGATCCGGGCCGCGGCCGCGGCCAGCCGCTCCGGGGACCGGCCGGTGATCACCACGCGGTGGTGCCGCCCCCGGGATTCCGGGTCGTTCGACGCCGACCTGACCGAGTTCTTCGCGGCCAGCTTCCGCAGCCTGGCCGATCCGGGCCTGGCCCGTGGCCTGCGTGACCTGGCCTCGGGCGCCCAGCACGACGAGCACGTGGCCGAGGCCCTGGCCGGCTTCACCGCGCGACGGCGCGCCGCGCTGCGGGCAGTGCTGGCCCGCGGTGTGGACCAGGGCTGCCTCTCCCCCGGCGCCGATCTCGACCTGCTGGTCGACCTGGGCTACGGCTTCCTCTGGTACCGCCTCCTGGTCGGCCACCGCCCCCAGGACGAGGCGGCGGCCCAGGATCTGGCCGCCTCCCTGATCGCCGCGGGCGACCTCAAGGCGAGAGGCTGAAGCGCTGCTTGCGGATGGCGTCTCTCAGCGCGGCCGAAGCGTCCGATGGCACGGGGTCCCCGTGGCCGAAGACGGCGGTGTCGACG
This sequence comes from Streptosporangiaceae bacterium, assembly GCA_036521155.1. Taxonomy (GTDB): domain Bacteria; phylum Actinomycetota; class Actinomycetes; order Streptosporangiales; family Streptosporangiaceae; genus Bog-532. Next base: position 10,129 of record DATDIH010000147.1, read on the forward strand.
TCCAGGTCGGCCAGGGCCCGGAACGTGGCGATGGCCTGCTCGCGGTCCACGTTGAACGGGCCCAGGATGACCTGGCCGGACGGGGACGCGGCCACGCTGTCGCCGGTGAACAGCAGGCGCTGGGACGGGACGTGCACGGCGATGCTGCCGTCGGTGTGCCCGGGGGCGCCGATCACCGCGGCCCCGCCGCCCAGGTCGATGAGGTCCCCGCTGGCCAGTTCCTGATCGACCCGGCACGGCGGCGCGGCCGCCAGCCCGCCGGCCGCCGCGATGATCCTTTCGTGCCGGACCTTCTCCTCGGGGGTGAAGTCCGGCGGCGGGCCGGGCATCTCGCCCCGGATGACCAGGGCGTCGGCGTGGTGGGCCAGGACCCGGGCGCCGCTGCGCGCGGCCAGGTCGGCGGCCGAGCCCACGTGGTCCTCGTGAAAGTGGGTGAGGATGATCTGCCGCAGGCCGGCCAGGCTCAGCCCGAGGTCGCCGACCGCGGCCGCGATGCTGTCCGCCTGCCCGGGCGGCCCGCTGTCGATCAGGGTCAGCGAGTCCCGGTCCCGCCACAGGTAGGCCTGCCCGACCGCGAACCGGAACTGGTACAGCAGCCCGGGCCGTACTTCCGTCACGTCCATGCTGGCGAGGGTACGGGCGGCGCGGTCCTGGGCCGGGGGAAATCGCCTGTCAGCAGAGCCGTTCAGCTTCCGGCGTAGGCCCCGAAGCCCGAGGTCTGCCAGCGCTGGCCGTCCGGCGTGACGGCGAAGGCCTCGTAACCGTCCAGGCTCTCCACCCAGTCCCGGGCGGCCGGGCCCATGGCGAAGGCCGCGGTGGCGTAGGCGTCGGCGGTGGCGATCCAGGGGCCGACCACGGTCACGCTGGCCAGGCCGGTCGCGGGCTGCCCGGTGTGCGGGTTGACGATGTGGGGGCCGCGCTCGGCCGTGCCCGAGGTGGCCACGGCCAAGTCGCGCCCGGACACCACCGCGGCCAAGGCCTGCGGGCAGAGCGGGTCGGCGATGCCGATCCGCCAGGGCCGGCCCGGCTCCGGCTCGCCGGTGCACTGCACGTCGCCGGCGCCATTGACGCTGTGGCTGACCTGCCCGACCGCGGTCAGCATGGTGGCCGCGTGCTCGATCGACCAGCCTTTGACCAGGCCGGACGGGTCGAACCGGCCGCCGGGGTGGTCGGTGAAGTAGCCCCTGGACACCTCGCGCAGGGCCGCGCACTCCCCGATGACCTCGGCCACCTCGGGCGCGCACCCGGTGAGATCGGCCTCGCCGCGGCCGAGCCGGCTGACGTCGCTGTCCGCGCGGTAGGTCGAGAACGTCGCGTCCACCCAGTGCAGCCAGCGCAGCACCGCGGGCAGCACCGGTGCGGCCGCGGCGGGCAGGTCGAAGGAGAACACCGTGCCCATGACCGGCTCGGCGTGCCGCAGCCGCGGCTCCAGGTCCAGAGCCGGGGCCGGGACGGCCGTGAGGGCTCCCATCAGGCCTTGGCCTTGTCGAGCGCGCTCTGCAGCGACTTGATGTACCCGGCGCTGGTGTAGCTGGCCCCGGACACCGCGTCGATCATGGCGCTCTGCGCGGCCAGCGTCTCGTTGACCAGCTTGGGCAGGGCGGGCCCGTCGATCTCCTGGCTCATCTCGCCGTCATCGGTGTGCTGCAGGATGGTGACCTTGGTGATCTTGCCCGCGGTGAGCGTGACCGCCACCTGCGACGGGCCGTAGGAGCTGTTGATCACGTCGCCGGTGACGACCTTGGGGGCCGTCATGCCGGTGCCGCCGCCCGCCATGGCCGTGGGCTTGGCCTTGGTCGCCCCGGGCATCGGGGCGGCCGTGGTGGGCGCGGCCATGGCGGGCGGGCTGGCCGGCATTGAATCACTCCCGCCCGCACTGACCCCGGCGGCGGCCGGTGCCGCGGTGTGCGAGCGGAACGACAACAGCAAGATCAGGCCGGCGACCGTGCCGCCGAGGGCCAGGACTGCCCGGCGCATAGAAGCTCCCATCGTGGTGTGAACGGGGGGATGCGACCTTCGATATGAAAATCGAGGCGAAGACGGTTCAGAACTCGAACGATTCGTGGTGGATGCGCCGCCGCGGCACCCCGGCCGCTCGCAGCGCGGCAATCGCCGAACTGGTCATGCCGGCCGGGCCGCACACGTAGACGTCGTGCCGGTGCAGCCCGGGCACCATGTGGTTCAGCTGCCCGGCGGTCAGCGGGTCCCAGCCCAGCCGGTCGCGCGAGCCGAGCAGGTACTGCACGGTGGCGCCGCGGTCGTGGGCGATGGCGTCGAGTTCGTCGGCGAACACCACATCCTCGGGCCCGCTGGCCCGGTAGATGAGCGTCACCGGGCCGGGCAGCATGGCGAACATGGCCCGGAGCGGGGTGATGCCCACCCCGCCCGCCAGCAGCAGCACCCGGCGGCCGGTCCGTTCCGGGGTGAACGCCCCGTACGGGCCTTCGGCCATCACCCTGGTCCCCAGCTGCAGGCCGCCCAGGGCCCGGCTGTGGTCGCCGTGGTCCTTGACCGTGATCCGCATGACGTCCGGACGCGGCAGTGCCGACAGCGAGTAGGGGTGCGAGGACCACCAGAGGCTGCGGCTGAGGAACCGCCAGCGGAAGAACTGACCGGGCTGGGCCTGGAGTTCGTCGAGGTACCGGCCCCCGATGTAGATCGACACCACGTCGGCGGACTCACGGCGCACGCCCACCACCCGGAACTGGTGGCGGGCGGCGTTCCGCAGCGGGCTGATCAGGCGGTACCAGACGACGAGGGCGGCCACGATCAGATACAGGGCCGACCAGGCGATCCGGGCCTTGAGGTCGCTGGCGAACGAGCCACCGTCCGCGAACTGGTGACTGAACGCCAGGGCGATGGCCAGGTAGGTGTAAAAGTGCAGGTAGTACCAGGTCTCGTAGGCCATCCGGCGGCGCGCGGCGCGGGCCGAGACCACGCCGATGCCGACGAACATCAGCCCGGCCACGGTGGCCATCAGCACGTCCGGGTACGAGGTCAGCAGGGTCCCGGCCTCGCTGATCAGGCCTTCATGCGCGGTTACCGAGTAACCCCAGGTGATCAGCAGCGCGTGGGCCACGATGATGGTGACCACGTAGCGGCCGCCCATGGCGTGCCAGCGGGCCAGCCGGTTGCTGCCGATGCCGCGTTCCAGTGGTGGCAGCCGGGCCATCAGCGCGACCAGCACCACCACCCCGTACCCGGCCATCAGGCCCAGGATCTGGCCCGCGCCGGTCAGGTAGTCACCCAGTCCGTGCAGGGACGACGTGCTTGACCACCACAGCCAGAGCACGGCCAGCAGCCCGGCTCCGATGCCGGACAGCACCAGTACCGGGGCGACCTGCCGCCGGGTCATCACCCCGTCCCGGCCCTCTTCCGGTGGCGGGGTGTGGGCGGCGCGGCGGGGTGGCGCCAGCGGGCGGGAGGTCCCGGGGACCGGCCTTCGTTCAACGCCGAGCACGGCACTCCTTGGCAACAGTCAGGTCACGGAATGACTAACACCCATTGGTACGGGTGCCACCCTCTCCGTGCCTGCTCGCCAGGCCGCACGTAAGCGCTCAGTAAGAACTGTGGTCGCGCTCTACTCGGGATCCGGCCAGTTCGGCGGGAGGACGTCGCCGTCGGTGCCCATGGCTTCTCTCAGGCGGGCGTGGAAGCTCCGGTGCAGGTCGGGACCCCAGGCGTAGTCGCTGGGGACCCGGATGGCGCTGAGCAGGATCTCGCGCAGGTCGCGGGCGCGGCCGCCGCCCTGGGCCAGGGGCAGGGCGGCCAGCGAGTACATCTGGTCCAGGGCCCCGAAGATCTCGTTGGTCAGCAGCGGCAGCGAGCCGTAGAGCACGGCTGACTCGACGAAACCTTCCCACCAGGTGGGGGCGTCGTCGGCGGCGGGGACCTCGTCGCCGCCGAATGACCGCCGCAGCCGGGTCCGCACGTCGGCGCTGACGGCCGGGTCGGGATCGTCCAGGCCGCGCTGCCAGACCAGGGCCGCGTCGTTGTCCCGGCCCCGCAGCGGCAGGGTCCGGGCCAGCAGCTCGATGGCCAGCGGCATGACGCCGGCGTCCCCGGACTCGCAGGCCCGGGAGAACGCGGCGATGGCCTGGTCGAGGTAGCCCATGCCGTCGGCGATGTGATCGGCTGGGTCGGGCCCGGACCGCTCGGCCGGGGCAGCCAGCCGCTCCTCGGTTTCCTCGGGTGCGGGCGTTCCCACGGAGGCGCCGGGCGGTTCCGGCCCTTCGGCAGTCATGCCCGGAAGACTAGGACGGAACGGCGCTCACTGCCATACCGGGGCAACGGCGTGTTACTCGAAGGCCTCCGGGGGCGGGCAGGCGCAGACCAGGTTGCGGTCGCCGTAGGCCTGGTCGATGCGCCGGACCGGCGGCCAGTACTTGGCCTGCCGCGTGCTGGCCACCGGGTAGGCGGCCTCGGCCCGCTCGTAGGGGTGCTTCCACTCCCCGGCCAGCAGCATCTCCGCGGTGTGGGGGGCGTTCTTGAGCGGGTTGTCGTCCCGGTCGTATTCGCCGTTCTCGACCCGCTCGATCTCGCGCCGGATGCTGATCATGGCGTCGCAGAACCGGTCCAGCTCGGTCAGGTCCTCGCTCTCGGTCGGCTCGACCATCAGCGTGCCCGCCACCGGGAACGACATGGTCGGGGCGTGGAAGCCGTAGTCGACCAGGCGCTTGGCCACGTCCTCGACGGTGATCCCGGTCCTGGCCGTGATCGGCCGCAGGTCCAGCACGCATTCGTGCGCGACCAGGCCCTCGCGGCCGGTGTAGAGCACCGGGAAGTAGTCGCTGAGCTGGCGGGCCACGTAGTTGGCGGCCAGCACCGCGACCTGGGTGGCGCGCCGCAGCCCGTCCGCGCCCATCATCGCGATGTAGGCCCAGGAGATGGGCAGGATCCCGGCCGAGCCGAACGGGGCCGCCGCCACCGGTCCCACCGGGTCGGCCTGGCCGCCGGGCAGGAACGCGGCCAGGTGGGCCCGGACCGCGACCGGGCCCACGCCGGGACCGCCGCCGCCGTGCGGGATGCAGAACGTCTTGTGCAGGTTGAGGTGGGACACGTCGGCGCCGAACGAGGCCGGCGTGGCCAGCCCGACCAGGGCGTTGAGGTTGGCCCCGTCGATGTAGACCTGGCCGCCGGCGTCGTGCACGGCGTCGCAGACCTGGCTGACGGTCTCCTCGTAGACGCCGTTCGTGGACGGGTAGGTGAGCATGATCGCCGCGACCTGACCCGGGTGGCTGTCCAGCTTGGCCCGCAGGTCACCGAGGTCAATGGCACCGTCGGAGCCGCACTTGACCACCACCACCCGCAGCCCGGCCAGCACCGCGCTGGCCGCGTTGGTGCCGTGCGCGGACTCCGGGATCAGGCAGATGGTGCGGTCCGGCTCGTCGTTGGACCGGTGATAGGCGCGGATGGCCAGCAGGCCGGCCAGTTCGCCCTGCGAGCCGGCGTTCGGCTGCAGCGACACCCGGTCGTAACCGGTGATCGCGGCCAGCGCGGCCTCCAGGCCGTCGATGAGCTCCTGGTAGCCCGCGGCCTGGCCGGCCGGGACGAACGGGTGCAGGGCCGCGAAACCGGGCCAGCTGATCGGCTCCATCTCGGCGGCCGCGTTGAGCTTCATCGTGCAGGAGCCGAGCGGGATCATCGACCGGTCCAGGGCGATGTCGGAGTCGGACAGCCGCCGCAGGTAGCGCAGCAGCGAGGTCTCGCTCCGGTGCCGGTGGAACACGGGGTGGCTGAGGAACTCATCCGCGCGCCGCAGCCCGCTGGGCAGCGCGTCCCCGGCGCCGGCTTCGGTTTGGGCGGCCAGGCGGATGTGGCTGGCCGGGCGGTCCAGCAGGGCGCCCGCCACCTCGGCCAGATCAGCGTCGCCGGTGGTCTCGTCGCAGGCGATCTGGATGGCGCCGTCGGCGGCCAGGTACAGGTTGTAACCGGCGGCCACGGCCCGGGCCATGGCGTCACCGGCGGTCCCGGCACCGTCGGGCAGGACCACCCGGATGGTGTCGAAGAACTGCTCCGGACCCACGTCACAGCCGGCGTCGCGCAAGGTGGCGGCCAGCCGGGCCGCGCTGCGATGGGTGCGCCGGGCGATGTCAGCCAGCCCGTCCGGGCCGTGGTAGATGGCGTAGCTGGCCGCGATCACGGCCGGGAGGACCTGGGCGGTGCAGATGTTGCTGGTGGCCTTTTCCCGCCGGATGTGCTGCTCGCGGGCCTGCAGGGCCAGCCGGTAGGCGGGCTTGCCGTCAGCGTCCAGGGACATCCCGACGATCCGGCCGGGCAGCTGGCGGCGCAGCTTGTCGCGGACCGCGATGTAGCCCGCGTGCGGGCCGCCGAAGGCCATGGGCAGGCCGAACCGCTGGGTGCTGCCCACCGCGATGTCCGCGCCCAGGTCACCCGGGGCGCGCAGCAGGGTCAGGGCCAGCAGGTCGGCGGCGACCGCGGTGAGCGCGCCCCGCTCGGCGGCGGCCGCGGTCAGCGGGGCCGGGTCGCGCACGGCGCCGGACGCGCCCGGGTACTGCAGCAGCACGCCGAACAGCTCGCCGTCGGCCGGGGCGGCGATGGCCTCGGGGGTGATCGCGGTGACGGCCAGCTCGATGCCGAGCGGCTCGGCCCGGGTCTGGAGCACCTCGATGGTCTGCGGGAGGCAGTCCTCGTCGACCAGGAAGATGTGGCCCTTACCGGCGGCCCGGCGGGCCAGGGTCATGGCTTCGGCGGCGGCGGTCGCCTCGTCCAGCAGGGATGCCCCCGCCACCGGCAGCCCGGTCAGGTCCGAGACCATGGTCTGGAAGTTCAGCAGCATCTCCAGCCGGCCCTGCGAGATCTCCGGCTGGTACGGCGTGTAGGCCGTGTACCAGCCCGGGTTCTCCAGCAGGTTGCGGCGGATCACGGCCGGGGTCACGGTGCCGTAGTAACCCAGCCCGATCATGGAGGTGAGAACCTGGTTCTCCCCCGCGATCCGGCGCAGTTCGGCCTGGGCCTCTACTTCGGACAGGGCCGCGGGCAGGTCGAGCGGGGTCGCGGTGGCCGACGGCGGCAGGGCCGCCTCGGTGAGCTCGTCCAGGGTCGTGTACCCCACCGTGTCGAGCATGCGCTGCTGCTCGTCGGCTGACGGCCCAATGTGACGCCGAGCGAATTCCACCATCCAGGAGCCTCCCAGTCTGCGGCTCCCCGTCTGTCACCTTGCGGCTTCAGAGTCGCCTGTTCCGTCCGGTCCTGGATGCCTGAGAGGTTCCGGGGATGCGTTGCCCCTTCGGCGCCGCGTTCGACAATGAAGACGCGGACTCTCCCGGACGGTGTCGATGGCAGGTCCACTCTACCCAAGAAGATCGTCCGCACACGAACGGAAGATGGCGAACGAAGCGAGCTGGCGACGGCGAGAGGGCCGCGCGGGCCGCGCGGGGGTCCGGGGGTCGTCCCCCGGGCTAACACGATCAGGACCCAGCGGCGAACGGACGACCGTCCGTGAGCAGGATTAGCCCAGGGATCCTGATCAGCCGGTCAGCTGATCTTGCGGGCGCGGCGCTTGGAGAGTTCGTCGGCGCCGACGGTGAGGAGGCCGTCTTCGGCGCGCACGGCGGGGAGTTCGGCGAGGTTGCCCTCGACCTCCTGCCAGACGCGGCCGAGCGCGATGCCGAAGACGCCCTGGCCGCCCGCGAGCAGGTCGACCACTTCGTCGGGGGACGTGCACTCGTAGACGCTGACGCCGTCGCTCATCAAGGTGACCTGGGCCAGGTCGCTGGTGCCGCGGTCGCGCAGGTGGTGCACTGCGGCGCGGATCTGCTGCAGCGAGATGCCGGTGTCGAGCAGGCGCTTGACCACCTTCAGGACCAGGATGTCGCGGAAGCCGTAGAGGCGCTGGGAGCCGGAGCCGTGGGCCCCGCGGACGCTGGGCTCGACCAGGCCGGTCCGGGCCCAGTAGTCGAGCTGACGGTAGGTGATGCCAGCGGCGTTGCAGGCCGTGGGCCCGCGGTAGCCGACGTCGGCATTGTCGCCGTCGGCGCCCAGCGCCGCGGCTACCCCCCGGGTCTCTGCACCAGCGTCAAACAGTGTGCCCTGCTCCTCAGCGTGTGGGACTCCCGTCCGGTTCCGACCGGCCGGTCTGTCATCGCCCCTGGTTCCGGACACGCCCACCTCCATCGCGAGCGACCACCCTGGGTACTCGTCTCGAACCGTAAGCCTGGCCTGCTCATGGCGTCAACGATCCCGCACGGCGCGTCGCGACATTCCGTTTAAGTCAGGCAAACCAGCCCGGGACCGGACGTCCCAGCCATACCTGACTACCCCCGCTACCAGGGATAACAGTGTCCCGGAACGCTGCACCGTAAACGTTCAGCCAACGGTCAGGTCGCGCGGCCGAAGTCTTCCGGGGAGATCGTGTCCAGAAACTCCCGGAACTTCTCGACCTCGTCTTCCTGCTCATCCGGAATGGCCACGCCCGCTTCGTCCAGGATCTCCTCGGCGGCGAAGATCGACGCGCCGGTGCGCAGCGCCAGGGCGATCGAGTCCGAGGGCCGCGCGCTGACCTCGGCCCCGTTGGAGAAGACCAGGTCGGCGTAGAAGATGCCGTCCCGCAGCGCGGTGATGTTCACCGTCTTCAGCTGCACGTTGAGCACGTCGAGCACGTCGCGGAACAGGTCGTGGGTCAGCGGCCGCGGCGAGACCATGCCCTGCTGAGCAAAGGCGATCGCGGTGGCTTCGACGGCACCGATCCAGATGGGCAAGTACCGGTCACCCTGCGTCTCCTTCAGCAAGACGATAGGGCTGTTGGACGGCATCTCGACTCGGACGCCGACGACCTCCATCTGCCGCACTACAGCTCCATCCTCACGCGCTGTTGGCACACCATCGCTGGCCGGCCACTCCCTTTGTCAAGGTACACCCGCTATCGACTGGACGCGGAGCGCAGCCCTCCCCCAACGTCGCCGGGCCGGGAGGCCGGTGTTGACGCAGGCGGGACGATGACACCACCGGCCAAGCCGGCCTCGTCGAGCCCGGATTCGACCAGCGCCGCGTGCAGCCACAGGCTCAGCGCGGCGATCTGCCAGGCGTCCTGAGCGGCCGCGGCCCGGGCCCCGGCGCCGCGCTGGCGCAGCTGCGGGCCGGCCAGTTGCTCGGCCAGCGAGATGTCCCGCTCGGCCGCGGTCTTGATGCCGCGCAGGTTGCGCGCGCCGACGCCGAACTTGGCCAGGGCCGCGCAGGCCCGGGCCACCTCCAGCGCGTCCGGGCCGTAGTGCCGGCCGGACCGCCGGATCAGGCCGTAGTCTTCGAGCTCGGTCAGGGTGTCGGCGTCGATCCCGGCCGCTTCCAGCAGATCCGCCTTGGTCATCGCGGTGGCGGCGGTGCTGGTCCCCCCATGCTTGCGGGCCGCCTCGTCCGCGGCCACGGCGCTGCCGAGCGCGCCCGCCAGCGTCTGCCGGGTGTGGCCCGCCCCGTCCAGCGCGTCCAGCCGCTCCTTGATCACCCGCAGCGGCAGGTATTCGTCACGCTGGGCGGTCAGGATGTACCGGAGCCGCTCCACGTGAGCCGGGGCGAACCGCCGGTATCCCGAGTTGGAGCGGGCGGGCTCGATCAGGCCCTCGGCCTCCAGGAACCGGATCTTGGACGGGCTGACGTCCGGGAATTCAGGCCGCAGCCGGGCCAGGACCTCGCCAATTCCCAAGGACGCGCCCCCCTCACGCGAGTCCCTCATGCGTAGTCCTGTGCGCCTCCGCCGCGGCGCTGGCCCTGCAACCTCGGGTGCGTCATGAAGATGAGCCGGAACTTGCCGATCTGCACCTCGTCACCGCTGAACAGCTCGGTCTCCTCGATGCGGTCCCGGTTGACGTAGGTGCCGTTCAGGCTGCCGACGTCCCGGACCGAGAACCGGGTGCCGGACCGGTAGAACTCGGCGTGATGCCGGGACACGGTCACGTCATCCAGGAAGATGTCGCTGTCCGGGTGGCGGCCCGCGGTGGTCAGCTCGTTGTCGAGCAGGAACCGGCTGCCCGCGTTCGGGCCCCGGTAGACGATCAGCAGGGCGGCATCGACCGGCAGCGCCTCGAGCACGGCCGGATCGGCCAGCGGCTCCTCGTTGAGGTCGATGTCCAGGGGTGGCTGACCCCGGTCCAGTGAGATGGTCGAAGTGGTCTCGCCCGGGCGCTCGGCGGCACCGCGAACCAGCGGCGTACCACAGTTCGAGCAGAAGCGTGCGTCTTCCGGATTCGGGCGCCCGCAACGGGTGCAGTAGACGCTGGCCATAGCTCCGCCAGGCCTCCCCTCCATTGGCCATTCCCACTCGTCCGGGGCCGGCTCCGGGCCCGGCATCTGCGCATGCGGCGCAGAATCGCGGGATGAGGCTTGCCAGGTTACCGGGGCGGACGGCTGCCGGTCCATGCGCCACGCGAGCAGCCGCCGCCAGCCTCTGCGCGGCTCGCTGCCGCCGCTGCCGGAGGATGCCCCGTACGAGGACCGGTCCTGGTCCTCGTCGCGACGTCTACGCCACACCGCCGCTCCACCTCCGCCACGCCGCCGACGCCCGGCCGCAACCCGCCGGGCCGGGACTGAATAGTGTGCGTGATTGTCTCACGGCCGACTGACTACGCGACATGGCGTACCTGATCAGTCCTCCACCATAGCGCGGCTTATGGCGGGAGAAGACCAATCGGGACTGTCTGTCCAACTGGGGTTGCCCGGCGGCCGGTCACCTTGTGTTCACTGACCCGCCGCCTCGACGACGGCGGCCCACTCGTCGAGCAGAGTCTGGGCGGTATCGGCGTCGTCGCCCTCGGCCCACAGGTGGGTCACGGCGTCGGCCGGGTCGGGCAGGACCAGCACCCAGCCGCGGTCCGGTTCGACGACCCGCACGCCGTCGGTGGTGTCCACCTCACGGGGACCGGCCGCCTCCACCACCGTGCGCATCACGCTGCCCTTGGCCGCCCACGGCGTCGGCATGGACCGGCGCAGCAGGTGGGCGTCGGGGATCCGGGCGTCGATCTGGCTCAGGGTAAGCCGGGTCCGGGCGACCAGGCCGATGATCCTGGCGAAGGCGGCGATGCCGTCGACCGTCCGGGTGAACTCCGGCACCACGAACCCGCCCCGGCCGTCGGCGGCGAAGATCACGTCCTCGTTCGCGGCGGCCTGGGTCAGCGCATCCATCGACGTCGGGGTCCAGTCGACTTCGACCCCGTGGAACCGGCAGACCTGCTCGGCGACCCGGGTGGTGGTCACCGGCAGGGCGACCCGGCCGGTCTTGCGCTCGGCGGCGACCAGGTCGAGCACGACGAGCAGGGCCCGCTCGTCGCTGACCACCTCGCCCTTCTCGTCCACGATCCGGATCCGCTCACCCACCGGGTCGAACCGCACCCCGAACGACGCCCGCGACGAGGACACCACCTCGGACAGCCGCTGCAGCCCGGCCCGGCGCTGGGCCACCGTCTCGGTGGGGGTCACCTCGTCCAGCCGGTTGTTGATGGTGAGCACGTCGATGCCGATCCGGCCCAGCAGGCTGGGCAGCACCAGCGAGGTTGTGCCGCCCGCGCAGTCGGCCACCACCTTCATCCCGGTCTCCCGCACCGTGTTCATGTTCACGCAGCGCAGCAGCTCACGGGTGTACCACTCGACCACGCGGGGCGGGTAGGTCAGCTCGGCGATCTCGCCCGGAAACGCGCGCCGGAACTCCTGCCGGGAGAACACCCGCTCCAGCTTGCGCTGGGCGGCCAGGGACAGTTCGGCGCCGCGTTCGTCAAGGAAGATGATGTCGATGGACTGCGGGTCGCCGGGTGTGGTGCGCAGGGCCACGCCGCCGCTGTAGTCGGTGCGCTCGGTCTCGAACCGGGCCACCGGCAGCGGCTGGGCCTCCAAGTCGACCACGTTGATGGCGCTGGCGTTCAGCGCTCCCTGGACCGCGCGCTTGAAGGTGCGGGCCGCCCGGGACACGTCCCGGGAGGTGGTGACGGTGGAACCCTTCTTCAGCGTGGTGGCGTAGGCACTGGCCAGCCGGACGCACAGTTCCGGGGTGACCTCCACGTTGATCAGGCCGGACACCCCGCGCGGCCCGAACAGGGTGCGGCTGCCGCGGGACTCCCAGATCACGCTGTTGTTGACCACCGCGCCGGCCTCGATGGTCTTGAACGGGTACACCTTGACCGAGGCCGACAGGTAGGCCTCGGGCTCGATCACGCACTCGTCGCCGACCACGGCGGACTCCTCGATCCGCGCCAGCCGCATCACGTCGGTGTTCTTGCCGACCACGCAGCCGCGCAAGGTGGCGCCCTGGCCGACGTAGACGTTGTTGTGGACCACGGCCCGGTGCAGGAACGCGCCCTCCTTGACCACCACGTTGCTGCCGATGACGGTGTACTCGCGGATGTCGGCGCCCGCCTCGATCTTGGCGTAGTCGCCGATGCACAGCGGCCCGCGCAGGATCGCTTCCGGGTCGACCTCGGCCCCCTCGGCGACCCAGACGCCGGGCGAGACCTCGAACCCGTCGATGTCGGCCTGCACCCGCCCGGCCAGCACGTCGGCCTGAGCCTTGAGGTAGCTCTCGTGGGTGCCGACGTCTTCCCAGTAGCCGTTGGAGATGTACCCGAACAGCGGGGCGCCCCGCTTGAGCATGGCCGGGAACACGTCGGCCGACCAGTCCACCGACTCGCCCGGTGGCACCTCGGCCAGGACCTCGGGCTCCATCACGTAGATGCCGGTGTTGACGGTGTCCGAGAACACCTGTCCCCAGGTGGGCTTCTCCAGGAACCGCTGGATGCGGCCGTCCTCGTCGGCGATCACGATGCCGAACTCCAGTGGATCCGGCACCCGGGTCAGGCCCACCGTGACCAGTGCCCCCTGCTCCTTGTGGAACCGGACCATGGCGGTGAGATCGATGTCGGTGAGGGCGTCGCCCGAGATGACCAGGAACGGCTCGTCGCGCAGGGCGTCCTCGGCGTTCTTCACGCTGCCCGCGGTGCCGAGCGGCATCTCCTCGGTCGCGTACTGCAGGTCCATGCCGAAGTCTTCGCCGTCGCCGAAGTAGTTACGGACCAGGGCGGCCAGGAACTGAACGGTCACCACGGTGTCGGTGAAGCCGTGCCGGCGCAGCAGCCGGAGCACGTGCTCCATGATCGGCCGGTTGGCCACGGGTAGCAGGGGCTTGGGCTGGTTGGCGGTCATCGGGCGCAGCCGCGTCCCTTCGCCGCCTGCCATCACGACAGCCTTCAAGACTTACGCCGCTCCCTCCGGAGTACCGTGCTCGGCCGTCCCGCTCGCGGCTGGCTCGCCGGTGAGCAGCATCCGGGCCTGGACCAGGTAGAGGGCTGCCGCCCACCAGTACAGTGCGGTGCCCCAGCCAGCGAAGGCCCACCCGATGATCCGGGTGACCTCACCCAGGTTTCCCGCGTACGTTCCGAGGAGCAGCAGCGGAAATGCATACAGAAGGCAAAGAGTAGCTGTTTTCCCCACAAAACTTACCTGCAGGGTGCCGAAGCCGAGCCGGCGCTTGAGCAGTCCCAGCGCCCCGGCCACCATCAATTCCCGCACCGCCAGCAGCGCGACCAGCCACCACGGGATGATGTTCCGGACGGCCAGCGCGATCAGGGTGGCCGCGATGTACAGGCGGTCGGCGGCCGGGTCCAGGGTCTCGCCCAGCTTGCTCTGCTGGTTGAACGCCCGGGCGATCTTCCCGTCCAGCCAGTCGGTGGCGGCCGACGCGATCAGCAGCACCACCGCCCACGCGTCCAGGTGCGGCCCGAGCACCAGCCACAGGAACACCGGCACACCCAGTAGCCGCAGCACGCTGAGCCCGTTGGGGATGGTCAGAATCCGGTTCGCGGCCGGGCTGGCCTGGCCGTCAAGGTCCTCCTGGCCTGGCTGATCCGCCGGGTCAACGACCGCACTGTCCCCGGTCTGGTTACCGCCCCCATCGATCTGGCCCACGCCGTGACCTTACCTGGCGAGCTACCGCACTCCCCCGCCCGGCACGGCCAGATTCGCCCATTGACCCCTGAACCGGCCCAGAAGTTCACACCGCCGTCACCACTCGTTGGTCAGCGGGGGCGGTAGGTGGTGAGGGTGAAGGCGGCGGTGACGGGGATGGGGTGGGGCCGGGCGTCCAGG
>DATDIH010000148.1:0-21130 GCA_036521155.1 Streptosporangiaceae bacterium
GACGTTCCCCGGGCTGTTCACCGAGCAACGGGTGCAGTCGGTCGATGAGTACCCGGCCCGGCTGCTGGCCGCGCTGCGCGCCGCCGCTCCGGCCGGCGCGCGCGACCCGGTGGTGGTGGTCCTGACTCCCGGCGTCAACAACGCGGCCTACTTCGAGCACGCGCTGCTGGCCCAGCTGATGGGGGCCGAGCTGGTTGAGGGACGCGACCTGTTCTGCACCGGCAACCGGGTCTACGTGCGGACCACGCACGGCCAGCGGCGGGTCGACGTGATCTACCGGCGCGTCGACGATGACTTCCTCGATCCGGTCCTGTTCCGGCCGGAATCGGTGATCGGCTGCGCCGGGCTGATCAACGCGGCCCGGGCCGGGCAGGTCACGATCGCCAACGGGGTCGGCAACGGCGTGGCCGACGACAAGCTCATCTACACCTACGTGCCCGAACTGATCCGCTACTACCTCAACGAGGAGCCGGTCCTGCCCAACGTCGAGTCCTACCGGCTGGACGACCCGGACGTGCGGACGTGGGTGCTGGGCAACCTGGGCAACCTGGTGCTCAAGCCGGTCGACGGGGCGGGCGGCAAAGGCATCGTCATTGGCCCGCACGCGGACGAGCGGACGCTGACCGAGCTGCACACCCAGGTCGCGGCCGACCCGCGGGGCTGGATCGCGCAGCGGCCGGTGAGCCTGTCCACCTCGCCGGTGCTGATCGGCGAGCGGATCGAGCCCCGGCACATCGACCTGCGCCCGTTCGCGGTCAACGACGGCAACGACGTGTGGCTGCTGCCCGGCGGCCTGACCCGGGTCGCGCTGCCGGAGGGCGCGCTGGTCGTGAACTCCAGCCAGGGCGGCGGGTCCAAGGACACCTGGGTGCTGTCCAGCGACGGGCAGGGCACCGAACGCCCCGATCCCCCGCCGCTCACGCCAGGCGCGGGCCCCCAGCCCGCACTGCTGGCCGACCGGCAGTATGTCTCCCTGCGCGACCAGGAGCAGCAGCAGCAATGAGTAGGCAGGGACACCATGAGTGACGCGCTGCTCAGCCGGATCGCCGAGACGCTGTACTGGACCGGGCGGTACGTGGAGCGGGCCGACGACACCGCCCGCACGCTCGACGTGTACGTGCACTACATGCTGGAGGACCCGGACGCCGACGAGGACGCCGACTGCCGGGGCATGCTGGCCATCTTGGGCGTGCCCGCCCCCGACGAGGGCCCGATGGACATCGGGACGGCGCTGTCCCTGCTGGCCTACGATCCGAAGAACCCGAGCGCGATCTCGGGCGCGATCCGGGCCGCCCGGGCCGGGATGCGCAGCGTACGGGACGTGGTCTCCAGCGAGATGTGGGAGTGCCTGAACGTCACCAGCCTGGGCCTGAGCGCGCAGCGCCGGTCGGCCGACCGGCTCGGGCCGCACATGTACTTCCGGTTCGTCCGGGAGCGGGCGGCGCTGTTCTTCGGCCTGTCCGAGTCGACCATGAGCCACGACGACGCTTGGCGGTTCCTGATCCTGGGCCGCAGCCTGGAGCGGGTGGACATGACCGCCCGGCTGCTGCTGGCCCGGATGAGCGGGACCCGGCATCAGCTGGGCTGGCTGACCGTCCTGCACGCCTGCGGGGCGCACGAGTCGTTCATCCGCACCCACGGCTGGGCCAGCGATCCGTCCGACGTGGCCGAATTCCTCATGCTGGACCGGCTGTTCCCGCGGTCGGTGCTGCACGCGCTGACCGACGCCGAGGAGGCACTGCTGGCCCTGGATCCCGGCGACGGCGACCGGTCCGGCACCGGGGACCCGGCCCGGCGGCCGGTCGGGCGGCTCCGGACCCAGCTGGAGTACGCCGACCCGGCCCAGATCGAGACCGACCTGCCCGGCCTGGTGGCGTCGCTGCAGGCCGCCTGCAGGCAGGCCAACGAGGCCATCACCAAGCGCTATTTCGCCTACTCGGCCCCGGTGGCCTGGGCCCAGGAGGGCTGACGTGAGCTGGCGGGTGGGCATCGTGCACACCACCAAAGTCACCTACAGCGGGTCGGCCCGGGCCTCCTACAACGAGTGCCGGATGACCCCGCCCACCCTGGACCGGCAGACCGCGCTGTCCACCTCGGTGCGGACGGGTTCGAACGTGCCGATCTGGTCCTACCGCGACTACTGGGGCACCACGGTCAGCTCGTTCGACATTCAGGAGCCGCACGAGGAACTGCTGGTCAAGGCGAGCGCGACCGTGCAGACCAGCCCGGCCCGGCCCACTCCGGATCCGCTGCCCTGGCCCGAACTGAAGGACGCGGCCGCGGCCAGCTACGTGCTGGAGTACCTGGGCGCGACCCCGCGCACCACCATGGACCCGGACGTGGTGGCGGCGGTGGCGGGCCGGGTCGCGAACGCCGACCCGGCCGAGGCGGCCAGCGAGATCATCACCTGGGTCCACGAGCAGGTGTCCTACGTGCCCGGCTCGACCGGGGTCCAGACCAGCGCCCAGGAGGCCTGGGACGCGGGTCAGGGTGTCTGCCAGGACATGGCCCACATCAGCGTGGCCCTGCTGCGGGCCGCGGGCCTGCCGGCCAGGTACGTCTCCGGCTACCTGCACCCCGACCCCAAGGCCGAGCCGGGCCGGGCGGTGGCCGGCCAGAGCCACGCCTGGGCCGAATACTGGACCGGCGGCTGGGTGGCCTGTGACCCGACCAACCTGGCCCCGGTGGCCGAGCGCCACGTGGTGCTGGGCCGCGGCCGGGACTACGCCGACGTGTCGCCGCTGCGCGGCATCTACAGCGGTGCCCCCAGCGTGGCCATGGAAGTGACGGTGGAAGTCACCCGGCTGGCGTAGCCGTGAGCCTGAGCCGCCCGGCCCGCGGCTCAGGAGTTGGCAGCTTGCTGGCCGCTGAAAGAGTCCTCGTTCGGGTGCGGAATGCCGATGGCCAGCCCCAGGTGCTGCCACAGCCCGGAGGACGCGACGTCCCGGCGCGGCTTGCCCAGGCCCTTGACGATGCCGCAGCCGGAAGCCTCGGCGGTGACGGCCGCGAACTTCTTGCTGCCCTCGGTGAACGTGAACTGGTACGTGACCCCGTTGTCCATGGGGCAGGCGACCGACCCGGACGACTGGGGCAGCGCGCACAAGCTGGTGGCCACGGCCCGGACCTGAACCGGGCTGGTCACCATGTCGGTGGCCGGGAACACGAACTTCTCGTGGTTCTGCGGCAGGTGGTTCACCCGGTGCACGGTGAGCGCGGTGAGCTTCGGGACCGCCCCGCATACCCCGGAGCCGTTGGCCTGCAGGGTGGCGCCGCTGGACGGCGAGCCCGACGGTGCACCCGATTGCGACGGGGCCTGGCCCGAGGTGCTGGGGGCCTGCGTGCTGCCGCAGGCCGCGACCGCGGCTGCGGTGGCCACCGCGGCCAGGCTGGCCAGGGCGGCTTCTCGGTGGGTCGTGCGCTTTCGCGCCGCGATCATGGGTGATCTCCATTTCCCGGCCATGGGTCCTGTCCGGTCCCCCCGGATGGCCGTATCCCAGGTTGGACGCCGCTGCCGGGGGCTACGGTTCCACATCAGTGCGTCACATGAGACATCGGCCCGTCTCGCCTGGCGCAGCGCCCGCGGCCCGGATCCCGTTGCCTGGTAAATGAGACAACGGTGACACGGAGGCCCACACCATGACGATTCTGCTGACCGAGCGCTGGCCGCAGACCACCGAACCTGCCCCCCTGGGCGTGGCCACGGACCCAGGCGGCCGGGGCGCGGACGGCCGGGATGCTGCCCGCCAGGAGAGCGCCCAGGAACTGCTGGCCGAGATGGCCGCCTTGATCCGCGACACCCGGCCGTCGCTCGTGGTCAGCGGGTCGGTGGCCGCCGCCGTGCTGGGCGGCCTGGCCATCGAGAGCGTGGTGCTGCCGCTGACCGGCCGGGGGCCGGGCGCGGTGGCCGCCATCGCCCTGTTCGCGGCGGTGGCCCTGTGCCTGCTGCGCACGCTGACCCTGATCGTGCTGGCCGGGCTGCCGCTCGCGCAGAGCCTGTCCCAGCAGCGGGTGGCCTCCGGAGCGCCATTGGACCCGCGGGCGTCATGGGCCAGCATTCCTGTGCCAGGCACCGACCTGCGCTCCTGGACCTGGGCCCGGGCTCACCTCCTGCTCAGCCAGGCCCGGTTCCGGGCCGACCGGATCCAGGCCGCGACCAGCTGGGCGCTGGTCACGGCGGCGATGTTCCTGGCCTGGACTTCAGTGGTGCTGCTGGCCCGGTGACCATCGGGGTCACCGGGCCGGGCTCCGGCGCGGATCCGCCCCATTCGGGCGAATCGCCGGGTGCCGGGTGGGGTAGATCTGATCAGGGATGAGCAACGAGCAAAATAGGTTCTGGGAGCAGCTGGGCCCGCCTGACCAGGAGCGGCTGGTCGCCGCGGGCCGGATTGCGCAGTTCGGGGCCGGGACGACCATCTGCCGCCAGGGTGATCCCGCGACCCATCTGTTCGTGGTGATCAGCGGCCTGATCAAGGTGCTGACGGATAGCCGCGACGGCCAGCAATCGGTGCTGGCCCTGCGCGGTTACGGCGACGTGGTGGGCGAACTGGCCGGCGAGCTGACCGGCTACCGCACCGCGTCGATGGTCGCGGTCACCGAGGTGCAGGCGGTGGTGGTCGGGCACGAGAAGTTCCTGGACTTCCTGGACGGCCACCTCCCGGCCGCGCACGCCTACCGGCGGATGATCACCCAGCGGTTCAGCGACACCGCCGACAGCCTGTACGCCCAGTCCACCACCAACGGCGCGCAGCGGCTGGCCCAGTTGCTGCTGGACCTGGCCGGGAAGTACGGCAAGCCCGCGGGCCTGGGACAGGCCCTGGTCCTGACCCTGCCGCTGTCCCAGGATGAACTGGCCAGCCTGGTCTCGACGTCCCGGGCCACCGTCACCCGGGCCCTGCACGACTGGCGCGGGCGCGGTTTAATCCAGACGCGCACCCGCCGGATCACGATCGTTGATCCGGCCGCCCTGCGCCGTCTGAGCGGCCGCGATCGCTGATGACTTTCCTATCGCGATATAAAACAGCAGGTCAAAGGCAATAAATGGGTTAAGCGCAAAACAGGCCAGGCGCGAGCGCCTTTACCAAAACGGTTATGAACAACGGATGCTAATGGCGTTTTAGCGGGCCGCCAGCGCGCTCACGCTGACCGGGTTGCGGATCATTGCCGAGTCATACATCAAGGTGGCCACCCGCTGGACCTGGCCGACATTCAGGGAGGCCGGGTAGGTGCCCAGGGTGACCTGGGCCGCGTCGGCCTGGCTCATGCCGGTGAGCTGCGGAAGCACGTCCTGCACCAGCCCCCGCTGGGCGGAGTCGGACTGAGCCTGGCCCAGTATCTGCTGGAACGCCCGCACCGTCGCTGAATGCGCCTGCGCGTAGGAGCCGAGGCTGAAGTATCCCGACAGCGGCAGCCCGGAGGTCACCCCGGCGCTCGCGTCCACCACTTCCACCGCCCCGAGCTGCTCCTCGGCCTGCAGGATGTAGGGCTCGGTGGCCAGAATGGCTTTCACCTTGCCGGTGCGGAGCGAGCTGATCATGTCGTTGGCCGGCACCTGGGTCCAGGTCACGCTGCTCGGGCTGACCCCATCGTTCTGCAGGACCTCCTCGGCGGCCAGGGTCTCGATGTCGTAGGGAATCGTGGCCGAGTACGGGATGACCTGAGCGGGCAGCGTGGCCACGCCGCCCGGCTGCCCCGACAGCTGCTGCGGCGTGGTGATGCCCGAACTGGGGAGGGTGAGGATCGCTATCGAGTCCGCGGCCGCGTCCTCCCCGTCGGCGATGAGCTTCAGCGGGGTCCGGCCGGTGGCCTGCGCGTAGAAGAAGCTCGTGTAGTCGCCCGCCGCGATCTGAGCCTGGCCGCTGGTCAGGCCCTGGAGCTCGGCGCTGAGGGATGGGTAGTTCTTGAGGGTGACGTCCAGGCCCTGCTGACGGAACAGGCCCTCCTGAGCGGCCACCCGGAGCGGGGCGTTGTCGATTCCGGGCACGACCGCCACCGTGAGCGGGCCGCCGGCCCCGGACGCACCGGTGCCCGAGGCGTGGCATCCAGACGCCAGGGCCAGCACGGGAAGTACGGCTAGCACGATGCGCAAGGCTGAGTTGCGGACACCGGCGCGAGCTAGCCGCATAGGGCCTCCAGGGTGGAGCGTCCAGGGGTTATCGGGCCCAACCGTAGCGCCCGAGGCCAGTCCGGTGTGCCCAGATTGACCAGTATCGGCATTGCGAAACGTTATCTATCGGCATTTATGAGCTGGTATAGGAGCGAGGATCACACAATGGCGTGCCTGCCGTGACCGCCAGCGTGGCAGCAGGTCCGGGCCTGCTCTGGCCCCGGTGGCATCTTTTGCGGATCTGGACGCCCCAATAGTTACGATTTTCGATCCTTTGCCATGTCTTGGCACGTTAGGGTGGGACTCCGGCCCGATCGATGCGCTGTGCGCGCAGAATTGCCCTGGCGAGAAGGAGCAAACCGTGTCGGTTTCGCTGCGGTGCCCGTGTGCCGCTAGACACCTGCCCGTCTCATGATGAGGGGCGCCGGCGATGCGCCGCCAAGAACCAGGAAGGCTCGCGGCAGCCATCGTGCGGCGGTCGGCCGGCCGCGCGAGGACGGTATGCCCGTAACTGCGGACGGCACCGCCGTTCAGGACAGACCAGCGCCCGGCGCGTTCCTGCCGAAACAGCCCGGGCACCAGCCGCCGGGAGGCGGCCCGGCCCAGCGCCTGGCGCCCTACCGCGCGCTGAAGAACTGGCGGGTGCGGTCGCGCCTGATCCTGCTGGTGATCATCCCGACCATCACCGCCGTGGTGGGCGGTGGGATCTTCATCGCCTCGTCCCTGCAAAGAGCCGTCGTCGACCAGCGCGTGGTGGCCATGGCGGGCCTGAGCAACCAGGTCACCGGTCTGGTCCAGGCCCTGCAGACCGAGCGGCAGGACACGGTCCGGTTCATCATGCTGGGCAGTGCGGGTGGCGGCCGGGGCGCCTCGGCCAAGTCGGCGATCCCGCCGACGCAGGAGCTCCGGCTGCTCGGCCAGGACTACGCGACCACCAATCGCTGGGCAGGCCAGGTCAAGACGCTGGCGGGCGGGATCGGCAGCTCGTACCCGGCCCTGGCCCAGCAGGACTCGAAGTCGGCGCTGACCGTGATCGGCAACCTGCCGCCCATCCGCGCCACCGCCACTGGCACCGAGCTGCCCCCGCTGATCGTGATCAAGGAGTACGCGACGGCCATCAGCGACCTGCTGGCCGTCGAGAGCCAGATCGCGGTGGGCAGCAGCGACTCAAGCCTGGCCGGTGAGGTCCGCGTGCTCGGCCTGGTCTCGAGCATGAAGGAGGAGGCGTCGCAGCAGCAGGCCCTCCTCACCTCGGCCCTGCGCCCCGACCTGGTCAGCCTGGGGCAGTTCGGGCCGGCCCAGCAGTCAGCGCTCACCGACGCGCAAGCCCAGCAGCAGGGCAACCTGAGCGAATTCGGCACCGCAGCCACCGCCCGCCAGCAGCAGCTGCTCGACGGCGTGCTGTCCAGCCCGAGCATCGTGCAGGCCCAGGCCCAGGAGCAACAGGCCATCTCGCTGGCGTCGAGCAACTCCCCCATCGCCACCGACCCCACCGTGTCCGACGCCAGCTCCGCGCTGGGGTACGTGGTCAGCGGCATGCGCTCGGCGGAGCAGCAGTTCTCGGGCTCGGTACTGTCCCGCGGCACGTCACTGCACAACGGCGCGATCGCCCTGGCCGTCATCTACAGCCTGGCCGTGGCCCTGCTGCTGGGGATCGCGCTGATCACCACGCTCATCATCGGCCGGTCGATGGTGCGCCCGCTGCGCAGGCTGCGGAACGGGGCCCTGGAGGTGGCCGAAGACCGGCTGCCGGAGGCCGTCCGCCGGATCAACGAGGCGGGCGGAGACGGCATCCCGGCCGACGTCGAGCCGATCGACGTCGACTCCTCCGACGAGATCGGCGAGGTCGCCCGGGCCTTTGACCAGGTGCACCAGGAGGCCGTCCGGCTGGCCGGCAACGAGGCGGCGCTGCGCGGCAACGTCAGCGCCATGTTCATCAGCTTGTCCCGGCGCAGCGTGCCGCTCATCGACCGGCTGAGCCGGATGATCGACTCCCTGGAGCTGACCGAGGACGACCCCGACCGGCTGTCCGACCTGTTCTCCATGGACCACCTGGTCACCCGCATGCGCCGCAACTCCGAGAACCTGCTGGTGCTGGCGGGCGAGGAGCCGGTGCGCAAGTGGAGTGAGCCGGTGCCGCTCACGGACGTGGTGCGGGCCGCGGCGTCCGAGATCGAGCAGTACGGCCGGGTGCTGCTCGACATCCAGCCGGGCATCGTGGTCTCCGGCCATGCCGCCGCCGACGTGGTTCACCTGCTGGCCGAGATCATCGAGAACGCGACCACGTTCTCCCCCGATCAGACTCCGGTGCGCGTCTTCGGGCAGGAGGTGTCCAGCGGTGGCGTGATGCTCGAGGTCACCGACCGCGGGATCGGCATCTCGGCCGGCCGCCTGTCCGACATGAACTGGCGGCTGGAGAACCCGCCGCTCATCGACGTGTCCGTGTCCCAGCACATGGGGCTGTTCGCGGTGTCCCGGCTGGCCGCGCGGTCCGGGGTGCGGATCCGGCTGCGGGCCGCGGCTCCGCAGGGCCTGTCCGCGCTGGTCTGGCTGCCCGGCACGCTGGCCGGAAAGGAAACCGCCCGCGACGCGGAAGAGCGGTCGCGCCGGCTGGCCGAGGGGGCGGCCTCCTCCGCCGGGCTGCGGCCCGGCGGCCGGCGCGCCCGGGGTGGCGCGGGGCAGGCCGGGGCCGGGAACCGCCGGGCGTCCAACTGGTTCCGGGCTCGGCGGCCGTCCGAGCAGCGGGTCCCGGCCGGTACGTCAGCCAGTACGTCGGCCAGTGCACCCGCTGCCGTCCCGGCGGCGGCACCCGTCAGTGTCCCGGCCGCATCGGCTGTGCCCTCGCCCGTCATGAGCGCCAGCGGCGCGCCCAGCCGGCCGGCGCCCTCCCCCGGTCCCCGGCCGGGCAAGGGGCCTGCCCAGCCGCTGGCCGCCGCGGACCTTACGGCGTCGGGGCTGCCCCTGCGCCGTCCAGGGGCGAACCTGTTCCCTGGTTCGATCGACGGCGCCAAGGCCGACGACCCCGCTCCGGACGAGGCCCAGGAAGCCGCCGGGACACCAGACAGCCCCGGGACGGGGGGACCGGCCCGGTCCCCGCGCCAGGGACCACCCCTACGCCGGTCACCCGAATCAGCACGCAGTCGTCTCAGTGGGTTCCAGCTCGGCAGCCGTGAGGCCGAGGCGGGATTGCCGGGCGCGGGAGAGGAACCCAGTCGATGAGCCAGCCGTACCGCCAGGACCTGAACTGGCTTGTCTCGGATTTCTGCACCAGGATCGAGGACATCGCGCACGCGATCGTGGTGTCCGCTGACGGTGTGCCGCTCGCCATCTCGGAGGGTATCCCCGGCGACGCGGTGGAGAAGTTCGGCGCCATCGTCTCCGGCCTGGCCAGCCTGGTGGAGGGGGCGGCGCGGATATTCGAGGGCGGCACCCCCACCCAGGCGCTGGTGGAGATGGAGGACGGCCTGATGCTCATCAAGACGGTGAGCGACGGCTCCAGCCTCGCGGTCCTGGCCGCGCCGGAATGTGACACCCGGCAGGTGTCGTTCGAGATGACCCGGCTCGTCGGCGCGGTCGCCGAGGCGCTGACCCCCGCCGCCCGGGCCGAGTCGTTAACTCGTGCGGGCTACCGGAGCCTGGATCGGCAGCCTCGTGCAGCCGCGGGCGACCAGAACCCCGAACTGGTGAACCCCGTCCTCCTCCGGCGGCAACGGCCCCGGTAGGCCCTGCTCCGCGGAGCAGGGCCACAACGGGGTTCGCCGTCAGACGAACCAGAAGTGCTCGAAGTCCCAGCCGGAAAGGGACTCGCCGACCTTGGCGGTGTGGTAACCGGAAATCTTGTCGGTATAGGCGTCGAGCGTGTCCATGAAGGTGGGAATGATATAGGCGCCCTGCTGGAAATCAAGCTGCTGCATTTCATGCAGGATTTCCTTGCGCGTCGACGCATTGCTCGTCGCATTGGCCTGCTGGTACAGGTGGGCGTACTGGGCGCTGTTCGAGTGGGTCTCGTTAAACGGCGACGATGAGCCGAGGAACGACTGGGCCACCTGATTGAGGTACGGGGCGTAGCTGTAGTAGTCCTGGGAGAACGTCCAGTTGAGGTAGTTCGACCCGAAGAACGTACCGGCGTCGATCTGCTTGATGTTGACCTTGACCCCGGCCGCCGCCGCCTGCTCCGCGAAGACGGTGGCCAGCGCGACCGTCGCCGTCGCGATCGGCGACGTGGTGAGGGTCACGGTCAGGTTTTCGTGGCCGGCCTGCTTGAGCAGCGACTTGGCCTGCGGGATGTCCTGCTGCCGGCGCAGCGAGGCATTGAAGTCCGGGTCGTAGGGGGCGAACACGTCGCTGGCCACGACCCCGAACCCGTCCAGGGCCGAGTCGATCATCTGCTGCCGCCCGACCAGGAGGCGGAACGCCTGGCGGACCCGGGTGTCGTTGAACGGCGCCTGGTCAATGCGCATGGTGAACGGCTTGAACTGGCCGGTGTGGGAGGCGACCGCCTTGACGCCCGCGGTGTTGGCCAGCGCCGCCATCTGCGGTGGGTCCAGCTGACCGGCGGCCTGAATGACGTTGGTGGTCAGGGCGTCCTGAACCGCGGTGTTATCGCTGAAGTCGGTGATGGTCAGCGTGTCGATGTAGGGAAGCCCGGTCTTCCAGTAGTTCTTGTTGCGGACGAACACGCTGCGCTGCCCGGGAGTGAAGCTCTGGTAGGCGAACGGGCCGGTCCCGTCCGGGGTTTTCCCATTGAAGCCGGTCGGCACCACGTACAGGTAATACCAGCCGCCCGCCAGCTGGTCGACAAAGCTCCCGAACGGGGTTTTCATCGGGACCGTGAGGGTGAGCTTGTCGACCGCCTTGACGCCCTTGATGTCGACCGGGCCGAAGAACAATGTCCCGCTATAGCTGTTGGAGACAATCCGGTTCATCGTGTAAACCACATCGGCCGACGTGAGGCTCTTGCCGCTGTGGAAGGTGACGCCGGGACGGAGCTTGATGGTCCATTGCGTCAGCGCGGAGTTCGGGGTGATGGACTCGGCCAGCACGTACTCGACGGTGGCGTCTTTGTTGAGCTTGACCAGCGGCTGATAGAGCGCTTCGAAACGGCCGGTGTCCAGGTAGGTCAGCCCCTGGTGCGGGTCGAGCGTGTCCGAGGTCGAACCACCGGACAGGCCGACCTTGAGGTTGCCTCCGCGCTTCGGCTTGCCCGCGCTGGCCGGGGTGCTGGTGCTCGTGGAGCCTGAAGAGCCCTTGGAACCGGTCGAGCAGCCGACCAGCAGGCCGCCGGCGGTGGCGGCGACACCGGTGAGAGCGATCCCGCGCAGAAAATCGCGGCGTCCGGGCATTCCCGTCGGCAAGGGCGTCGAACGCTCGTCCGAATGGCCCACGAGGTTACCTCCACATTTAAGGTCCAGAGCAAATTAGCTGGCCGTACGGCATGAACCAGGCCAACCCTGTCATGGAGCCTAGAGTGCGGCGAACCAGCCTGTCCCGGGCATTGATCAGCGTTTCGGACACAATGCCGTTAAGCCCCCGCCGGAACCCCTGCTACCTGCGCTTTTATGGTGATGAGGGCGGGCCGCCAGGCCGATTGCCGCCGACGGCTGGCCTGCCGTTATGACCGAAACGAGCCAAACGCGTTAGCATGCACCGTCGGCGCCAGCACCCGGACGCCGGCGCCAGTACCCAGACGAAGGATCGACACTGTGACTGCCCACCCGATCCTGCGCCTGGTTCGCCGGCGGCTGGCCTTCGGGGTGCTCACCCTGTTCCTGGTTTCGGTGGTGGTTTTCCTGGCCACCGAGGTGCTGCCCGGTAACGCCGCCTACGCGGTCCTCGGGCGCAACGCCAACCCGGTCCGGCTGCGGGCGCTGGAGGACACGCTGCACCTGAACCGTGGCCTCTTCGACCAGTACTGGGTCTGGATATCCGGCCTTTTCCGGGGCGACCTGGGAAACTCCCTGGTCAACCGGCAATCGGTGTGGAGCCTGGTCGAGCCGAGGCTCATTAACTCGGCGATTCTGGTGCTGGTGGCCGGGGTGATCGGCTCACTCCTGGGCGTGGCCCTGGGCGCCGTGGCCGCGGTGCGCAAGGGCGGGTGGTTCGACCAGGTCACGTCGCTGGTTCTGCTGGCCGCGACGTCCCTGCCCGAGTTCGTGGTGGCCATCGGGCTCATCATCGTGTTCGCCACCGTCGTCTGGCACCTGCTGCCGGGCGTGTCCCTGCTGGCCCCGGGCACCTACGCCTGGAACGACCCGCAACTGCTCATCTTGCCCGCGGTCACGCTGGTGATCGTGATCGTGCCGTACACCATGCGCATGATGCGGGCGGTCATGGTCGAGGCGCTCGAGTCGGACTACGTGGAGATGGCCAAACTGAAGGGTGTGCCCCCGTGGCGCATCGTGCTGGTGCACGCGCTGCCCAACGCGGTCGCGCCCACGATTCAGGTCATCGGGCTCGGGTTCTTGTACCTGGCGGGCGGCATCGTCATCGTCGAGAACGTCTTCAACTATCCGGGCATCGGCCAGGGACTGGTGGACGCGGTCAACGGCCGTGACGTCCCGGTGCTCCAGTTCATCGTGGTCATCCTGGCCGCCTTCTACGTCGTCATGAACATCCTCACCGATGTCGTCGCGCTGCTGGCCACGCCACGGCGACGGATCGCCAGGTAGGCCCCGATGACCGAGAACACTCCGGCCGGGCCGGCCGCCACCCGTCCGCCGCGGCCCCTGGGCCAGGCCCGGCGCCACCAGCAGGCGTCGACGCTGCTGGCCACCGTGCGCACGCCCCGCGGCGCGATCGGGCTCGTGATGGCCGCCATCGTCGTGCTGACCGCGATCATCGGCCCACTGGTGGCGCCGTACGCGTCAGCCGCGCCGCTCACCCTGGCCTTTGGCAAGCCCGGCGGGCAGTTCCTGCTCGGCGGCGACTACCTCGGGCGCGACGTGCTCTCCCGGGTCCTGGACGGCGGCTGGGTGCTGCTGGTGATGGCCGTCTGCGCGACCGCGCTGGGGATGGTGGGCGGCGCCCTGCTCGGGATCTCCGCGGCCTACCTGCGCGGCATCAGCGATGGCTTCATCATGCGGGTGGTGGACGTGATCCTGTCGTTCCCGCAACTGGTGTTCGCGCTGCTCCTGCTCAGCCTGCTCGGTCCCAAGCTCTGGCTGATCACGCTGACGGTGGGCATCTCGCACGCTCCGCAGGTGGCCCGGGTCCTGCGCTCGGCCACGCTCGACATCTCGGAACGGGATTTCGTCAAGGCGGCCGAACTGCAGGGCATGCGGCCGCTCAAGGTCATGGTCTCCGAGATCCTGCCCAACCTGGTCAGCCCGCTCACGGTGGAGGCCGGGCTCCGGCTGACCTACTCCATCACCATCATCGCGGGACTGGCGTTCCTCGGGTTCGGGCAGCCGCCGCCCGCCGCCAACTGGGGAACGATGATCTACGAGAACCGGACCGGCCTGTCGCTGAACCCGTGGGCGGTCATCGTGCCCGCCGCGCTGATCGCGCTGCTGACGATCGGGATCAACACCTTCACCGACGCGTTCGCGCGGGTGGCGATCGGGGTGGACCGCCGGCCCGAGGAGGCCGCGCTGATCGACGACCTCAGCCCGGGGATCTCCCAGTGAGCCAGCCAGCTGCCCCCGGCCCGGCCCGGCTCCAGGTGATCGGCCTGGAGGTCCGGATGGACTCAGCAGGCCGGCCCGGAGCCGACGTGGTGCGCGACGTCTCCTTCGCCGTCCCGGCCGGCGAGGTGCTCGGCCTGGTCGGCGAGTCGGGTTCGGGCAAGACCACGGTGGCGCTGGCCCTGCTCGGCCACGCCCGCCGGGGGCTGCGCATCACCGGCGGCCAGGTCCTGCTGGACGGGACGGACCTGCTGACCTTGAGCCGGCGCGACCTGCGGGCGGCGCGGGGCGCACGGGTCAGCTACGTGCCGCAGGACCCGTCCTCGGCCCTCAACCCCGCGTTGCGGGTGGGCACCCAGATCCGCGAGGTGCTGCGGGTCCACGCCGCCGAGCCGAGCGTCTCCGGGGCGGGCGATCCCGGTGACCGGGTGGCCGAGGTGATGCGTGAGGCCTACCTGGACCCCACCCCGGAGATGCTGCACCGGTACCCGCACCAGCTTTCCGGCGGCCAGCAGCAGCGGGTCGCGCTGGCCATGGCGTTCGCGTGCCGGCCGGCCCTGATCGTGCTGGACGAGCCGACCACCGGCCTCGACGTCACGACCCAGCGCCACATCCTGAACACCGTTCGCAGCCTGAGCCGGTCCTACGGGGTGGCCGCCGTCTACGTCAGCCACGACCTGGCCGTGGTCAGCGGTCTCGTGTCCGACGTCGCGGTCATGTACGCCGGGCGCATCGTGGAGGCCGGGCCCGCGGCCGCGCTGTTCGGCGATCCGGTCCACCCGTACACCCGCGGCCTGATCCGGGCCGTGCCTTCGCCGGAGCGGGCCGAGGCGCTGACCGGGATTGACGGCCAGCAGCCCCGGCCCGGCCGCCGCGGGACCGGCTGCTCGTTCGCCCCGCGCTGCGGGTACGCCGTCGCCGCCTGCACCACCGCGCCGCCGGAACCGGTGGCGGTGGGCGGCGGCCGTACCGTGCGCTGCCTGCGGGCCCGGGAGCTCGAGGCCACTGAGCCCGGACCGCTGCCGGTGGCCATCGCCCCGCCCGACGCCGCGGGCCCGCCGGCCTTGTCGGTCCGGGGCGTCGCGGCCAGCTACGGCAGCACGCAGGTGCTGGCCGGGGTCGGCTTCGACGTGCCGCCCCGCGCCTGCGTCGCCATCGTCGGCGAGTCGGGGTCGGGCAAGACCACTCTGGCCCGCTGCGTGGCCGGGCTGCACCGTAACTGGACCGGTGAGATCGCCTTCCAGGGCACTCCCCTGCCCCGGGGTGCCCGCCAGCGCGACCAGGACCAGCTGCGGCGGGTCCAGTACATCTTCCAGAATCCCTACACCTCGCTCAACCCGCGCAAGACCATCGGCCAGATCATCGACCAGCAGCTCCGGCAGTTCGGTGACCTGTCCCGCCGCGACCGTTCGGCCCGCGTCGCCGAGGTCCTCAAGGACGTGTCACTGAGCCCGGACCTGACGTCCTCCTACCCGGACCAGCTCTCGGGCGGGGAACGGCAGCGGGTCGCGATCGCCCGGGCCCTGGCCGTCCAGCCGGACCTGCTGATCTGCGACGAGGTGACCTCGTCCCTGGACGTCTCGGTCCAGGCGATCATCATCGAACTGCTGCGCCGGATCCAGGCCGAACGTCACCTGGCCATGATCTTCATTACCCACAACCTGGCCCTGGTCCGCAGCATCGCCCAGTCCGTGGTGGTCCTGCACGAGGGCACGGTGGCCGAGGCGGGCCTGGCCGGGCAGGTGCTGGAGCACCCGGCCACGCCCTACACCCAGCGCCTGGTCGAGGACGTGCCCAAGCTCAGCCGGTGAGGTACTCGCGGAACCAGTCCAGGGCGGGCCCGCTGGAGGCGTCGAAGCCCTTGACGTAGGCGTCGAAGTGGCCGCCGGGCAGGATCACCAGCTTCTTGGGCTCGCGGGCCTGCTCATAGGCGCCGATGGCGAACGCGCTCGGGGTCAGCACGTCGTTGCGGGCCGGCAGGAGCAGCAGGGGGGTCGGGCTGATCTGCGCGATGTAGTCGCCCGGGTTGTATTCGCCCAGCATCTCCACCGTGCGCAAGGTGACCTCGTTCTTCCAGTTCGGGGCCCGGGTCTTCCCCGTCTCGGTGAACCACTGCCAGGAGTCAGGGGTGGGCAGCGCGGCCGGGTCCAGCGGGTTCTCGGCCACCACCGGGACCATGGCCGGCTCCTTGCCCTGATAGCGGGCCAGCCGGTCGGCGTCGAACTGCTCGCGGAACCCGTCGATGAAGTCCGACCGGACCAGCGCCCGCACGTTGTCGTAGCCGCTGATCAGCGGGACCTGGGCCACCACGGCCTGGACCCGGCGGTCGATGGCCCCCACGACCAGGACGTGACCGCCGGAGTAGCTGCTGCCCCAGATCCCGATCCGGCCGGCGTCGGTCTCGGGCAGCGTGGTCGCGTAGGTGATGGCGTGCCGGTAGTCACGGACCTGGGCCCAGGGGTCGATCTCCTGGCGGGGGGTGCCGTCGCTGTCCCCGAAGTTGCGGTTGTCGAAGACCAGGACGTTCAGGCCGCCCGCCGAGAACACCTCGGCGAACCGGTCCAGGTACATCTCCTTGACCGCGGAGAAGCCGTGAGCCATCACGATCGTCGGGGCGGTTCCGGCGCTGCCTTCGGCCGGGTAGAACCATCCGCGCAAGGTGACGCCCTCGGCGTCGAATTCGGCATCACGGCGGGTCATTGCTGCTCCTTGGGGTCGCACGGCGGCGGCCCGGAGCTGTCGGCGCAGCACTGGGCCGTTGTGACGACCGTCTCACCCGCCGCGGCCCGGAGCAAGGCCCAGTCAGGGGCTGACCGGCGGCTCGTCCTCCGGGCCGAGCAGCTGGCCGAGGATACGGTCCAGCGTGGCCAGGTCGGCGGCGGGCAGCGCCCGGACCGGACGCGGCGGGGCCGCCAGGATCTGGCCGGCCAGCCGGGCCTGCTCCTGGCCGGATGAGGTGATGGAGACGAGCTTGGACCGCCGGTCGCCGGGGCGGACGGCCCGGACCACCAGGCCGCGGCGTTCCAGGTCGTCGACGACCACCGTGGTGTAGGGCGGGTCGGTGCCGAGCCCGGCCGCCAGCTCGCGCATGGTCAGGGAGCCGCCCGCGATACGGCGCAGGGCCTTGGCCCGGATGAAGCTCATACCGAGCGCGTCGCAGACCCGCTTGCGGCGGTCGTAGCGATCCAGCACCAGGGTGCGCATGGCCTGCCAGGCCCGCGCGGCCAGGTCTTCGGCAGGCAGCTCGCCGCGGGCGGCCGGGGCGGGATTGGTCATGGCACGGTCACCGTGGACCTTTCGTCGGCGGGCGACAGCAGGCTGGCGGTGCGGGCCGCGGTGCGCCGGGCCCAGGCACCCGTGGTAACCAGGGCCAGGATGAGCCCGATAGCTCCCAGAGCAGCCACGATCCACCAGCCGGGGCGGCTGGCCGCCACGAACCCGGCGGCCATTCCTCCTCGCAGGTTAGCGCTCAGCACCGAGCCCATCACCGCCACGCCGAGCGAGTTGCCGAGCTGCCGGCTCGCCGACGCGACCCCGGCGGCCACCCCAGCCTGCTCCCGGGGCATGCCCGAGACCGCCGAGTTGGTGATGGCCGCGTTGACCAGGCCGAGCCCGGCCCCGAAGATCACGTAGGTCAGGAACAGGTACGGCAGGCTGGTCAGGTCGGTCAGCCGGGTCATCAGCACGCCCGCGGCGATGATCAGGATGCCGGAGCCGACCATCGGGATCCGGGTCCCCCGGCTGGCCACGATCCGTCCCGACACCGTGGCGCAGATGGCCAGGGCCACCGCCATCGGCAGCAGATACAGCCCGGCCAGCAGCGGACGGAAGGAACGCACGTCCTGCAGGTACAAGGTGTTCAGGAACAGGAACCCGGCCAGGGCCGCCATCGAGGTGATCGCGGTCGCGGTGGCGCCGGAGAACGGCGCGCTGCGGAAGAACCGCGGGTTGAGCAGCGGCTCGTCCCGGCGCGACTCGTACCACAAGAACCCGCCCAAGGTCACCGCGGCCACGGCGAACAGGCCGGTGATCAGGGCCGACCCCCAGCCCGCGCCCGGGCCCTCGATGATCGCGTAGGTCAGCGAGGCCAGCAGCACGATCAGCAGCACCTGCCCGACCGGGTCCGGCCGCCGGGCCCGCGGGGCTCGTGACTCCGGCACGAACAGCGCGCAGAGGACGATGGCGGCGATCCCGACCGGTATGTTGACCCAGAAGATGCCGCGCCAGCCGACCGAGTCGACCAGGGCGCCGCCGGCCACCGGCCCCAGGGCCATGCTCAGGCCGAACACCGAGCCCCAGACCCCGATCGCCTGGGCCCGCTCCCGCCGGTCGGTGAACGTGTTGGTGATGATCGACATCGCCACCGGGTTGAGCATGGAGCCGCCCACGGCCTGCAGCATCCGGAACGCCACCAGCCAGCCCAGGCCCGGGGCCAGGCTGCAGGCCAGCGAGCCGAGCGTGAACACCGCCAGCCCGGCCTGGAACGTGCGCCGCCGGCCGACCCGGTCGGCGGTCGAGCCGGCGAACATCAGCAGGCTGGCCAGCACCAGGGTGTAGGCGTCGATGGTCCACTGCAGCCCGGAGACCGAGGAGTGCAGGTCCTTGGCGATCGACGGCAGGGCAACGTTCACGATCGTGCTGTCCAGGCCGACGATGAACAGGCTCAGGCAGCAGATGGCCAGCACGAGCAGGCGGCGCCGACGGGTGAGATCCGGCAGGGTGGTTCACCTCACTGCAGATACTTGTGTTTCCAAAACTATTGTAAGGCTACAATTGATAACGAAGGTAGTGGCGCGCGTGTTCCGGGCCAGCGGGAGACGCTGGTCACCGGCCCCTGGCCGTGGCTGACCACTCCGGCCCCCGCCGTCACTCCGGGCTACCCGAATTTCGGACAAATTCGGACACTGCATGCTGTTTTCCTGCGAAGAGACTGTTCTTAGGTCTACATTTGTCCCACCTGTCAGGGCCCTGGCTCCACGGCCTAGGAGCACGCGGGGGCTGCAGGCTCTAGGTGCCGTGGGGGGGACGATGAGCCGGAGACTTCTCCAACTGGTGATGCCCGTCTTCCCCGACCGGCGCATGTTCCGCCTCCACGACTCGGCGGTTGACCCCAACGCTCCCGGCGCCCCGCTCCCCCCGGTCGGCTCGCTGATCAGCGTGAACCGTGAGCAGCTGTGGATCGGCAGCCTGCAGGAACAGCTCGACGTCCGCGTGGTCATCGAGGAGTGGGACGGCGCGCCGCCGCCGTTCGGCGACACCTGGCAGGAAGAGGCCAAGTGCCGGCTCTATCTGCGCGGGTACCTCAGCATCGACGAAGGCGCGGTGGGCAAGGCCATTCACGGCCTGCGCCTGGCCAGCGGGGTGGGCGACTACGCGGTGCGGGTCTACGCCAGCAACCGCGAGGAAGCCGCCCGCCGCTACGCCGAGCTGTACGACGCCTACCGCAACCCCCTGGCTGACGAGTTCCAGCAGGCCAAGAAGCAGCTGGAAGGCCTTGAGCGGTACCTTATCCAGCTCTGGCGCGAGTACTTATCGCCGCCGCCCCGAAAGGCCGGCAAGTCGGCCCGGAGACTGGGCCGGGCTCAGTTGCGCCCAGGGCTGGCGCGGATTCCGGCGCCGCGGCGGCCGGGTTTATCGCCGGTCAGTAATCAGCCCGATCCCTGACCGTGCTCCTGGGCGTAGGCGGCCGAAGCGGACGGGGCACCCGCCGATGAGCTGGGCTCAGCCGCATTGCTGCCGGATGAATTCTGGGTCGCGGTGGACGCCTTGGTGCCACTGGTCTTGGTGCCACTGCTCTTGCTACCGCTGCCCGGGGCCGGGCCGATCTTGGCCTGACCAGGGCCGGAACTGGTGGATGCGGTGATTACCGGCTGGTGGCCAGTGGTCCGCCCGCCGGACCGAAAAGGCAGCAGGGCGTACACCATCAGGGACACCATGGCCACGACCACCACGGTGAACAGCGAGCCGATCACCCGGGCCCGGGTGGAGCGGAAAATGCTCGCGCGGCCCGGCTTACGGAGCCGGGCCAGGTTCGAGGCCAGTCCGGGCTCCTCGGCGGCCAGATGCCGCTCGATTTCGGCGAGCATACGCTGCTCGTCCATGGACAGCGCCATCGCGCTACCTCCGCGTCGCCGCCGGTGGGGGTACGGCTATATTCTCCCCCACCGCAAGATCTTTATCCAATTGTTCCGGGTTTGCCGTGCGCTCGTTTCCGGGCCGACAGCTACGGTCGCACCAGAGTATCGAACAAGTGATCGAGTTCGGCGGCGGGGTCAGTCGTGAGGCCGGTGTGCACCGGGCCCGGCTGCACGATCGTGCTGCGCGGCGCGGTCAGCCAGCGGAACCGCTCCCCCAGCGGCCGGTCCGCCAGCGGGCCCTCGGAGCAGGCCTTGCTGAACGCGGTCAGCGCGGTCCGCACACCGTCCAGGTCGACGGTGGGGTCCAGGGCCCGCAGCCGGCCCTCGTCCAGCTCGATCCGGGCACACAGGTAGCGGTGCTGCTGGGAGTACACGATGACCCCGGCATTGATGGCCTCGCCCCGCTCGACCCGGGGCACCACCCGGATCAACGCGTACTCGAACACCTCGGTGCCCGCCTGCCCGGTGCCCGGCGCGGTTTCCGATGCGGTTCCTGGCCCGGTCATAGCTGGATCAGCTCCGGCAGCAACGGCACCCGGGCCAGCAGGTGCTCGACATAGGCCGGGCCCGCCCGTTCCCCGAACCAGTCCGGCGGGACCAGCCCGGCCACCTCGGCCAGCAGCGCGGTGGTGACCCGCGGGGCCAGCTCCCGGTGGGCCGCGGCCAGGTCGGTGGCGCGGCCGCGCAGCACGTGCTCGCGCGCGTCGTACGGCCGGTCCGGACGGGCCGTGGGCCAGTTGTGGTGGAAGTACAGGGCCGCCCCGTGGTCGATCAGCCAGATGTCGCCGTGCCAGACCAGCAGGTTGGGGTTGCGCCAGGTGCGGTCGGGGTTGCTGACCAGCGCGTCGAACCAGACCAGCTGGCTGGCGAACTCCGTTCCGGCGGTCCAGCCCAGCGGGTCGAACCCGGCCGACCCGGGCAGGAAGTCGACGCCGAGGTTCAGCCCGTTGCTGGCCTTGAGCAGGTCCTGGATCTCCGGGTCCGGCTCACTGCCCGGGATCCGCGGGTCCAGCTCGGCCAGCACCAGCTCCGGCACGCGCAGCCCCAGGCGGCGGGCCAGTTCGCCCGCGATGATCTCGGCCACCAGCGCCAGCGGTCCCTGCCCGGCCCCGCGGAACTTCATCACGTAGGTGCCCAGGTTGTCGGCCTCCACGATGGCCGGCAGCGAGCCCCCCTCGCGCAGCGGCGTCACGTACCGCGTCACCGTGACCTGTTCGAGCATGGCGCTTATTATCCCGCCCTATTTATTCGAACATACCTTTGATCAG
>DATDIH010000149.1:0-10794 GCA_036521155.1 Streptosporangiaceae bacterium
CGCCCCTCGTGGACCAGCTCGGTGTAGCCGGAGACCTCGGCGTTGCCCGAGCTCCAGCGGGTCTGGCCCACGGTCAGCCAGTCGTCGTGCCGGGCCGCGACCGAGATGCCCATGGCCAGGCCCGCGGGCACGAAGCCCCGGTTGATCAGCTTGGCGAAGTCCTGACCGGACAGATCCGAGGTGAACGGGGTCCGCAACGGGGGCGCGCCGGGAGCCCGGACCGCGGTGCCGATGGCCTTGAACTCCATGCCACCCGCGGGGAACCGCCCGATGGTCAGCTTGACCCCGACGATGCCGTGCCCGCCCAGCGCGGCGCACTCGGCGATCATGCGGTTGATCGCGGTGTGCCGGGCGTCGTACAGCGCCTGGACCAGCGGGGCGAACGACGACTGGCCGCCACGGCTGGAGGTCTGGGTGACGCTCTGGGCCGGCCCGAACCGGTAGGGGCCGCTGTAGTACCCGGTCCACGCGCCCGCGCAGCCGTAGCCGCCGGTGTAGCCGATGTTGTACACGGCCGCGCCCAGCACCTGCCCGGTGGGCTCGAAGCCCACGCTGCGGATCGCGGTGAACTCGTCGGCCGACAGGGCCGAGCCCCAGGTGCCGCTCTGCCGGATCTCCGCCATCCGAGCGGCCGCGGCCGGCGGAAGCCCGGACCGGCGCGGGTCTTCAGTCACGGCGCACCTCTCTCACGGTGCCCCAACGATACCCGGGACGGCGCGGGCCGACGCTCACGCCTGGCCGGCCCTCAGTGTTCGTCGTCACCGCCCTTGGCGTCCCACTCCCGGTTTCGTTCCTGCGCAATTTCCAGGGCGCGGCTGGCTTCCTCCCGCGTCGCGTACGGCCCGAGCCGGTCCTTGCCCCGGGTGGGACCGTCGTCGTCCTCTACGGTGTTGCGTGTGAGGCTGTACCACCAGCGCTGCTGATTACTCATGGACAGTAGACTCGCAGAACATGGCGACAAAGCTCCACCCCGGCAGCACTTCGGCGTACCGCGCAGTTCCTGACCGGATCCCGCGACCCGAGTACGTCGGCAAAAAGCGCCCCCGGCTCGGCGAACCGGACGTGAAGGACGCGGACACGATCGCCCGCATGCGCGTGGCGGGCCGCATAGCCGCCCAGGCCCTGGCCGAGGTGGGTAAGGCCGTGGCGCCGGGCGTCACCACCGACGAGCTGGACCGGGTCGGGCACGACTTCCTGGTCGCCCACGACGCCTACCCCAGCACGCTCGGCTACCGCGGCTACCCGAAGTCCCTGTGCACGTCGCTGAATGACGTGATCTGCCACGGCATCCCCGACGACACCGTGGTCCGCGACGGTGACATCGTCAACATCGACATCACCGCGTTCATCGGCGGCGTGCACGGCGACACCAACGCCACATTCCTGGCCGGGGACGTGGACGAGGAATCCCGGCTGCTGGTCGAGCGGACCCACGAGGCCATGATGCGCGGCATCAGGGCGGTGGCCCCGGGCCGGCCGCTGAACGCGATCGGCCGGGTCATCGAGTCGTACGCGCGCCGGTTCGGCTATGGGGTGGTCCGCGACTTCACCGGGCACGGTATCGGCACCACGTTCCACTCCGGCCTGGTCGTGGCCCACTACGACGACCCGGACAGCGACATCATCATGGAGCCGGGCATGACGTTCACGATCGAGCCGATGCTGACCCTGGGCACGATCGACTACGACATCCTGGACGACCACTGGACCGTGGTGACCAAGGACCACCGGAACACCGCCCAGTTCGAGCACACCATCCTGGTCACCGACGACGGCCACGAGATCTTGACCCTGCCCTAGGTACTCAGGGGCGGCCGGTCCGGACTGAGATGGCGGCTGAAGAATTGCCGCGCATCATCGATTTCGAAGGTGGGGATGTGCCTGTGCCCGCCCAGATTCGCGTGCAGGGTCTTCTCGGCTGAGGCCAGCGCGCCGAACAGGGCCATGCCCTCGTCGCGGGGCACCAGTTCGTCGTCCCACTGGAGCAGGAACTGGACGGGCACGGTGACCTTTGCCGCGGCTTCGGCCAGACCGGAGAGCCCGACCAGGCCCAGGACCGCGGCCCCGATGCGCGGCTCGGCGGCCAGCAGCGGCACGCCCAGCCCAGTGCCCATGGACACGCCCCAGTAACCGACCGGTCCGTTGTCCACGTGTTCGAGTTCCTGGACCGCGGTGATGACCTGCTGCCAGTCGGCCACGGCCTGGCCAGCCAGCAGGTCGTGCATGGCCGCGACCAGCCCGGCGGGGTCCCGGCCGGCGGCCATCCCGGCCCGAAGTTCCTCCCGGACCCGGGTGAACGCGGCGTCCTGGGGCCGGTCCCCGTGGTTGGGAGCGTCGATCGCGACCACCGCGAACCCGCCTTCGGCGGCGAACCGGACCGCGCGGGCGGTGATGCCCGGCGCCCGCTTATGCTGCCCACCGCCGTGCCCCATCGCGATCAGCGGCCGCGGCCCGATGGCGTGGTCCGGCGTCCACAGCAAAGCGGGGATCTCGTTGAGAGTGAACGACTGCTCGGTGACGCCATCAGCCGACGTCGTGGAAGTAAAGCGCATGCTCTGGCTCAGCCTTTCAGGATGCCCAGCGGGCTCCCTCAGCCTCAGGCGAACTGCGGGAGGGAGCCCCGATCGGTCAAAGCGTTAATCGGTCTCACCTCCTCCACGAGCGCGGACGTTGACCGTACCACCGCCAAACAGCGACAAGCCAACGCATTCTGGCCGCTCCCCGCAGGGCTTCTTGCTGTTATCAGGGGGCGGGTGGCGCGGGAAGGGCTGGAACCAGGGTGGGCGGGAACGCGAAGGGTCCGTGGTAGGAGTACCACGGACCCTTCGATATAAAAATTAAGCGTCTCGTTTGCGGAAGAGGATGTAACCGCCAATCAGGACCGCGGCTGTGTAGGCCAGGAAGACGCCGAACTCGCCCCAGGCTGGCCATTCGTGCGCGGCCTGAGTGGTGCGCCAGATGGCCTGGCCACCCTCGGACGGCAGGAACCGCAAGATGTCGTTGTTCCAGCTGCTGGGCAGGAAGTTCACGATGATCGGCACCACGAACAGCACCCCGATGGCGATGCTGATCGCGGCCGCGGTGTGCCGGACCATGGTGCCGATGCCGAACGCGAACAGCCCGCAGGCCGCCACGAACAGGCCGCCGCCGACCACCGCGCGCAGCACGTGCGGGGAGGACAGCGAGGTGCTGATGTGCACGGGCGCGGTGCCCAGCAGGACCTGGCCCAGGAAGAACGCCACGAAGCTGGCGATCTCGCCGATGATCAGGGCGATGACCGTGAACACCGCCGCCTTGGCCACGTAGAACACCCCGCGCCGGGGCATGGACGTCAGCGACGTGCGGATCATCCCGGTCGAATACTCGGCGGTGATGGTCATGGACCCCAGCACCACGATCACGAACTGGCCGAAGAACAAGCCGACCAGGGAGTTCGACGTGGGGTTGAAGCTGGCCTTCTGCGACAGCGAGGCCTGGTTCCAGTGCGAGGCGGTCAGCCAGCAGACCAGCACGCCGATGCCGATCGTGATGACCAGCAGCACCAGCAAGGTCCAGTAGGTGGAGCGCACCGAGCGGATCTTGGTGAACTCGGAACGGATCGTGCCCATCAGGCTGGCCCGGCCCTTGACCGGCGGCAGCCCGGACAGCTGGGCCCTTTCGGTGGTTACTGCGGCCATGTCAGTTCGTCCTCCCCGCGTGCTCGTCCTGGGTTTCGTGGGCGGGGGGCGGCGGCGCGGCCGGGATGCCCTGCGGAGCCTCTTCGGTAACGGCGTGCCGGCCGCCGCCCGGCGCGGGCGCGGCTGGCGCGGTCCCGGTAGGCGACCCACCCTGGACGGTGGCCTGGTACTCCACGCTGTCCGCGGTGAGCTCCATGAACGCCTGTTCCAGGGAGGCCCGGTGGGTGGACAGTTCGTGCAGCCGCACCCCGGCCCCGAAGGCGACATCGCCGACCTGGTCGGTGGTCAGGCCCTGGACGACCAGGGCCTCGTCGCCGCCGCTGGTCGCGGTGCCGCCCGCCGCCGCGACCGCCTTGGCCAGCTCGTCGACCTGCGGTGTGCGCACCTTGACGGTGCCGGTGGAGTTCTCCGCGATGAACTTGTCGATCGTGGTGTTCGCGATCAGCTTGCCGCGCCCGATCACGATGATGTCCTGGGCGGTGCTCTCCATCTCCGACATCAGGTGGCTGGACACGAAGACCGTGCGGCCCTCGGCGGCCAGCGCCTGCATCAGGTTCCGGATCCAGCGGATGCCCTCCGGGTCCAGCCCGTTGACCGGCTCGTCGAACATCAGCACCTGGGGGTCGCCGAGCAGCGCCCCCGCGATGCCGAGCCGCTGGCTCATGCCCAGCGAGAAACCCTTCGACCGCTTCTTGGCCACCTCGGTCAGGCCGACCAGGCCCAGCACCTCGTCCACCCGGCGCTTGGGGATGTCGTTGGTCTGGGCCAGGCAGAGCAGGTGGTTGTAGGCAGACCGGCCGCCGTGCACCGCCTTGGCCTCGAGGAGCGCCCCCATCTCGCGCATCGGGTAGTTCAGGCCGCGGTACCGCTTGCCGTGCACCATGGCCTCACCCGAGGTCGGGTTGTCCAGCCCCAGGATCAGCCGCATGGTGGTGCTCTTGCCGGCTCCGTTGGGGCCGAGGAACCCGGTGACCTTGCCCGGCTCGACCGCGAACGTCAGATTGTCGACGGCGAGCTTGTCGCCGTATCTCTTGGTGAGGCCCCGTACCTCAATCATCAAGCTTCCCTTCATACCCCTGGGCGCACATTAGTTGTCTACGTTAAGCCGCGCGGACGACCACGCGCAGTGCTGTCCATCCTCACCCTGGCATGACAGATGTCATGCCGGCATCGGCCCACGGGGTGATTCCGGTATGCACCGAACGGTTGATGCGACCTTACTGGCCCGGGCGGGGTGGGACGGAGTGGGCGCGGAGATAGACGCTGACCGTGTAGCCGTCGCCGGTGTTGACCGCCTGGCGTGGCCCGGGCGCGCCGTGCACGCGGATCTGGCCGGGGAGCAGGGGCTTCAGGGCGGTACCGGCGCTGCGTTCGGTCAGTTCACCGGCCACCACGGTCACCACGTCGCTCTCACTGTGGTCGGCGGCGGCGGGGGGCAGGATCGACAGCCAGGCCTGATGGGCGCCGGCGGTGGGGATGGGCACGCGGATCGGATGTTCGGCGTCGAAGCGGACCAGGCTCCACCAGAGGTCCGGCGTGCCGGTGATGGCCTTGAGCGCGCGAGTCAGGTCGCCGATGGTCGGCCGGCCAGGCCGGGCGGGTGATGTGGCGGGCAGGCTATCGGCCGGGCCGGGCCGCTCCATGAGCTGGGCGATCTCCGGAGCCACGGAAACGTCGGGGTTCACAGACGGGGTCCTTCGTGAAAGGGGTCATCGGGCGCGGCCGGATGGGCTCAGCGCGGCGAAGGGGTCGGCGTGGCGCGAACAGCGTCAGCGACAACAACACGAAGGACAACAACCACAGGCAGCCAGAACCGTGCGCACTGCGCGGCCACGGATTGGCGTACGGCGGTCGTCCATGGCGTATAGAAGAGCGCATCGCCGGGCCCGTGTCAAACTCGTCGTCACAATCAGTACACAACTACGGGCCACGGTCACGGGGACGTGAAGCAGGTCAGGAGGCGGCAGCCATAGTGTCCAGGGCCGACTTCACGGCGTCCGCGCTGACGTCGTCGCGGGACCAGGCGGCGGCGCAGAGGGCGCGCAGGGCGTCGATGCGGCGGCCGTCGCCGTCCAGGCTGATCTGCTGGCCGGCCCAGCGGGCAGTCCAGCCGCCGCAGCCGAAGCCAGCGCCGTCGGCGGTGACCCCGGGCTGGGGCTCGACCAGGCCGGACAGGTCGTCGGCAACGAAGGTGGGCCGCTGGTGCGGCGGGGCCAGCACGGCGGCGGCGGCGTCCGTCACCCCGGTCAGCACCAGCAGGCTGTCGGCGCCGACGCGGTAGGCGGCCTCGATGTCGGTGTCCAGCCGGTCCCCGACCACCAGCGGGTGCTTGGCCCCGGTGCGGATCACCGACTCGTGGTGCAGCGGCGGCTCGGGCTTGCCCGCGATGATCGGCGTCTGCTTGGTCGCGGCCCTGATCACCTGGAGCAGCGAGCCGTTGCCGGGCGCGATGCCCTGGGCGTTGGGGATGGTCAGGTCGGCGTTGGTGCCGACGAACAGGGCGCCCGCCCGGACGGCCAGGCCGCCTTGGGCCAGCGCTGAGTAGTCGACCTGGGGCGCGAAGCCTTCGACCACCGCGGCGGGCTGGGCGGCCGCGGTGGACACCGGGCGCAGCCCCCGTTCGCGCAGCGCGACCCGGAGCCCCATCCCGCCGATGACCAGGACCGGCGCGCCCGCGGGCAGCCGCTCGGCCAGCAGCCGGGCCGCGGCCTGAGCCGAGGTGACCACGTCGGAGGGTTGGGCCGGCATGCCCATCCCGGTCAGGATCTGGGCCACGGCCGCGGGCGTGCGGGACGCGTTGTTGGTCACATAGGCCAGCCGCATGCCCGCGCGCTGTGCCTGCTTCAGGGCCTCGCGGGCGCCGGGCACGGCCTTGCCGCCGATGTAGACCACGCCGTCCAGGTCGAGCAGGGCCACGTCGTAGCCGCGGCACAACGGCTCCTCGCTGGCCCGTGGGGCCGGCGCCTGGCCCTGGGGGGCCGGGGCCGTCTGGTCGCTCAATCGTCCTCCTGGGGCCGGACGGGGCCCCGCTGGCCCGTCCGGGAGTGCAGCGTAGCGCGCACCTGGTGCAGGGCGTCGGTGTAGTGCTTGTGGTCCGGCCGCATGGCCGCGGCCAGCGCCAGGTACTCGGCGGCCGAGGCCGGATCGCCGGACCGGGCCAGCGACAGGCCCAGCCCGAAGTGGGCGTAGTCGTCGGCCGGGCTGGCCTCGACGATCAGCCGGAAGTTGTCGGCCGCCTCGGTGTACCGGCGGGCGTCGAACTGGGCCCGGGCCAGGGCCTCGCGCACGCTGCGGGAGCTGGGCTCGACGGTCGCGGCGCGCTCAAGGATCTGGGCCGCGGCCGCCGGGCTGCCCCGGCTGAGCAGCTCCAGACCGCGCTGATACCAGGCGTGCGGGTCACCCTCCGGGCCGGCGGAGTCGGGCCCCTCCCCACCGGGCCGGGAATCTCGATAACCGTTAGGTCCTTCTGACATATGTGCAGACCCTTCCGTCCGACCCTCAGCCAGCGCGCTCATCCGGCCTCACACTGGCGCCGTTCCGTGCGGTCCGCTACGACCCTGACCGGGTCAGCGGCCTCGCCGATGTCACCTCCCCACCGTATGACGTCATCGGCCCGGGCATCGTCAAGGGTCTGCTGGCGGCTGAACCCCACAACATCGTTCGTGTGATCCTGCCCGGCGCCGGCTCCCCGCAACCACCACGGGGTCCCGAGGCCAGCCAGCTGGCCGCCGGGCTGCTGCGGGACTGGCTCGGCGCGGGAGTGCTCCGCCCGGACCCGCAGCCCGCCCTGTACGTCTACGAGCAGGCGCTGCCGGTGGCGGGCGGCCAGGACTGGGACGTGGTGCAGCGGGGGCTGATCGGGGCGCTGCGGCTGGTACCGCCAGGGTCGCCGAGCGTGCTGCCGCACGAGGACGTGATGCCGGGCCCGGTGGAAGGCCGGCGGGAGCTGATGGCCACCACGCGGGCCAACCTGGAGCCGATCTTCCTGCTCTACAACGAGGACGTGGCCGACGCGCACCGCGGCCCAGGCACCGCGACCGGGCTGGTCGACGAGGTGGCCGCGGGCCGGCCACCGCTGGCCTGCGCGGTCACCGGGGATGGGACCCGGCACCGGCTGTGGGCGCTGACCGACCCGGCCGAGCAGGCCGCGGTGGCCGCCGATCTGGCCGATCGCACCGCGCTGATCGCCGACGGGCACCATCGCTACGCCGCCTACCTGAAGCTGCAGGAGCAGGAGCGCGCGGCCGGGCGCGGCGAGGGCCCGTGGGACTACGGGCTGGCCTTCCTGGTCGACGCGGCGGCCTACCCGCCCCGGATCGGCGCCATCCACCGGGTGATCCCAGGGCTGGCCCCGGCCCGGGCCGCGGAGATGGCCAAGGGCGCGATGTGCGTGCGGACGCTGGACGGCGACCTGGACGGCGCGGTGGCCGCGCTGGCCGAGGCCGGGCGGCACGGGCCGGCGTTCCTGGTCACCAACGGGGACGAGCAGTACCTGCTGACCGAGCCGGCGCCGGAGCGGGTGGCCGACGTGATGCCCGCCGGCCATTCCGCCCACTGGCGGGGCCTGGACGCCTCGGTGCTGCGCGAGCTGCTGATCCGGTCGGTGTGGGGGCTGGC
The DNA here is from genome assembly GCA_036521155.1 of Streptosporangiaceae bacterium. Lineage (GTDB taxonomy): Bacteria > Actinomycetota > Actinomycetes > Streptosporangiales > Streptosporangiaceae > Bog-532. The sequence continues at coordinate 8,295 of DATDIH010000149.1, forward strand.
CGACGCCGAACCGGACGTGCTGGTGGTCCACGGCGAGCCTGCCGCCGCGGTCCAGGCGGCCCGGACGGCGGGCGGCACCGCGGTGGTAGGCAACCCGGTGCGGGCCGCGGACGTGCGGGCGGTGGCCGAGCACGGCGAGCGGATGCCGCGCAAGTCCACGTCGTTCGGGCCCAAGCCGCGGACCGGGCTGGTCCTGCGACAATGGGCGGATGAGCGCTGACGCCACGGCCGGCGTCACCCCGCTGGGTGACAACGTCTTCCAGATCGACACCAAGATGGCGGGCTATCACGGCATCACCGCCGGGTACCTGATCCGGTCGGACCGGCCGTGCCTGGTGGAAACGGGCACCGCGCCGTCGGCGCCGGTGGTGCGGGACGCGCTGGCCGCCCTCGGGGTCGGACCGCAGGACCTGTCCACCGTGGTGGTCACCCACATCCACCTCGACCACGCGGGCGGAGTCGGGGACATCGCCGAGATGTTCCCGGCCGCGCGGGTGGTCGTGCACACCAAGGGCGCCCGGCATCTGGCCGACCCCTCCCGGCTGATGGCCAGCGCCCGGATGGTCTACGGGGACGATCTGGACTGGCTGTTCGGCACGCTGGCGCCGACCCCGGCCGAGCGGATCGAGACCGTGGAAGACACCGGGACGGTGGATCTGGGCGGCGGGCGGCGGCTGGACAGCCATTACTCCCCCGGGCACGCCAAGCACCACGTGGGCCTGCTCGACTCGGTCAGCGGCGACCTGTACGTGGGCGACGCGGCCGGGATGTACCTGCCCGAGACCGGCGACCTGCGGGCGGGCACGCCCCCGCCGGACTTCGACCTGGACACCGCGCTGAACTCGGTGGCGCTGTTCGGCGCGCTGCGGCCCGAGCGGCTGCTGTTCAGCCACTACGGCCCGGTCGCCGACGTCCAGGAGACGCTGGAGCGGTCGGCCGAGGAGATCAAGGTCTGGGTGGACGAGACCCGCAAGGCGCACCGGGAGGGCATGGACCTGGACCACGCGGTGGCCTTGGTGCACGAGCGCACCAAGGAGCGTTACGCGGGCCTGCAGTCCGGCGGCGACGAATACGCGGGCGAGAAGCTGATGCGGCTGGCCAGCACCGAAGCCAACGTGGCCGGCATCATGCACTGGCTGGAGCGCGACGGCAGCTGACCGGCGGCCGTAGCTGCCCGGCGCTACTCTCCCGGGTCGTCGTCCTCGAACTCGGCCAGGTCCTCCAGCACCATGCCGCCGAGCTCGTGGACCCGGTCGGCCGCGTCGGTCTCACCGTCCGGGTCGGCGGCGGCGGCGCGTTCGAACCACTCCAGCGCCTGGTCTTCGCGGCCGGCGGCCAGCAGCGCGTCGGCGTAGGCGTAGAACAGGGCCCCCGACCAGGGCCGGACCTTGCCGTCGGTCAGCTCCGGCACCTGGAGCACGATCGCGGCCGCGTCCAGGCGGCCCTGGTCCCGGCGGATGCCGGACTCCACGATCAGCAGCTCGATCTGCCCGGCCCGGGTCAGCTTGCCCACTTCCGGGCTGTGCACCAGGTCCAGGGCCCGGTCCAGGCGGCCCAGGGCCCGCTCGGCGTCGGCCATGACCGGCAGGAACGACTCCCGCCCGGTCAGCCGGCGGGCGGCCCGCAGCTCGGACAGGGCCTCGGTCCACTTGCCGGCCCGGTAGGCGGCCAGCCCGGTCACCTCGCGCACCACGCCGACCCGGGCGGCTAGCTCGCGGGCGACGTGGGCCTGGGCGTAGGACCGCTCAGGGTCATCCTCCAGCTCGGCCGCGACCAGCCTTCGGGCCACCACGTCGGCCAGGTCGGCGGGCAGGGTCTTCAGCTCGGACCGGGCCTCGGGCTGCAGCTGATCGGCGGTGATGCTCTCCGGCAGCGGCGGGACCCCGCTGCGGTCGGTCCGCGGACGCTGGCCCCGCTGGTCACCTCCGCCGGAGCTGCTGTCCCGGGAGCGATACGGACGGTCGGGCCGGTCCGAGTAGCCGGGACGGCTGGGGCGACCGGAGCGGTCGGAGGAGTAAGGGCGCGAGGGCCGGTCGCCGGAGCGGCCACCGGGGCCACTGGGACGGCCCGGGCGGTCGGACGAGTAAGGACGTGAGGGCCGGTCATCGGAGCGTGAGGGACGGTCACGGTCGCCGCCGGACGGGCGGCCGGAGCGCTCACCGGCGCCGGTCGGACGTCCGCCGCCGGGGCGGCTGGGACCGCTGGGACGGTCGGGGCGGTCGGACGAGTAGGGACGCGAGGGCCGGTCATCGGAGCGTGAGGGACGGTCACGGTCGCCGCCGGAGGGGCGACCGGAACGCTCACCGGCGCCGGTGGGACGACTGCCACCGGGACGGCCGGCGCCACTGGGACGGCTGGGACGGTCCGGGCGGCCGGAAGAGGAGCCGGGCCGGTCGGATGAATAGGAACGCGAAGCCCGGTCGCCGGAGCGCGGGGGACGGTCGCGGTCGCTGCTGTAGGGGCGGTTAGAGCGCTCACCGGCTCCGGTGGGACGGCTGCC
>DATDIH010000150.1:0-9328 GCA_036521155.1 Streptosporangiaceae bacterium
CACTTCGCGCGGAGCTTCGAGGCGGCTTACGGGCTGACGCCGATCAGGTACCTGACCCGGCGGCGGGTGGAGCGGGCCCAGGATCTGCTGCGGCACGCCAACCTGACCGTGACCGAGATCTGCTTCCTGGTCGGCTTCAGCAGCCTGGGGTCGTTCTCATCGTTGTTCAACCGGCTGGTGGGCGAGTCGCCGACCGCGTACCGGGACCGGTGGGCGGCCCGCGGGGGCCCGCACGTGCCCGGGTGCTACCTGTTCATGCGCGGGCCCGGCCAGCTCGGAGCCGGGGCCACTGCCCCCGAAGCCGGCGCCACCGCCACCGAGGCCCGGGGCCGGGGGCGCCGCTCAGCCTGATCAGGCGAACTGCGGGTAGAGCGCGGCCACGCCGCCGGCCGGGCCGTGCTGGACCTGCTGGCGGGAGCTTGAGTGGATCTTGGGCGTTGACAACTGGCGGGGCCGCCGTCAGCCTCGAAGGAGAACTAGAGCATGATTCCAGAAAGCTGATCGGAGTTTGACCGGGTCCGCCGGGGAAGAACGCTGGTAGGAATTTTGCCCGGGCCGGCCCCGGCTGGACCGGACGCGCACAGGAAAGGTCGTCAACGCAGATGGTGGACTTCTCGCTCAGCGACGAGGAACGGCAGATCCGGGACACCGTGCGGTCCTTCATCGAGAAGGAAGTCATGCCGCTGGAGCCCGAGGTGCTGCGCAACGAGCGCGCCGGGCAGCCCGGCCTCGACCGCTCCGTCCTGCGTGACCTGCAGGCCAAAGCGCGCCGGAGCGGGTTCTGGGGCGTGAACACGCCCGAGGAGTACGGCGGCATGAACCTCGGCGCGGTCATGTCCGCGATCTTGATGATGGAGTGCGGCCGGACCTTCGTGCCGTTCGGGTTCGGCGGTTACGCCGACAACATCCTGTACGCGGCCAACGACGAGCAGAAGCAGCGCTACCTGATCCCCACCATCGAGGGTGAGCGGCGCTCCTGCTTCGCGATCACCGAACCCGGGGCGGGCTCGGACGCGCGCAACATCCGCGCCTCGGCCCGGCCGGACGGCGGCGACTACGTCATCAACGGCGAGAAGACGTTCATCACCAACGGCAACGAAGCCGACTTCGTGATGGTGTTCGCGGTCGTGCCGGACAGTGGCATCACCTGCTTCCTCGTCGACCGGGACATGGGCTGGAAATCCGAGCCGATCCCGACCATGGGCGAATGGGGCCCGGCCGCGCTGGTGTTCGAGGACGTCCGGGTACCGGCCAGTGCCATGCTGGGCGAGCCGGGCAAGGGCTTCGAGCTGGCCATGCAGTGGATCCGGCAGGGGCGGTACCTGATCCCGGCCCGGGCCATCGGGTCGGCCGAGCGGCTGCTCCAGATGGCCATCGACTACGCCAAGATCCGGGTCTCCATGGGCCACCCGATCGCCGATTACCAGGCCATCCAGTGGCAGATCGCCGACTCCGAGGTGGACATCGAGTCGACCAAGTGGCTCACCTTGTACGCGGCCTGGCGGGTGCAGGAGGGCATGGACGGGCGGCACGCCTCGTCCATCGCCAAGCTGGACGGCGCGGTCATGGCCAACAAGGTGGTCGACCGGGTCATGCAGATCCACGGCGGCATGGGCTACACCAAGGAACTGCCGGTCGAGCGCTGGTACCGCGAGCTGCGGCTGCTGCGCATCTACGAGGGCACCGACGAGATCCAGCGGCGCACCATCGCCCGCAACCTGCTCAAGGGTCACGTCCGGCTGGGCGGCATCGGGGAGTGAACAGCCCCGTCGGCGGCAAGGCCGGCGGAGCGACCGGCCTCGGGGCGCTGTTCAGCCCCCGGGCCATCGCCCTGGTCGGCGCGACCGACAAGTCCGGCTGGTCGGTCAACACGCACCTGAACCTGCGCGTGCACGAGTTCGGCGGCCCGGTCTACCTGGTCAACCCGCGCACCGAGGTGGTGCACGGGGAGCGGGCGCACCGGTCCCTGTCCGAGCTGCCCGGGCCGGTGGATCTGGCCTACGTGATGGTGCCGACCGCGGCCGTGCTGGACGTGCTCAAGCAGGGCGCGGACGCGGGCATCCGGGCGTTCGTCATCCTGACCGCCGGGTTCGGCGAGACCGGCCCCGAGGGCGCCCGGCGCGAGGCCGAGATCGTGGCCTTCGCCCGCCAGCGCGGGCTGACCGTGCTCGGGCCCAACGGGAACGGCTACATCAACGCCGCGGCCGGGATCACCCCCTACGGCCTGCCCATCCCGGTACCGCTGCTGCGCGGCCCGGTCGGTGTGGTGCTGCAGAGCGGCGGCCTGGCCAGCGCGGTGCTGAGCCTGGCCCAGGCGCGCAACCTGGGCATCAGCCTGCTGGTGGCGATGGGCAACGAGTCCATGCTGTCGGTCACCGACGTGGTGGAACACCTGGTCGACGACCCGGCCACGCGGGTCATCGCGCTGTTCCTGGAGTCCATCCGGCAGCCTGCCGAGTTCGCGGCCGCGGCCCGGCGGGCGCTGGCCGCGGGCAAGCCGATCGTGGCCCTCAAGGTGGGCCGCAGCGACACCGCCCAGCACACCGCGCAGGCCCACACGGGCGCGCTGACCGGCGACGACGCGGTCATCGAAGCGGTGTTCAGGCGGCTCGGGGTGGTCCGGGTCCGGTCGCTGGAGGATCTGATCATCACGGCCGGGGTGCTGGCCGAGCTGACCCAGGCCGGGCCGGCTCAGGCCGGTCCGACTCAGGGTGAGCCGGGCGACGGGCCGTGGCCGCTGGCCGGGAACCGGCTGGGCGTGGTCACCCCGTCCGGCGGCGCGTCGGAGATCATCGCCGACCGGGCCGAGGACGAGGGCCTGGCCCTGCCCGCCTTCGCGCCGGCCACCACGGCCGCGCTCAAGGCCATGCTGCCCGCGTTCGCCGACGTGGCCAACCCGCTCGACGTGACCGGCTACGTGGTGGTGGACCGGACCCTGCTGGGGCGGGCGCTGGAGATCGTGGTCACCGATCCCGGCCTGGACGTGGTGCTGCTGCTGGCCGACGTGCTGCGGGACGAGCCCGCCGACCCGGCCCTGCCCCGGATGCTGTACGAGGCCAACGCGCGCCGGATCGCCGCCTCACCGCGGCCGGTGGTGGTGGTCAGCAACGCGCTGACCGACATCACCCCGGCCGGGCGGAAGCTGCTGGCCGGCAGCGGGTACCCCTACGTGGCCGGGGGCATCGAGCACGGCATGGCCGCCATCGGGGCCGCGGTGCGCTGGTCCCGGATCCGGGCCGAGACCCAGATCAACGACCTTCCATCGATGAATATGGAAGGTCTGTTGCCCGAGTCCCCGTCCTTGACGGGCAGCGGGGGCGAGGTGGGACCGGAAGGTTCCGTTCCGGCAGCGCCGACAGCGACGGGGAGCAAGACTGACTCGGGAACGAAGGGTTCCGTTCCAGCGGTGCCGGCGGAGAGCAAGGCTCACGCGGGACCGGAGGGTTCCGTTCCGGCGGCGCCGACAGCGACGGGGACCAAGTCCGACTCGGGAACGAAGGGTTCCGTTCCAGTGGCGCTGACGGGGAGCGAGGTTGAGGCGGGAACGGAAGATTCCGCTCCGGGCTCACCGGCGGCGGCGGGCGGTGTGTGGGCGGAAGACCGGGCGGCCGGCTTCCTGGCCAGCTGCGGGGTGCCGGTGGTGCCCGCGCGGGCCGCCACCGGCGAAGCCGCCGCGGTGGCCGCCGCGGATGAGCTGGGCTACCCGGTGGTGGTCAAGGCGGCGGGGCTGGCCCACAAGAGCGACACCGGCGGGGTCCGGCTCAACCTGGGCGACGAGGCCGCGGTCCGGGACGGCTACCGCGCGGTGCGGGCGGTCGCGGGTGACGGCCCGGTGCTGGTCCAGCCGTACCGGACCGGCGGCGTCGAGCTGATCGCCGGGATCGTCCGCGACCCGGCCTGGGGCCTGATGCTGGCGGTGGGCCTGGGCGGCATCTGGGTCGAAGTCCTCCAGGACGCCGCGCTGCGTCCGCTCCCGGTCACCGCGGCCGAGGTCGAAGAGGCACTGCGCGAGTTGCGCGGGGCGGCGGTGCTGCGCGGGGCCCGCGGCGCGCCCCCGGCCGACCTGCCCGCGGTGGCCGGGGTGATCGCCCAGATCGCCGCGGTCGCGGCCGGGCTGGGCGACCGGCTGGAGTCGCTGGAGGTCAACCCGCTGCTGGTGCGGGGCGATCAGGTCGAGGCCCTGGACGCGCTGATCACCTGGAGGGCCCAGTGCGGGCCAGGCTAATGCGGGCGGGGCGCGGGCCAGGTCCGGCCCGCCATCACGGCCAGGTGCAGCGCGACCATGGTGTCCTCCAGCTCCGGGACCGCGGCGGTGGCGTCGCCCCGGACCCGGGCCTTGACCAGCTCGGCGGTGGCTCCGGCCAGGGCCAGGAAGGCGTCGTCGGGCAGCACGGGCCAGTCCGGGTGCCGGGGCCGGGCCCGGTCGTGCCAGGCCTGGTTCAGGTCGGCGTACCGGTGCTGGGCCCGGGCCAGCTGGGCCACGGCCTCCGGGCCGGCCGCGGGCATGTCGACGTAGAAGATCTTGGCGAACTCCGGCTCGGCCGCCATGAAGGCCAGGAACGCGCGGCAGGCCAGCCGGAGCACGTCCTCGTCGGAGGCGTCCGGGTCGGCGGCCCGGGTCGCGGTCAGGATCCGGTTGTCCATCAGCTGGCCACCCTCGCGGGCGGCGGACAGGAAGCAGTCTTCCTTGTCGGCGAAGTGCGTGTAGAAGGCGGCCCGCGAGACCCGGGCCCGGCGGACGATGTCGGCCACCGTCACCTCGGAGTAGCTGGAGCCGGCCACCGCCGCCACCACCGCGCGCAGCAGCCGCTCGCGCTGGGAGGCCTGCACGGCCGGGGCGGGCAGGCGACTGCGGCCGCGCGGCAGGCCCGGCTTGCCCTCGTGCGTATCGGCCAGGGTGCCCCCGGTCCCGTTGGTGGCCTTAATGCCGCCGGGGACCTCTTGCCTGGTGTGAACCACGCGCCTAGAGTATCGGTCGAACACCTTAAGTACACAGACGTACTTTTGGATTTTCTGGTGTTCCGGAAGGTTGTTGGCAGCCCGGTCTAACTCAAAGAGGAGAACATGGCAACCACCGTGGACGGCACAGCGCCAGCATCGGGCCTGGTGGCCCGGACTTTGTGGCAGCGGCAACTGAACCACTACCCGGACACCGGGCGGCGGGTGCTCTATCTGGGGATCGTGGTGCTGGCCACGATCATGCTCTACTACGCGCTGTACATCCCGGGCGCGGTCTCGCCGACCATCATCTCCAGCTTGCACATGACGTTCTCCTACTACGTCTACATCATCGTCATCGGCAACGCGGTGGGCGCGTTCGGCTCGCTGCTGGCCGGCCTGGCCGACCGCTGGGGCCGGGCCAACCTGGTCGCCTACGGGCTGGTCATCACCGCCCTGCTGGTGCTGTTCGGCATACCGAACGCCCCCAACAGGCTCACCTACGGCATCCTGTTCGCCGCGATCGCGGTGGTCGAGGGGGTCATCCTGGTCGCCACCCCGGCCCTGATCCGGGACTTCTCCCCGCAGCTGGGCCGGGCCTCGGCCATGGGCTTCTGGACGCTGGGCCCGGTCGTCGGCAGCCTGGTCGTCGCCATCGTGTCCAGCGCCACCCTGTCCCACCTGCACGCCTGGCAGGACCAGTTCGTCATCTGCGGCATCGTGGGCCTGGTCGTCGCGGCGATCGCGGTGGTCGCGCTGAAGGAACTGTCCCCCGGCCTGCGCGACCAGCTCATGGTCAGCCTGCGGGACCGGCAGCTGATCGAGGCCCGGGCCAAGGGCATCGACCTGTCCGCCAGCCTGCGGCACCCGTGGCGGCAGATGCTGCACCTTGACGTGATCGGCTCGGCCTTCGCGATCTCGGTGTTCCTGATCATCTACTACACCGCGGTCGGCTTCTTCACGATCTACTTCTCATCCCTGTTCGGGTACTCGCTGTCCAGGGCCAACGGGCTCGGCAACTGGTTCTGGGCCTTTGACGCGGGCGCGCTGATCGCGGTCGGGATCATCTCGGACCGGGTCAAGGTCCGGAAGCCGTTCATGGTGTTCGGCGCGGTGGGCGCGATCATCATGACGATCCTCTTCGGCAGCTACGCGGGCCACACCCATACCAGCTACACCACGTTCGCGCTGACCATCAGCCTGCTGGCGGTGTTCCTGGCCATCGCCTACGCGCCCTGGATGGCCAGCTTCACCGAGACCGTGGAGAAGCACAACCCAGCCCTGACCGCGACCGGGCTGGCCGTGTGGGGCTGGATCATCCGGGTCGTCATCGCGGTGTCCACGCTGTGCCTGCCGTTCGTGGTCAGCTCGATGACCCCGCTGGTCAACTACGGCAGCCAAGTCACGGCGCTGAGCACCAAGTACGCCCAGGAACTGGCCACCGGCGCGGCCATCGACCCGGCCACCCAGGCCGCGCTCAAGGCCAACCCCACCGACAAGGCCGCCCTGGCCAAGGCGGTCGGGGACATCGCCCGGGTCGAGAAGGTGTCGATCCCGGTGGCCACCCAGCGGCTGGCCGCGCTGGCCACGGTACCCAAGGCCGATCAGGCGTTCCTGGCCGCGCACGGCCCCCAGGTGGTGAACGCGTCCAAGGCGGCCGCGGGCCAGTGGAGGAACTGGTGGTGGGTCGCGGTCGGCGGTGAGGTGGTCTTCATCCCGCTGATCTTCCTGATGACCGGGCGCTGGGATCCGCGCCGGGCCCGGCAGGACGCCGCCGCCCACGAGCAGCGCGTGCAGGAGGAACTGGCCGCGCTGCGGAACGAGTAGGGCGGCCGAGCCAGGCGGGAGGGTGGCCGGCCCCCGCGGCCGCCCTCCCGCCTCCCGTTAGGGCGCTTCGCCGCGCAGGAACTGGATGTAGCGCTCGGCCGAAGCCTCCAGCAGCTGCCGGGCGCCGGAACCGATGGTGGGCGCCCAGCCGCCGTAGATGCGGTCGAACGGGAACGGCCGGACCGCGTCCAGAATGCCGCGGATCATCGGCTCGGACAGCGGCAGCCGGTTGGGCGCGCTCCAGATGAAGGTCAGCCGGTCCTCGCCCGGGGTGACGAAGATCGTGTCCCCGGCCAGCAGGGCGCCGGCCCCGCCCGCGCCGTCGGCCCAGTGGACCACCGCGCTGCCCGGGAAGTGACCGCCGCACTGGACCAGGGTCACCCCGGGCAGGACTTCCAGCCGGCCGGACCAGGTGCGGATGGCCGGGTCGGGCTCGGTCACCCAGCTGGCGTCGGCCTCGTTGACCAGGATGTCCGCCCCGAACGCGCGGGCCCAGCCGGCCATGGCCCCGTAGAAGTGCGGGTGGCTGGCAGTCACCGCGCGCAGGCCGCCGCTGCGCCGGACCCGCTCGATGGCCTCGTCGTCCACGAAGCCGGGCGGGTCCCAGAGCAGGTTGCCCTGGCCGGTGCGGACCAGCAGGGCCCGCTGGCCGATGCCCACCGCGGGAGTGACGCCGATCCCGGTCAGGCCCGGCTCGACGTCCCAGAACTCGCTGTGCCGCTTGTCCGGGCCACCCTCGCCCGCCAGCTCGTCGTGGGTGGTCCAGTGCTGGCCGGACGGCGGCACCCACTGGCGCTCGTCCGAGCAGATTGTGCAGGACGCGGGCGGGTGCTCGGAGTCGGGATAGTGGTTACCGCAGGTGGCGCAGATCCAGGCGGGCAACGGTCCCCCAATGAGGTCAGCACAGTGCCGGTCAGCACGGGGTCGGTCAGCACGGGGTCGAGGTCAGGTGAAGTCCCCCGGGGTGAACGCGCGCGGCTCCACCAGGACCAGCCAGTTACCGGTGTTGTCGCGCATCACCGCCTCTATACCGTACGGCCGTTCCGACGGTTCCTGCAGGAACGTGACCCCCTTGGCGCTCAGCTCGGCGAACGTCTTGCGGCAGTCGTCGACCTTGAGGCCGAGCCCGCCCATCTGGCCCTTCTCCAGCTCGCCGCGGATGAACCGGGCGGCCTCGTCGTTCAGCGGCGGGCCCGGCACCATCAGCGTCACCTCAAGCTCGGGCTGGCTGGGGTGCCCGATGGTCAGCCACCGGTAGCCCTCACCCATGGTGATGTCGGTGCGGGTCTCGAAGTTCAGGTTCTCGACGTAGAAGTCGCGGGCTTGGTCCTGGTCCAGGCAGTACACGGTGACCAGCGAGATGTTCGAAATCATGCCCCGACCCTAAGCCGGCCGCCCGGGCCGGGGCTTCTCCGAGATTGCGTACCTGACGAGGGCGCCGGGTCAGCTGGGGTCAGCTCAGGCGGCGGCGGATGAGCCAGAAACAGGCCCAGGTCAGCAGGGCGGCCACAGCCAGGTAGATGGCGGTCTCGATCAGCTGGAAGGGCCAGTACCGGTTGGCGGGCTGGTAGACGACGGTCAGCTTGAGGTTCTTGCCGGCGATCGCGGTGGCACAGGTCGCGAAGTCCTGCATGCTGGCGCCGCAGGCGGACGGCATGGCGCCGAGCGCGGTCGAGCCGGACGCGGTGGTGGTCTGGTCGGCGATGACCCACGCTCCCCCGGGCACGTCCGAGTTCCCGAGCCCGATCCCGGTCAGCTGGTCGCCCGGCCCGTTCCCGTTGATCTGCCGGATGGCGGCGGCGGTCACCGCGGTGGTGTGCCGGACCGGCGGGATCAGGTGCGGCCGGACCGCCAGCGGGAAGGCGATCTGGACCACGGCGATGACGGCCAGGGTGACGGCCATGGCCGCGATGGTGCGCCGGACCAGCAAGCCCACCAGCACACCGAGCGTGAAGGCGAACACCGCGTAGCCGACAGGCACGATCCCGCGGGCGCCGAAGATCACCGGGGCGAAGCGGTCCTCGAAGCCTCCGGCCGATGCGCTGGTGGCCGCGTGGTCGATGGGGCTGGCCCACCAGCCCAGGATCAGGCTCAGCACCCCGGCGGCGGCCAGGCTGGCCAGGCCGAGGATGCCGAGCTTGACCGCGAGCCACCGCTCCCGGGTCACGGTCTGGTTCCAGGCCAGCCGGTACGAGCCGGACTCCACCTCGCGGGCGATCAGCGGCGCGCCCCAGAACAGGCCGATCACCGCGGGCAGCAGGTAGACCAGGGCCGCGCCGAGCGTGTAGATGCGGTGGTACCCCCCGCCCGAGCCGACCTGGCCGAGGAAGCTGGCCGCAGCCTGGCCGCAGTCGCCGTGGCAGGCTGCGAAGCTGCTGGCGTGGTACAGCGAGGCCAGCCGCAGGCCGGTGACCAGCAGGACCACGCCGAAGGCGGCCACGAGGGCCGCCACGGCGGTGGCCTGGGCGCGGAACTGGCGCCAGGTCAGCCAGAGCATGGGGATACCTTTCGGTTTGGCTGAGGCGGTGTCAGCTCAGGCGGCGGCGGATGAGCCAGAAGCAGG
>DATDIH010000151.1:0-7911 GCA_036521155.1 Streptosporangiaceae bacterium
GCCGGGGTGGTCCCGATCTGGTAGGCGTCGATGACCGGCTGGGCGATGCCGGGGTAGGCGAACATGCCCTGGTAGCTGTAACTGTCCCCGTCCCAGTAGAAGACGCCCAGGCCCTTGTGGCCCGGCAGCGACGCCACCAGCGACACCAGGTCCCGCTGGTAGGAAGCCTGCCCGGCCGGCGTGACCAGATAGCCCGGCAGCGTGTCCGGGTAGTTGGCGTTGGCCGCGTTGTACTGGCCGTAGCCGCCGATCGGGTTGTACGGGAACTGGTCCTCGGCGATCATCACGTACTTGCCGAACCGGTCGATGAGCGCGGTCAGGTTGGCCTTCATGGCCGTCATCGGCCCGTGGTACCAGGGGTAGTAGGACAGCCCGATCACGTCGAACTTCACCCCCGCCGCCACCATGTGCTGCACGAAGTCGGTGGCGGCCGCGTTGTCGCCGCCCCGGTCGATGTGCAGCTGGATCAGCAGCGGGTTCCCGGCCGGGTTGCCGGCCCGGGCCCCGGCCACGCCCGCCTTGATCAGCGTGGTCAGCGAGTTCCAGTCGGCGGTGCCGGTGCTGTCGTTGAACAGCAGGTGCCCGGAGTCCTGCACGTCCTGCACGGTGGCGGCGGCCGCGTGCGCGTGGGCCAGCGGCCGGGTCAGCGTGATCGTGTTCCCGCTGACCGCCTTGACCGTCGCGATGTCGGTGCTCGGGTCGGCCACCCCGGCCACGCTGTTGCTGTTGGCCAGCGAGTCGATGTACAGCGTGTCGCCCGCGCTGATGCCGCTGGCACTGTCGACCGGGATGGTCGTGGTCCCGGCGGCGGTGGACCCGGAAAGCTGTGTGAACTGCCAGAGCAGACCTTCGGTAATTTCGTTACCGATCGCGACCTGGGACACCGGCGTTCCGTTGGCCGCGAAGGCCTGGATCACCGACTGGGTGTAGTTCCGGGTCGAGGTGGCCAGCTGGGGCAGGGTCTCCCCGAGCCAGGCGCCGGGCACATTCTGGTGCTGCGGGTCGGCCCAGGTGTCGGAGTAGTGGATGTCGAGCAGGATCTTCATCCCGGCCGCCTTGACCTGGCGGGCCATGGTCAGGTCGTTGGCCAGGTCCGGGCAGGCGCTGGCGGCGCAGAACGGGGACGCGGACGGCACCCCGAAGTACCCGGTCACCGGGTTGACCCACAGCCGCAGCCGGACATAGTTCAGCCCGCCGCTGCGGAAGATGCTCAGGATCGGCATCTGCTGCCCGGCCAGGGTGTAGGTGCCGGTGTCGGACAGCAGCGTGGACAGGTCGGACCCGGTCTCCAGGCTGGCCGCCTGCTGCGCGCTGGCCGGCACGAAGACCCGGAACTCCTGCACGCAGATGTTCTCCTCGCGCGGCACCTGGTAGGTGAGGGTCAGGTACCGGGCGGGCACGGTGGCGGTCACGTCGGCCGCCGACCCGGAGAACAGGTACTGGGCGCCGGGGGCGATGTAGTTGTGCCCGCTCGCCGCCTGATGCGGGAACGGCGTCTGGCCCGGGCGGCTGGCCCCGGCCGACACACTGTAGGTGGCGCCGTCGCCGGCCTGCTGGCCGGAGAACGTGATCCCGGTGCCGGTCACGTCCTCGACGTGGCCCAGGTCCACGGTGACCTGGTGCACGCCCGCGCTGGACGGGCACCAGCGGGTCGTCCCGTCGCCGTCGTTGACTCCTGCCAGCGACGTGCCCGGGGCCGCCCCGGAGTTGGCGCTGACGCGGGCGCCGATGGCCGCGTTCAGCCCGGACGGCAGTGGCGGCAGCGTCCCGGGGAGGGCGGCGTTCCCGGTGCTGGCGGGCTGGGACGGCTGGGCGGCCGGGGTCCCGGCCGGCACCGCGCTGACCGGTGGCACTCCCGGGTCCTGACCGGCGGCTCCGGAGCCGACCCGGTAGGCGTCGGCCGCGGGCTCGGCCGCGCCCGCCGGGGTGAACTCACCGAGGGCGCTGGCGGTCTGCGGGGCCAGGTAGAACGCGCCCCGGCCCAGCCCGCGGGGCAGCGCGGCCAGCAGCGACACCAGGTCGCGTTCGTAGCTGGCCTGCCCGGCCGGCGTGATCAGGTACCCGGGCAGCGTGTCCGGGTAGGGCACGGCGTCGGAGTAGCTCCCGTACCCGGTCACGTCGGCGTACGGGAACTGGCCCGCGCTGATCACCACCGGCTTGCCGAACCGGGTGATCAGGGCCCGCAGCGTGCTGTCGAGGCTGGTCAGCGGCCCTTGGGTCCAGGGCGAGTACGTCTCCCCGATTTGGTCGAATGAAACTCCCGCCGCCTCGAGATGCCCGAAGAAGTCCAGTGAGCTGGTGGTGTCGGCCCCGGCGTCGATGCCGATCTGGACCGCGAGCGGGTTCCCGGCCGGATTGCCGGCCCGCGCGCCCGCCGCGCCCGCCTTGAGCAGGGTGGCCAGCGGACCCCAGCCCGGGTCGCCCGGGCCCGCGGCCAGCTGGCCGGTCGGCCACAGCAGCCCCTGGGTGACGTCGTTGCCGATCTGCACCTGGGCCACGGGGGTGCCGTTGGCCGCGAAGGCCCTGAGCACCGAGGCGGTGTAGCTCTGCACGGTCCGGGCCAGGGTGGCCAGCGGCTGCCCGGCCCAGGCGGCCGGGGTGGCCTGGGCAGTGGAGCTGGTGGGGGAGTCCGAGTACTCGAGGTCCAGGAACACCTTCATCCCGGCCGCCTTGAGCTGCGTGGCCGCGGCCAGATCACCGGCCAGGCCCATCGAGCCGCTGGCCGGGTTGACCAGCAGCTGGAGCCGGCCGTAGTTGGTGCCCCCGGAGCGCAGGATGCTGAGCAGCGGCGCGGCCTGCCCGTTCACCGTGTAGCTGCTGGTGCCGCTGCCAGCGTCGCCAATCGCGCCGGACACGTCGTCGCCCAGCTCCAGGCCCGGCCGGGACTCCGCGCTGGCGGAGAAGGCGCGCAGTTCCTGGACGCAGATGTCCTGCTCCCGTGGCACCTGGTAGGTCAGCGTGACGTACCGCGCGGCCACCGTCGCCCCCGGGTCGGCGGCGGATCCGGCGAACAGGTACAGGGGGCCTTGGACAATGGTGTTCCGGTCGCCGGCGGCCTGGTCGGGGAGGGGAGTCTCATGACCGGGGCTGAGCCCGGCCGACACGCTGTAGAAGGACCCGTCGCTGCCTTCCTCGCCGGAGAACGTCACCCCGGTCCCGGTCAGCTGGACGACCCGCCCCAGGTCCAGCGTCACCCGGTGCCGGCCCAGGGATGATGGGCACCACCGTGTGGTCCCGTCCCCGTCGTCGATGCTGCCCAGCGAGCTCCCCGGCGCCGCCCCCGAGTTGGCGCTCACCTGGGCCCCGATGGCCACGTTGAGCCCGTCCGGCAGCAACGGCAGCACCCCCGCCGCCTGGTCCCCGTCGGCCACCCCGGCCCCAGAAACCCCGCGAGTCACAGTCGTCCCGTGAGCCCCGGCAGCCCCGGCCGCTCCCGCCGACGCTCCGGCTGGGGCCGCGGCCGCGGACAGCAATCCGGCCGCCAGCGCCACCCCGATGACCGCACCGTTCCAGGCTCGCATCGCTGCTCCGTCCATTCAGGTGCCGCTGCCGGACATTCGGACGGTAAGCCCGATCCAACGTCGAAGCAACCCTTTTCCCCACCATCTTCCGACGAAATAAGTCGATCACTGTCGTCACGTGTGGACATCAGCCCACACGTACCGCACCAAGCGGCACAGCGTCATCATTGGGGCATCATGGTGCCGGAACGCACTGTTACGACGGGAGAAACATGCCGAGGAAGATCTGCCTGACCGGAGCGGCCGGCAAGGCGGGACGGGTCGCCACCCAGGTCCTGCTCGACCAGGGCTACGAGGTGCTCGCGACCGACATCGTTCCGCATCCGCCGACCCTGCCCGCGGCCAATTCCCGGCCCGGCTTCACCTACACCCGCGGCGACCTCACCGACTACGGTGACGCGGTGGAACTGCTGGCCGGGGTCGAAGCCGTCGTGCACCTGGCCAACATCCCGGCCCCGCGGCTGTTCCCTCCGGCCCGCACGTTCAGCACCAACACCACGATGAACAGCAACGTGTTCCTGGCCGCGATCCAGAACAAGCTGGAGAAGGTGGTCTGGGCGTCCAGCGAGACCACGCTCGGCCTGGACTTCGAGAAGGAGCCGCCCTGGTACGCGCCGATGGACGAGGACCACTACCCCCGGCCGACCACGACCTACTCGCTGTCCAAGGTGGTCGGCGAGACCGAAGCCACCCATCTGGCCGAGTGGAGCGGCATCCCGTTCGTCGCCCTGCGGCTGTCCAACGTGCTCTACCCCGAGGACTACGTGGAGCAGTTCCCGAAGGCCTGGGCAGACCCGCACCTGCGCAAGTGGAACCTGTGGAGCTACATCGACGCCCGGGACGCCGCCCAGGGCATGTGGCGCGCGCTCGAGGCCGATGTGAGCGGGGCCCGCAGCTACATCATCGCCAACGCCGACACCGTGATGACCACACCGTCGGCCGACCTGATGGCCCAGGTCTGGCCCGGGGTCAAGCTGACCCGCGAGGTCGGCGAGTTCGAGACCCTGATGACCATCGACAAGGCCCGCCGGGAACTCGGTTACGAGCCGGCCCACACCTGGCGGGACCACGTCCAGCCGCCCGCCTGAGCTGGTAACACGAGCCAATCACCCCACCAGGGGGCGCCTTCACCGCCGCTCAGGTGCCGAGGGCGGCGGTGAAGGCGTCGGCGGCCGACTGCTGGTTCGGGTAGACCAGGTCGGCCAGCGGCCCGGCCCAGTACAGGCCGGACTGCCCGTCCCCGTTGGTGTCGCTGGCCTGGATCGAGCTGGCCTGCTTGGCCAGGAAGGTGTTGTACGCCGTGGTCCCGGTGGCCCGGGCGAACTCGCCGAGGTCGCGAACGAAGATCCCCTTGAACGAGTACCCGTCGCTGGCGCAGCCGTTCGGCTCGCACGGGTCGACCAGGACGCCGTTGCTGACCAGGCGGCTGGTGGCCGCGGTGGCGACGGCGTTGGCCGTGGTCAGCAGCGAAGTGTTGCCGGTGGCCAGGCTGAGCTGGCTGAGCCCGGCCAGGATGACGCCCTGGTTGTAGGTGTAGGTGGGGTTGCCGTTGTTGGCACACGACGAGTTCAGCCCGTCGTTGACCAGGTGGCTGGAGTTGATCAGGCCGGTCGCGGAGAACCAGTTCCACTCCTGCTCGGCCCGGCCGAGGTAGGTGGTGTCGCCGGACAGGGTGTTGTGCAGGGCGGCGCTCAGTTCCAGGTAGAGCTCGTTCTCGATGGCGTTCTTGCTGGTCTTCGCGGTTGACCACCAGAGCCCGCCGCCGCAGGTGGAGTCCCAGTACTGGCTCATCACGTTGTCCTGGTTCTCCGCGGCCGACAGGTAGGCGGAGTTGCCGGTGTCCTGGTAGGCCTTCAGCCAGGCCAGTCCCCACCAGCCGTCGTCGTCGATGTAGGCGTCGGTGAACCCGGCGCCCTTGTTGTCGTTCCACAGGTCGCTGATCGCGTAGGCGTAGGTGGAGTCGCCGGACCGCTGCATGTAGCCGATCAGCGTGGTGAGCGCGTTCGCGTCCTGCCAGCCGAGCGTGGACGACCAGCGCCCGGTGGACGGGTTGAAGTACTGCATCAGCGCGGTCACCGAGGCCGCCGCCGGGGTGGCCGCGTGCACGGTAGAGCGGAGCCACGGCGTGCAGGCGATCTCGACCCGGTTGCCGGCCTTGCCGCAGGCCCGGATGGCTCCGACCCCCTGGGCGGACGGGTTGTCGATGTTGTACATCAGCGTCCGCCAGCCGGTGTCCCCGCTGGGGATGGTGGTGTCACCCAGCTTGGAGCCGTTGGCCCAGGTCTGGCCGCCGTCGAAGGAGCGGTCCAGCCAGACCTCGTCGGTGGGGGAGCCGTCGTCGATGCTGCCCCAGGCCATGTCGTCGCCGTCCGAGACGTGCAACGTGATGACCCGGCTCCACACCGTCGCGGTGGCCGGCGTCCGGTCCCCGGTCGCGACGGCCGGATCCCGTCCGTCGCAGTAGATGTTGCACACGCTGGTGTTGGCGGCGGTGGCCCGAGGGGCCGCCGGGGCCGCGGTGGTGGCCGCCGCCGGGCCAGCGAGCAGGCCACTGAACGTCAGCGCCGTCGCCGCCACCCAGGCGGCGGGGGAGCGCAATGCCCGGAAGACGATGGACCGGAACGAGGTCAGGCCAAGCATGCCGTCGCCTTTCACCAAGCCCGCGATCACGGCCGCAAGCCCGCGGCCGCAAGCCCGCGATCGCGACTGGGAGCACCTCGGTCCCGGCGCGTCCAGTAATGGTCGATAACGTTGTCTTCTGAGGTGTAACCGAGAAATCGCCCCGTGGCAAGGTCTCGGGTGGCCCCGGAAACGGATTAGTCACGTTTGCGCTGGTGGTAGCCGTGGTTCATATTTTATATGGAATCATGGTCGGGTTTGATGTTCGCGGACTGAGGCCAGTTGCCGGCCGCCGGCGAGGACTGAGGCCGCCTGCCGGGCCACCGACGAGAGGGATGAGCGTTGCTGCTGATCTGGGGGCTGCGGATCTTCTTCCGCACCATCAGCGAAGGTGTGTTCCACTGCCGCAACTGCGGCGGTGACCGCCAGTACCGGCTCCGGGCCGGCCGCCGATGGTTCACCTTGTTCTTCATCCCGATCATCCCGCTGACCAAGGTGGGCGAGCACGTCCAGTGCCGGACCTGCAAGACCCGCTACGTGGTTGACGTGCTCAAGCTGCCGACCGCGGCCCAGATGCAGGCCGCGCTGCCCGCGGGCATGCGCGCCGCCGCCACCGCCATGCTCCAGTCCGGTGACCCGGCCAACTCGGCCGCCCGGCAGCGCGCGGTGGCCGTCATCCTGGGCGCGGGCGCCCAGGGCTACGGCGACGGCAACCTGGACCCCGACCGCGCCGAGTCCGCCGAAGCCGCCGGCCAGGCCATCGGTCAGGTCGCCCAGCAACTCACCCCGGACGCCAAGGAGTGGTTCCTGGCCGAGGTCATCCGGGTCGGTACCGCTGACGGTCCGCTGACCGAGTCCGAGCGCCACACCGCCCAGGCCGTCGCGGCCGACCTGGGCATGTCGCCCGCCCAGGCCATCGGCGTCATCACCCTGGCCGAGCAGCCCGCCCAGGACTGAGCTACTCCGGCCGGACGGGCCGGCAGCGGCAGGCCAGGACCGCCCGGAGCGACGCCGGTACCTCCTCGAGCGAGCCGACCGGGCCGTCCGGGAACGACAGCCGGACCGCGGCCACGCCGTGCGGGCTGATCACCGCCAGTTCCAGGCCGAACCGGTCCAGGCCACGCGGCACCACCCACTCGGCCCGGTGCATGCCGTGGGCCCGGACACAGCAGATGAGCTCGGCCATGTGCCCGCGCTCCAGGTGCTGGATGGCGCTGCCCGCCACCCGCCACAGTGGGTCGGGTTCGGCCGCCCGGTAGTCGGCCAGCCGCACCGGCGCGCCGCCTCCGCCCGCGAAACGCAGCGAGTGCAGGTTCAGCTGGTACCCGAGCCGCCCGTCGGTCTCGGCCCGCGGCCACACCGTCCCGGTCAGGGCCAGCGAGCCCAGTGGCGCGGGGGCGGGGATGGCCGCGGTCACCAGCGGGCTCTCGGCCAGCGCCTCGGTCACGGTTTCCCGCGGCGCCAGCAGCAACAGCGGCGCGCCGGACCCGTTCACCCGGATCGCCGCCGTCGCGGTCACCCGCCGCCCACCGCCCGGCTCCGGATCCTCCCAGGTCACGTGGGCCAGACGGGCTTGCGTCACCGCGGTCCGCGCCCGTTCGGCCAGCGACGGCCCGGGCAGCACCTCAACGCCCATGGCTCACCTCAACGCCCAGGCCTGCCCTGCACCCGCACTCGTCCGCAAAGTCCATGTCACTTATTTATTAGGTAAGCCTTACCTAAGTCAAGGGCCGGGAACCTCTGAGTTGCCCCAGAACCGGCGGGGGGGGGG
>DATDIH010000152.1:0-3637 GCA_036521155.1 Streptosporangiaceae bacterium
GGCCGACGCAACCGCCGTCGCCGCACGTACCGGGGCGTTCGTCAACCCGGATCCGGTCTACCTGCAATCCACCGGCTTCGTGCTCGACCCTGCGGGCAAGGTCGTAGTCAGCGTGTACTCCAGCGGCGCCATCGGCCGGCTGGTGCCGGAGGACGTCGTCGGCCTGGTTCGCTACCTGCGCGAGCACTCGGCCTCCACGACAACCTGACGAGGCCGGCGGGTGGGCGGCCCGTTCTACGAAACCGTCAGCAGTGAAATTTCCGACGCTCCTGGCGGCGCCGGACTAACGCCCGCCGCCAGGGGAAGCCTGGGCCGTCGCCGAAGACTGTCCGTAACCGGCCGGCTTGGGATCCAGGCCCTGCTCGATACGGCGCAGGACGATTCGGGCGATGACGTGATCCGTACGCCGGGATGTCCTGGTCTGTGTACTTATTAACGATTTGTTGACGGTAAGTGCGAATTTTTAATAATTCGTTGAAGTTCGGCGTCGTACGTTTACAGCGCGGCGTCGAGTGTGGCCTGGCACACATTAACAGCAAGGTGCCGCCACCGGCGCGCTCACTCAGTACCACATCGGTGTGAAGGAGCGGGCGATGAGACCACGACTGTCTGATCCTGGCTGGAAATGGCGGATCATGACCCGGCCCGGCAAACCGCGCCACGCGGCATTCACCGCGGTCGCGGCGGCGGTGGCCCTGACCGCGGCGCTGGTGGCCGGGGTGTCGGCCTCGGCGGCCACCGGGCGGCCCGCGGCGGCGGCGACCCGCGCGTCCTACCTCGATTCGCGCCTGCCGGTCTCGGCCCGGGTCAGCGACCTGCTGGGCCGGATGACGCTGGCCGAGAAGATCGGCCAGATGGTGCAGATCGAGCAGTCGAACGTCACCGACACCACCAGTGCCTGCACCAGCCAGGGCGGCTTCAACGTCCCGAACCCCGCTTGCGAACAGAAGGTCTTCGTCAACGACAACGTCGGCTCGATTCTGGCCGGCGGCAGCGACGTGCCGGTGGACACCACCGGCAAGGGTGGTGTCGGCAACACCGGCTATGACTGGGCCTACGAATACAACACCATGCAGGCTTACGCCATCCAGCACTCGCGGCTGCATATCCCGGTGATCTTCGGCGTGGACGCCGTGCACGGGTTCGGCCACCCGTGGCAGGCCCCGCTGTTCCCGCAGTCGATCGGGATGGGTGCCACCTGGGATCCGTCCGCCGCCAAGACGGGCGGACAGGTGACCGCCAACGCGCTCGCCGCGACCGGCTGGAACTGGGCCTTCGCGCCAGTGCAGGACCTGGCCCGCGACAACCGGTGGGGCCGCTACTACGAGACCTGGTCCGAGGAGCCCGCGCTGGACGCGGCCATGGGCGCGGCCAACGTGAGCGGCATGCAGACCAAGCGCAGCGGCCTCCAGGTCACCGCCACGGTCAAGCACTTCGCCGCCTACTCGGCGTCGATCAACGGGCACGACCGGGTTCAGGCCGAGGCGCCCATCCGTTACCTCCAGGACACCCTGCTCCCCGGCTACGCGGGCGCGATCAACGCTGGCGCCGGATCGGTCATGGTCGACTCGGGGTCGGTCAACGGCATCCCGGCCACCGCGTCGCACTACCTGCTGACCACCGTGCTGCGTGACCACCTGGGCTTCAAGGGCGTCGTGATCAGCGACTACGGGGACGTGCCGGCACTGGCCACCACCTATCACCTGGCGCCCGGCCTGGCCGGTGCGGCCGCGCTGGCCATCAACGCCGGCGTGGATGTGGCCATGCTGCCGTTCAACGCCGACCAGTGGCAGACCGCGGTCCAGCAGGACGTGGCCAACGGAAGCGTCAAGGTGGCCCGGATCAACCAGGCCGTCACCCGGATTCTCACCCTCAAGTTCCAGCTCGGCCTGTTCGACCACCCCATGGTCGACGCGAGCAAGGCCGACGCCGCGGTCGAGTCCGGCCGCGACGCCACCCTTCAGGCGGCCCGCGAGTCCATCACGCTGCTGCGCAACCAGAACAACGTGCTGCCGCTGGCCTCCGGAGCGCACCTCGTGGTCACCGGGCCGAGCGCGGACAACATGTCCAACCAACTCGGCGGCTGGAGCGTGTCCTGGCAGGGTGTGTTCGGCAGCGGCCACGTCTGCTGTGTCGGCCCGGCCAACCAGATCCCGCCTGGCACCACCGTGCTCAAGGGCCTACAGGCCGAAGACTCGAACGTGACCTATGCCCCGGACCAGCAGACCGCGGTCAGCGACGCGGCCTCGGCCGACGCAGTGGTCGTCGCGGTGGGGGAGAAGGCCTACGCCGAAGGGCTGGGCGACAACCCCGCGCCGCAGCTCACCCCGGATCAGAAGGCCGAGATCAGCGCGCTCGAGGCCACGGGTAAGCCGGTGATCGTGGTGGTCATCGCGGGCCGCCCGCTCGGCCTCGGTCCGGCCGAGAACGCCGCCGGGCTGCTGATGGCCTACCAGGGCAGCACTGAGGCGGGCACCGCCGTCGCCGACGCCATCTTCGGCAAGGTGGACCCGAGCGGCCACCTGCCCGTGACCTGGCCGTCCGACGCCGACACCACCGGCGCCGACTTCGACACCACCGCCCCGTCCCCGGTGGGAGACGAGCCGAAGTTCTTCGACCAGCTTCCCTACACCGGATCGGGCCCGGGCAGCGGCTACAACCCGCTTTACCCGTTCGCCTACGGGCTCTCCTACACCACGTTCGCGACCAGCGCGCTGACCGCGACGAGCAGCGTGTCCCGCAACGGCACGGTCACCGCCACCTTCACCGTGACCAACACCGGCAGCCGGGCCGGGACCGACGTGGTGCCGGTGTATGTGCACCAGCCGGTCAGCGCGGTGCTGGTGCCTGACCAGCGGCTGGCCGGGTTCACCCGGGTCACGCTGAACCCCGGGCAGGCCAAGACCGTCAAGGTCTCCTTCCCGGTGTCCGAGCTGGCGGTGACGCCAGGCGACATCGACAGCACCGCCACCCCGCAGGTGGAGCCGGGCGGCTACCAGGTGCAGATCGGCACCCCCGCCAGCCTGAGCGCCAGCTTCACCGTCCGCGGCTGATCCAGATCTGGCCCCGGCCCGGGCGAAACAAACCCTGGGCCGGGGCCATACCGGAGCAGCCTGGGCAGGGGCTTGCTGGACGGTGGCGGGTCCGTAGTCTCGAAGGCGTGACCGTCGCGACGAATTTGTTCCGGTTCGAGGATTCCTATACCCGCGAGGTGCCCGGCCTTTCCGTGCCGTGGACGGCGGCTCCGGCGCCCGCTCCCGAGCTGCTGGTCCTCAATGAAGAGCTGGCGGCCGAGCTGGGCGTCGATTCGGCGGCGCTGCGAGAGCCGCCGGGTGTCGCGCTGCTGGTCGGGCAGGTTCCGGAGGGGGTCACGACGGTGGCCCAGGCCTACGCGGGCCATCAGTTCGGCATGTACGCCCCCCGCCTCGGGGACGGCCGCGCGGTGCTGCTCGGCGAGGTGCTCGATACGCGAGGGCGCCGCCGCGACCTTCACCTGAAGGGGTCCGGACGCACCCCGTTCGCCCGGGGTGGCGACGGCAAGGCCGTGGTCGGCCCGATGCTGCGCGAGTACCTCATGGGCGAGGCCATGCACGGCCTGGGCATTCCCACCACGCGGGCGCTCGCGGTGGTCGCCACC
>DATDIH010000153.1:0-9296 GCA_036521155.1 Streptosporangiaceae bacterium
GCGCCCTTGGCCGCTGGGTGCTGGGACGCATGAGGCTGGGGTTAGGTAAATGTGACCTTTGCGTTATTTACGCCCCGGTGTCCAGGTGGGATTTTGTGGGAAACGTTGTCTTACTCGCCGGTAGCTTCCTGGTTGCCGGACCGGGCGAGTACGACCGTCTTGCTCCTGGGAGGCCACGATGAAGAGGCTCCGCAGGCCGGGGTCCCGGCTGTCCGGTGTACTGCTGAGCGCGGCCGCGCTCGCGCTACCGCTGACCGCGCTGGCGGCGGCGCCGGCCGGGGCGGCAGCTCACGACCTGGCCAAACCCGCGGCCGCGTCGGCCAGCACCTGTGCCTCGGCGCCGAGCGGCGACGCGTTCTACACGCCGCCCAGCCCGCTGCCGAGCGGGGCACCCGGGGACATCATCTGGTGCCGGCCGGAAGCCTCGCCCACCGCGGGCAGCCAGGCCTGGCAGATCTTGTACCTGTCCAGCGACGTCAACGGGCAGCCGGCCGCGATCTCGGGCACGGTGTTCGTGCCGACGGCGCCGTACAGCGGCACGCGGCCGGTGATGGCCTACTCGCCGGGGACCCAGGGGTGGGGCGACCAGTGCGCACCGTCGCGGGAGATCGCCGCCAACGACTTTGACGAGCAGTTCGCGGTCAACAACATGCTGGCCAAGGGCTGGGCCGTGGTGGTCACCGACTACCCGGGGCTGGGCACGCCGGGCGGCGAGGCCTACAACGTCGGGATCCCCGAGGGGTACGGGGTGCTGGACTCGCTGCGGGCCGCGACCAGGCTGCCCGGAGGCGGGCTGAGCGCGGGCGCGCCGATGGGGATCGAAGGCTACTCCCAGGGCGGCAGCGCGGCCGACTGGGCCGCCCAGTTGCAGCCGTCCTACGCGCCCGGCCTCGACCTGGTCGGGGTGGCGGCGGGCGGTACCCCGGCCAACCTGCAGGCCGTGGCCAGCAACATCAACGGCTCGATCTGGTTCGCGTTCCTGGCCGGGACGGCCGAGGGGTTCAACACCGTGTACCCGTCCCTGAACCTGAACAGCGAGCTCACCCCGGCCGGGCAGGCGGCCATGAACTCGCTCGAGGGCATGTGCCAGGCCCAGGGGCTGCTGACCTTCGCGGGCAAGAAGATCGAGGACTACACGGTCGGCGGGGTCAACCCGGTCAGCCAGCCGCAGTGGACCGCCGTGCTGGACGCCAACAACCTGGGCACGATGAAGCCCGCCGTCCCGCTGTATGAGTACCACGGGCTGCTGGACGAGATCATCCCCTACGGCGTCGAGCAGGCCCTGCACCGCCAGTACTGCGCGATGGGCGTGAACACCAAGCTGGTCGGCTACGTCGGGGACCACATCCTGACCCAGGTCATCGCCCAGACCGACGTGGTCAGCTGGCTGGCGGCGCGGGTGGCCGGCACCCCGGCCGCCAGCAACTGCTGAAGACCCGCGTGCGCGGGAGGACGCCGGGCACCTCCCGCGCACGCGCCATTCAGGCCAGCCGGTCCGGCCCGGCGCTCAGGAGCCGAAGCTGGCCACGGCCGGGATGACCTCGTTGCCGATGACCTCCAGCGGCGTGATCGTGGAGACGTGGGCCACGTACCCGATCGCGGTCTGGATGCCCTGCTCGGACAGGCGGCCGAGGTCGTCGACGACCTGGGCGGTCTTCTCGCCCTTCTCGCCGACGTCGAACCCGTAGTAGGCCGTCTTCTCGATCGCGTCGTAGTCGGTGCCCTCGCGCTCGCAGTGCTCACGGAGCACGTCGAGCTTGTGGCCGAGCTCGGGCCCGGCGAACAGGTTGCAGGCCTGGGCGTACTTGGCCACCAGGCGCAGCGTCTTCTTCTCGCCGCCACCGCCGATCATGATGGGTGGGTGCGGCTTGGTCAGGGCCTGCGGCGAGTTCAGCGGGCGCTCCAGGTGGAACTGCTTGCCCTGGTACGGGCTCTCGTCCCCGGCCCACATCTGCAGGCAGATCTGCAGGGCCTCTTCCAGCTGCTCGAACCGCTCGGCGACCGGCGGGAACGGGATCCCCAGGCCGCGTGACTCCTCCTCGTTCCACCCCGCGCCGATGCCCAGCCAGGCCCGGCCGCTGGACAGCACGTCCAGGGTGGTGATGATCTTGCCGAGGATGCCCGGGTAGCGGTAGATGACCCCGGTGACCAGGGTGCCGAGCCGGGCCCGGGACGTGTGCGCGGCCAGGAAGCCCAGGGTGGTGTAGGCCTCGAGCATTTCGTGCTCGGACGGGCCGACACTACGGATCTGGAAGAAATGGTCCATGACCATGATGTGCTCAAAGCCGGCGTCGTCCGCAGTGCGGGCCACGGTGGCCAGGGTCTGGCCCAGCTGTGTGGGATTGCCGGCCCAGGTGAAATCGGGAACCTGAAGTCCGATCTTCACGCGATCACCTCCGGTACCAGCCTTTCATATCCGGAGGATCCTCCGGTAAGCGGGGCGGAGCGCCTGGACATCCTCCCTGTCCCCCCGGAGTCACTGAGGCACGGCTATCTCGAACGTTACGTCGAGGCCGGAAAACCGCCCGATGTCGGCGGCCTCGCTGGCCAGCGCGTCCCGGGTGACGGTGTTCAGCGGGGTGAACGGTTCCACCACCAGCCGCCCGGCGCGCCGGTCCAGCCGCCAGGTCCCGGCCACCCGGCCCGCGGCCAGCACGGTGGGCTGGACGAAGCCGCCGCCGGCCTGGATGCGGCGGGTGTGGGCCGGGTCGAGTACGAGGTCACGGTCCCGGTACCCCATCAGCAGCGGGTCGAAGTGCCCGAGCAGCCGGGGTCGCGGGGCCGGGGCGTCCAGCGGAGCGCCGGCCAGCGCGGCCAGTTCAGTGCCAGCCAGCTCGGTACCAGCCCCGGCGACCGGGACGGTCTCGCCGGCGACCAGGTCCCAGGCTCGCCCGGTATCGGCGGCGGGCAGCCCGGACCAGGTGGTCAAGTCGGCCCGGCTGGCCGGCCCGTACCCGCCCAGGTAGCGCCGGGCCAGCTCGGCCAGGGCCTGGTCCCGGTCCAGCGCGGGCGCGTCCGGGGCCCACTCGTCCAGCCGCACGTAGGTGGGTTCCTCGCCCGCCCGGTCCGGGCCGCGGCAGATCAGCCCGCGCCCGCCCGCGTAGCCGAGCAGGTGCGGCGGCTGCTGGGTCCGCGGGTCGATGGCGACGCCCTCGGCGGCCAGCCGCTCGATCAGCTCGGCCCGGGTCAGCGGGGGTGAGCCGGCCAGGATCGCGGCCAGCGCGGTCAGGGCCCGCTCGCAGAGGTCATCGGTGAGCCCGAGCTGCAGACGCCGGCGGCGATCCTTCCGGACCAATACCGGGCCGAAGAGGTCCGTCATCCAGCGCAGGTCGGCGGTGGCGATCATGTGCAGGGTGCCCCGCATGGCCCAGGTCCGGGTGACGTCGCGGTCCGTGCAGGCCTGGTCGACGGCGGCCGCGGTCAGCCCGGCGGTGCGGGGCCGGACCGCCATCCGGGCGGGCGGGGCGGCCTGGGCCTGGAGCCCGCCCAGGTCCGCCGCGACCTCGGCCACGGAGGCGGCCGCGCCGTCGAGCCGCAGGGCGTGCCAGCGGGCGGCCCGGAGGCGCTCGGGCGAAAGGCCGTCTGAAGGCGGGGTCCCCACGGCGGCGACGATATCGGCTTGTCCCCGCGTGGGCGGACCGGCCAGCATGGGGTGATGCATTCGGAGCCCCGTCCTCCCGAAGTCCTCAAGCGCGGGCCGGTCACGCTGCGGCGCTGGCAGCCCGGCGACGAGGAAGCCATCTACGTCGCCGTCATCGAGTCACAGGACCACCTGCGCCCGTGGATGCCCTGGGCCCCCGGCTACTCGCGGCAGAGCGCGTTCGAGTTCATCGTCGCCTGCGACCGGGACTGGGAGATCGGCTCGGCGTTCAACTACGCGATCACCGTGGACGGGGCCATCGCCGGCAGTTGCGGCCTGATGGCCCGGATCGGGCCGGGCGGGCTGGAGATCGGCTACTGGGTGCACCGGGACTACGTCCGGCGCGGCCTGGCCACCGCGTCGACCGAGGCGCTGACCGAGGCGGCCTTCGGCCTGCCGGGCGTCGACCGGGTCGAGATCGTGCACGATGAGCTGAACGCCTTCAGCGAGGCGGTGCCGCGCAAGCTGGGCTTCACCCGGGCGGGCCAGCGCACCCTGGACGTGGTACCCGAGGGCGGCACCGGGCTCGGCATCGTGTGGCGCCGGAATCGCCCGGTGTTGGCCTCGGGGGCCTAAGCCCCCCAGACCCCCTACGCGGGCTGCGCCCGCGTTGCTACCGCTCCTCAGCCAGGTCCGGCGTGCCCGTGGGCTCCGTCGGTCCGGCGGCGTCGGCCAGCGTGCTGCCGTCCAGCAGGACCTGGGCCACCAGCGCCGGGTCGTCGGTCATGGGCACGTGGCCGCAGCCGGGCAGCGGCAGGTGCCGGGCGTGCGGCAGCTGGCGCGCGGCCACCGCGGCCTGGCTCGGCAGCAGCAGCCGGTCCTTGGTGCCCCAGGCGATGGTGACCGGGATCTGCTCCGGAACGGCCGCGGTGAACCACAGCGGGGTCTCCAGGATCGTGTCCACGGCCGGGCGCGCGATCAGGAAGGCGCGCGCGTCCCCGGCGGCCTGCTCGGGACTGAGCCGGGACGGGTGGCTGACCACCGACGCGAACATGAAGGCCCGGCCCGCGGTCGAGCGGGACAGCCGCGACGCCGAACCCTGGACCGCCCCGCCGATGACCTCCATGACCTTGAAGGTCGCCTTGGCGTAGCTGAACTGCCTGCGGTTGACCCAGAAGCCGGCCGGGGACAGTCCGGTGACGGTGGCGGCGTGGCCAGCGGAGGCGGCGATCAGGGCCAGCGCGCCGCCGAGCGAGTTGCCGGCCAGGTGCGGGCGGTCGAGCCCCAGCTCGGCCAGGAACGCGATCACGTCCTCGGCCATGGCCTGCACCGGCTCCCGGCCGTCGGGCCGGAACGGCGGCGATTCGCCGTGCCCGGGCAGATCGACCGTGATCACCTCGCGGCGGTTGCGGAGCAAGGGGACCACCGCGTTCCAGGCCTGCCGCCGGTGGCCGACCCCGTGCAGCAGCACCAGCGGCGGTCCGGACCCCA
The DNA here is from genome assembly GCA_036521155.1 of Streptosporangiaceae bacterium. Classification (GTDB taxonomy): domain Bacteria; phylum Actinomycetota; class Actinomycetes; order Streptosporangiales; family Streptosporangiaceae; genus Bog-532. The sequence continues at coordinate 5,072 of DATDIH010000153.1, forward strand.
CCCGGTCGTAGGCCAGCGTCATCGCGAACCTCCTGTTACTGACGAGTAACAAGCATCGTACGCGCGCCCCGCCGCTCCGGCTAGCCCCGGCCAGCCGCGGCCGTGGATCAGTGGTGGACGGTGATGAGGAGGGTGATCAGCGCCAGGATGAGGGTGGTGCTGGCGGCGCCGCCGTGGATGAGGATGCGGCGCGGGGGGTAGCGGCGGCCTTCGGCGGCGGGCTTGGCGGCGGAGCCGGGCTCGGCGCCGGAGCCGGGACCAGAGCCAGCGCCAGAGCTGGCGGCCCGGGCCGCGGCCAGGCGAGCGTTGATCGTGTACCAGGTGAGCCCGGCCGCGATCGTGGCCAGCAGCACCCCGAACGCGATCCAGGCGAACGTATGGAACCTGGTCACGACGAAGGCGATCCAGCTGCCCAGCCCGATGATGCCCAGGGCCGGGTGCATGAACTCCAGCAGCGGGTGCTGCCCGGGCGGGGTGGTGATCCGGGTGTGCGTGATCGGCGGGACCGTGGCCCCGGCGGCCAGCGCGTCGACGGTCGCCTGCGGCAGGCCAGACTGGACCGGACCCGACGCGGGCACGGTGGCCGGCGCCGGGGCTTCGGCCGGCTCGGCGCCGGGGCGGGCCGGACGGCCGGACAGCAGCAGATACAGGCCAGCGCCCGCGGTGACCAACCAGAGCAGCAAGGCTGCGATATCCACGGGGCCGACCCTACCCCCAGACCTGGCCCTTCCGGCCGGCCAGCCCGAGGCTGAGGACCCGGGCCGGACCCGGGTAGCGTGACCCCCATGCAGGTGGATGCGGAGATGATGGCCCTGGCCCTGGACCAGGCCCGGGCCGGCCTGGAGCAGGGCGGCGTCCCGGTCGGCGCGGTGCTGGCCGCGGGGGCCGAGGTGCTCGGGGCCGGGCACAACGAGCGGGTGCAGCAGGGCGACCCGGTGGCGCACGGCGAGATCTCCGCGCTGCGAGCCGCCGGGCGGCGGCCGGACTACGCCGGCACCACCATGTACACCACGCTGTCGCCGTGCGAGATGTGCAGCGGCGCGATCCTGAACTTCCAGATCCCCCGGGTGGTGGTCGGGGAGGCTGAGACGTTCCCCGGCGACCTGGCCTTCCTGGCCAGCCGGGGCGTCGAGGTCGTGCTGCTGGACGACGAACGGTGCAAGGAGGCCATGCGCGAGTTCCAGCGGCGCTATCCGGCCGTCTGGTCCGAAGACATCGGCGGCCGCTAGCCCGGCCGCAGCCCGGCTAGCCCGGCCTCAGCCCGGCTGTCAGCTCCAGATCGTGACGTAGACCGGCGGGCGGAATTTCGACGGCGGGACACCGCTGCCCGGCGAGCGCATCAGCTTCATGGCTTCCGGGGTGCCCAGGAAATGCCGCATCGAGCTGACGATGGCGGGCCGCCGCTCCCGGCGCACCGTGGTCACGTACCAGGTGGCTTCCATGGGCGTGGCCGGAGTCTCGACCACCCGCAGCTCACCCCGCCGGACCTGCGAGGTCAGCAGGTGGGCGACCCCGGGGGCGACCCCGGCCCCGCTGGCCGCGGCGGCCCAGGCCGCGGTGGCGTTGGGGAACACCCGGATCTGGTTCTCGGGCACGCCCAGCTTGGCCAGCATCCGGCTCACGTCGCTGCTCGGGTCGATGCCGGACGGGTCGACCAGCCAGGGCCAGCTGGCCGGGGCGCCCTTGAGCCCTCCCTTGAGCGCACCGTCCGGGGCGGTCACCGCGACCATGTGGTAGCGGAACACCGGCTCGGAGACCAGTTCCTTGTCGCTCAGCAGCGGGCCCAGCGCCATGTCGGCCAGCCGGTTGACCACCAGCACGGCCATCTCGTCCTCGGCGGCCACCCCGGCCGAGGCCTCGACCGGCTGGGCGAACCGGCGGGAGAACGCCTCGGTCAGCGAGCCGGCCACGAACTCGGCGATCGGGCTGGTGGTGACCAGCCGCAACTGCTCGGGCAGCCCCTGCCCGGCCCGCACCGCGGCCTGCGCCTCGGCGCCCAGGGCCACCATCTGCGATGCCACCGGCAGCAGCTTCACGCCCGCGGTGGTCAGCTGCATGGTGGCGCCGTTGCGGGTGATCAGCTGGTCGCCCAGGTGCTGGCGGAGCGCGGTCAGGGCCTGGGACACGGCGGGCTCGCTCACGTTCAGCGTCTTGGCCGCGTCCTTGACGGACCCGAGGCGGGCCACCATCACGAACGCGCTGAGCTGAGTGAGCGTCACCTCCCGATCATGGGCCCGCACACCCGGATAAGGCCAGGCGTCTTAAGCCATTGCTTAAGCTGCTCTTGCCCGACCGGGACGCAGGAGGGGTCAATGCAGGTTCCATCGCACGTCGAATACGAGAAGGCGAGGAGCGTGGAGCATGCCCTGGAGCTGCTGGCCCGGTTCGGGCCGGAGTCCCGGGTCCTGGCCGGCGGCCACAGCCTGATCCCGATGATGAAGCTGCGGCTGGCCCAGCCGGAGACGCTGGTCGACATCAACGGCATCAGCGGCCTGTCCCGGATCACGGTGCGGGACGGCGAGCTGTGTATCGGCGCGCTGGTCCGGCACGCCCAGCTGCTGGCTTCGGTCCCGGCCGGACGGCATTTCCCGATCCTGCACGACGCCGAGCGGGTCATCGCCGACCCGATCGTGCGCAACTGGGGCTCGATCGGCGGCTCGCTGTGCCAGGCCGACCCGTCCGAGGACCTGTCGGCCGCGTTCGGAGCGCTCCGCGCCATCGCGGTGATCCAGAGCCCGGGTGGACCCCGGCTGGTCCCGGTACGCGAGTTCCATCTGGGACCGTACGAGACCGTGGTGGCCCCGGGTGAGCTCCTGACCGAGCTGCGGATCCCGATCGGGCCCGAGGGCACCAAGGGCTCAAAGGGCTCAAAGGGTACGAACGGCACAGCGGGCACCGAAGGCGCTCGCCGGGGCAGCGCGTACGAGAAGGTGGCCCGCCGGGTGGGCGACTGGTCGGTGGCCGCGGCCGGCGCCGCCCTGACCCTGGCCGCGGACGGCACCGTGGCCGAGGTGGGCATCGGGCTGGCCGCGGTCGGCGCCGAGCACTTCGTCGCCGTCAAGGCCGAAGACTTCCTGCGCGGGCAGCCAGCCGGCGAGACGGCGTTCACCGAGGCGGGCCGGATCGCCGCCCAGCACTGCCAGCCCGCCCCCGACCAGCGCGGCCCGGTCGACTACAAGCGCCACCTGACCGGCGAGCTGACCACCCGGGCCCTGCGCCGGGCGGCGGCCCGGGCCGTGGCGGCCTGACGGTGGAGATCACGATGACGGTGAACGGGACCGAGTACACCCGGGACGTCGAGCCCCGCATGCTGCTCATCCACTTCATCCGGGACGAGCTGGAGCTGACCGGCAGCCACTGGGGCTGCGACACGTCCAACTGCGGGGCCTGCGTGCTGTGGCTGGACGGCGCGCCGCTGAAGTCGTGCACCGCCCTGGCCGCCATGGCCAGCGGCCGGGAGGTGCGGACGGTGGAGGGCCTGGAACGCCAGGGTGAGCTGGACCCGGTGCAGGAGGGCTTCATGGCCTGCCACGGGCTCCAGTGCGGGTTCTGCACGCCGGGCATGATGATGACCGCGCGCTGGCTGCTGGACCACAGCCCGGACCCCTCCGAGACCGAGATCCGCGAGGCCATCTCCGGCCAGATCTGCCGCTGCACCGGGTACGAGAACATCGTCCGGTCCGTCCGCTGGGCCGCCGAGCACCCGGCCGGGAGCACCTCATGACCGCCGAGCCGGCCAGCACCGAGCCGGCCAGCCCCGGGCCGGACGCGCCCCTGGGCTTCGGGTCGATGCGCCGCAAGGAGGACGCGCGCTTCATCCGGGGCAAGGGCAGCTTCATCGACGACATCCAGCTGCGCGGCATGCTGCACGGCGCGGTGCTGCGCAGCCCCTACGCGCACGCCCGGATCCGGTCGGTGGACACCTCCGCGGCGCAGGCCCACCCCCGGGTGCGCGCGGTCCTGACCGGGGAGACGCTGGCCGCCCGCGACCTGGCCTGGATGCCCACCCTGTCCGGGGACACCCAGGCCGTGCTGGCCACCGACAAGGTGCGGTTCCAGGGCCAGGAGGTCGCCTTCGTGGTGGCCGACGACCGGTACGCGGCCCGGGACGCGCTGGAGCTGATCGACGTCGAGTACGAGCCGCTGCCCGCGGTGATGGACGCCCGCCGCGCGCTCGACCCGGACGCCACCGTCGTCCGCGACGACCTGGGGACCACCGAGACCG
>DATDIH010000154.1:0-7804 GCA_036521155.1 Streptosporangiaceae bacterium
AGGATGGATCATGGAACGTGCGGGGACGCTGAGGCCGGTGTGACGGTGCCGCAGCCCGGGACCGGGCGTCCGCCGGCCCGACCCGGCCCAAGACCTGGCCAGCTCAACGGCATTGCACTGCCACCGAGGGTTCAGCAGCCAGGCGGACGGGCAGCGGTGACGGGGTCCAGGATGAGCGGGCCGGTACCGGAGGGGGAACCGGAGTACGGCAGGTGCTGGCCGGTCACGGGCCGTCGGGGTCGGTGGGGGTGGTGAGGGTGCGGAGGACGGGGCGGAGGAGGGTGATGATCTCGTCGGGGGTGGCGGTGTCGAGGCCGCCGGTCTTGAGGAGGTGCCGGTCGACGGCGATGCCGAGGATGATCGCGCTGATCAGGGCGGCGCGGAGCCTGGCGTCGGGCGCGGGGATCGCGCTGGCCATCTCGGCGCGGTAGCGGATCGTCCGCTCCCCCAGGCTCTGGGCGGCCTCGGGGTGGGTCAGCATCGAACGCAGCACGGCCAGCGACTGGACCGGCTCGGTCTCCAGCGAGCCGGCCAGCTGGGCGAGGATCTGGTCGGCGACCTGGCCGGGCGGGCCGCCCAGGGCCGGCAGCGGGCTGAGCCCGTTGGTCACCTGGTCGAACAGCTCCTGCTTGGAGCCGAAGTAGTGCATGACCAGCCCGGCGTCCACGCCGGCGGCCTGGGCGACGGCACGGATCGTGGTCCGCTCGTAGCCCGAGGCGACGAACAGCTCGGCCGCGGCGGCCAGGATGCGCGCCTCGGTGCGGCGGCGCTGCTCGGCACGGTTGTCGCTGCGGGGCGCGGGATCCTCGGTTGGCATGGCCAGTCATTCTACAAGCGTTGACCGTCGGCTGGTTTCGTTCTACGCTTGTTCAACCAACGTCTGTTGAATGGAGGATGATGCGGTGACCCCGGTTGAGATAGTTCAGCGGCGACGCCAGGTCATGCTGGATCACGACGCGGACGGGTTCGCCGGCCTGTTCGCGCCGGACGCCGTGATCGAGATGCCCACCGCCGGCCCCGGGGCGCCGCAGCGGCTGGAAGGGCGGGCCGCCATCGAAGAGATGTCGCGCCGGGCCGTGGCCGGGATGCACATCGATGAGTTCGAGGACGTGGCTGTGCACGAGACCGCAGATCCCGAGGTGGTGATCGCCGAGACCGTCACCCGGGCCACGCTCACGGCGACCGGGGAGTCGTTCACGACGCCTTCGATCCAGGTGTTCCGGGTCCGCGACGGCCGGATCGTGCTGTTCCGCACCTACGTCGCCCCGCCCGCCGAGCTGACCCGGCCCTGACGCCGCCGGCCCCGGCTCGGGATGAGCCGGGGCCGACGATACCGGGGCCGGGCTACGCCGTGGTGGCGCCGGGGTCGGTGGGGTCCGCGGGCAGGCCGCCGGGCTGGGTGCCGGACGGCTTGGCGGCCGGCGGCGGCGTGTCGATGCCGGCCTCCTTGCGCTGGGCCTTGGTGATCGGGGTCGGGGCCCCGGTCAGCGGGTCCAGGCCCGAGGCGGCCTTGGGGAACGCGATGACCTCGCGGATGCTGTCCTGGCCGGCCAGCAGCATGATCAGGCGGTCCCAGCCGAACGCGATGCCGCCGTGCGGAGGCGGGCCGTACTTGAACGCCTCGAGCAGGAAGCCGAACTGGGACTGGGCCTCGGCCCGGGACAGCCCGATGGTGTCGAACACCTGCTGCTGCATCTGCGACCGGTGGATACGGATCGACCCGCCGCCGATCTCGTAGCCGTTGCAGACCATGTCGTAGGCGTCGGCCAGCGCCGCCCCGGGGTCGGCCGGGAACTTGTCGGCCCACTCCGGCAGCGGGGCGGTGAACGGGTGGTGCACCGCGGTCCAGCCGCCCTGGCCGTCCTCCTCGAACATGGGCGCGTCCACCACCCAGGTGAAGGCCCAGGCGGTGGGGTCGATCAGGTCGCAGCGGCGGCCGATCTCGAGGCGGGCCGCGCCGAGCAGTTCGCGGGCCTCGCGCGGGGTGCCGGCCGCGAAGAAGATGCAGTCGCCCGGCTCGGCGCCGGTGGCCTCGGTCAGCCCGGCCTGCTCCTTCTCGGACAGGTTCTTGACCACCGGGCCGGAGGTGGCCAGCGCGCCGTCCGGCTGCGCCACCACGTAGGCCAGGCCGCGGGCGCCCCGGGCCTTGGCCCAGTCCTGCCAGGCGTCCAGCTCACGCCGGGTCTGCTGGCCGCCACCGGGCATGACCACCGCGCCCACGTACGGGTTCTGGAACACCCGGAAGCCGGTGTCGGCGAAGTAGTCGGTCATGTCGGTCAGCTCGCAGCCGAAGCGCAGGTCCGGCTTGTCCGAGCCGTACCGGGCCATGGCGTCGGCGTAGGTCATCTGCGGCAGCGGCAGCGGGATCTCGTAGCCCAGCAGCTCGCTCCACAGCCGCTGGACCAGGGCCTCACCGACGGCTACGACGTCCTCGCGGTTGATGAACGACATTTCCAGGTCGATCTGGGTGAACTCGGGCTGCCGGTCGGCGCGGAAGTCCTCGTCGCGGAAGCACCGGGCCAGCTGGTAGTACCGCTCCATGCCGCCCACCATCAGCAGCTGCTTGAACAGCTGGGGTGACTGCGGCAGCGCGTACCAGTTGCCGGGCCGCAGCCGCACCGGGACCAGGAAGTCGCGGGCACCCTCCGGGGTGGACCGGGTCAGGTACGGGGTCTCGACGTAGACGAAGCCGTGGTCCCGCAGCACGTCGTTGATCAGGTAGGTGGCCTGAGACCGGACCCGCAGGTTGCGGGCCATGGCCTCGCGGCGGATGTCCAGGTAGCGGTACCTGAGCCGGGCCTCCTCGTTCAGGTCGGCCGGGCCGCCCTCGATCGGGAACGGCAGCGGGTCGGCCTCGCTGAGCACCTCCAGCTCGGCGGCGTCGACCTCGATGGCGCCGGTGGGCAGCTCGGGGTTCTCGTTGCCGGCCGGTCGGGCCCGCACCGTGCCGGTGACCTTCACGCAGAACTCGGCCCGCAGGTGGCCGGCCTCGTCGGTCTCGGCCGCGCTCTCCTGCTCGTGCCAGACGACCTGGACGATGCCGCTGGCGTCGCGCAGGTCGATGAAGACGACGCCGCCGTGGTCGCGCCGCCGGGCCACCCAGCCCGCCAGCACAACGGTTTCACCGGCGTTCGACGCGCGCAGCGTCCCCGCCCCATGGGTGCGGATCATTCAGCCTCTCGCTTTCACATTTATTGAAGGTCGGTGGTCGGGGTGGCCGGTCCGCCGGGCGGCCACGCCCCGCGCTCGATGGTCACAGTCCCCTGGCCGGTCCCTGCTGCGGGGTGAGGCCGGCCAGGAACGGATTACCGCGCCGCTCGGCCCCGATCGTGGTGGCCGGGCCGTGCCCCGACAGGACGATCGTCTCATCCGGACGTGGCAGGCAGACCCGGGCCAGGCTGGCCAGGATGGTCTGGTAGTCCCCGCCGGGCAGGTCGGTGCGGCCGATCGACCCGGCGAACAGCAGGTCGCCGGAGAGCATGGTGCCGGCCGGGTCGTCGACGTCGTCGATGCCGGGCGGCAGCCGGAACGTCACCGAGCCCCGGGTGTGCCCGGGCGCGTGATCGACCACGAAGTCCACCCCGGCCAGGGTCAGGGTCAGGCCGTCGGTCAGCTCGCGCACGTCATCGGGCTCGGTGAAGGCCAGGCCGCCAAAAAGCTGCTGGTCGGCGCCGAGCGGCAGGCCACGGGCCGGGTCCGACAGCAGGGCCCGGTCGTCCGGGTGGATGTAGGCCGGGATGTCCCGGGCCCCGCACAGCGGCGCTACCGACCAGATGTGGTCCAGGTGCCCGTGGGTGGCGATGGCGGCGACCGGCTTGAGCCGGTGGGTGGCCACGATCTCGTCGATCCCGCTCAGCGAGTCCTGGCCGGGGTCCACGATCACGCATTCCTCGCCGTCGCCGGGCGCAATGACATAACAGTTTGCCGCGAATGCGCCCGCGGGGAACCCGGTGACAAGCACAGTCGTCCTTTCTGATGCGTAACCCTCGTCTTGACGGAACTCTCGGCAAGTTTGACGGAACCCGCCGGGTTGATCCGCGACAATGCAGTACTCAGTCCCTGCGGCCTGCCTGCCGGCGACCGGTACCTGGTGCCCTGCTAGACGGGGAACCCGTACAGGCTACCGAGCTTTACGGCACGGCTGCGAACCGATAACGGCGGTACCGCGGTAACAGCTATCCAGGTACGATTCGCGAAGATTCGCTGATGGCGGGACCGCCGGCACCCAATGAGGAGGATCTGACCGGTGGCGGGAAAGAAGGATCGTCAGCGCAGGCTCGCCCGGGAGCGCCTGGCGCGGCAAGAGGTACGCCGCGCCGAGCAGGCGCATAAGGTGCGGATCCGCGCGATGGCCACCGGTGGCGTGTGCGTGGTGGCCGCCCTGGCCGTGGGTGGTTACTTCCTGTTCGGCACGGGCGGGGGCAAGTCCGCCGCGTCGCCGAAGGCGTCCGCGTCCGCGTCGGCGTCTGCTTCCTCCTCGGCGGCCACGGTGTCCGAGCCCGCGCACAGCTGCACGTACACCAAGAGCGGGACCGCCGCCCGCAAGGTCAGCCTGCCCGCGACCAAGCCGGACTACCAGGCGAGCTACCAGGCCACGCTGGCCACCAACCGCGGCAACATCGTCATCAACCTGGCCAACAGCAAGGCGACCTGCACGGTCAACTCGTTCGTCTCGCTGGCCAAGCAGAGCTACTTCAGTAACACCAAGTGCCACCGGCTCACCACCAGCGGCATCTACGTCCTGCAGTGCGGCGACCCGACCGGCACCGGCGAGGGCGGCCCGGGCTACGACTTCGGGAACGAGAACCTGACCGGGGCCAAGTACACGGCCGGCACGGTGGCCATGGCCAATACCGGCCAGGCGAACAGCAATGGCAGCCAGTTCTTCCTCGTCTACAAGAATTCAACGACCCTGCCGGCCAGCTATACGCCGTTCGGCACGATCACCCAGGGCCTGCCGATACTTGACGCCATCGCCAAGGCCGGAAGTGACAACTCCAATGGCACCGGCGACGGTCATCCCAAAGAAAGCGTCGTCATCAAGAGCGTAACCATCAAGCAAATGTGATGCAGACTAGCGAGCAGAACGGTGCGCAAACTGGAGAGACGTTACTTTCCGGTCCGCGCCGGGCCAGCACTACCAGGAGGTTCGCCGTGACCACCGCCAATCATCCGTGGGGCCGGGTTGATCCCGACGGTACGGTCTACGTGCGCACCGCCGAGGGTGAGCGAGTCATCGGCTCGTGGCAGGCGGGCAGCCCGGAGGAGGCGCTGGCCTTCTACCGGCGCAAGTACGAGTCGCTGGAGACCGAGGTCACGCTGCTGGAGCAGCGCCTGAGCTCGACCGACCTGTCCCCGGCCCAGGCGCAGTCGTCGGTGGAGCGGCTGCGCAAGACCGTGACCGAGGCCAACGCCATCGGCGACCTGGACGGCCTGTGCGGGCGGCTGGACAAGCTGACCGGGGTGGTCGGGCACAAGCGCGAAGAGGTCAAGGCCCAGCGCGAGCAGGCCCGGACGGCCGCCCGCGACATCAAGGAACGGATCGTCGACGAGGCCGAGCACATCGCGGCCGAGGCCACCCACTGGAAGAGCAGCGGTGAGCGCATGCGCGAACTGCTGGAGGAGTGGAAGACCGCCCCGCACGCCGAGCGGGCGGTGGAGGCCGTGCTGTGGAAGCGGCTGTCGGCGGCGCGGAACGCGTTCACCAAGCGCCGCAAGGCCTACTTCGCGGGCCTGGAGGAGGAACGCGAGGAGGTCCGGGCCCGCAAGGAGCGGCTGGTGGCCGACGCCGAGTCGCTGGCCACCTCGACGGCCTGGGGCCCGACCGCGGGCACGTTCCGCGACCTGATGCGGGCCTGGAAGGCCGCGGGCCGGGCCAGCCGGGAGGCCGAGGAAGACCTGTGGGGCCGGTTCAAGGCGGCCCAGGACCAGTTCTTCGCGGCCCGGGCCGAGGCCCTGTCGGAGAAGGAAGCCGAACTGCGCGAGCACGCGGTGGCCAAGGAGGGCCTGCTGGAGCAGGCGCAGGCGCTGCTGCCCATCACCGACCTGCGTTCGGCCCGGCAGACGCTCCGCGGCATCCAGGAGAAGTGGGAACAGATCGGCGGGGTGCCGCGCGACTCCCGCGACCACCTGGAGGGTGGCCTGCGTAAGGTCGAGGAGGCCGTGCGCAAGGCCGAGGACAGCCAGTGGCGGCGTTCCAACCCTGAGGCCATCGCGCGGGCCGAAGGCACCGTGACCCAGCTCCGCACGGCCATCGAGCAGCTGGAGCACCAGCTGGCCAAGGCCCAGGAGAAGGGCGACGCCAAGGCCGAGCGGAACGCCCAGGAAGCCCTGGAAGCCCGCCGCTCCTGGCTGGAAGAAGCCGAACGGACCCTGGCCGAGTTCTCTGGCTAGCCCGGGGGGACGACCCCCCTGGAACCCCCCGCTGCGCTCCGCGCCCCGCTGCGGTACCTGTCCGTATTACCGGTCGCTCACCGGGCCTAAAGGCCCGGTTCGCTGGGCCGGTTAGATCGCCTCTCCGTAACCCGCGGGTGGTTCGAGCGCTGGACGGCGCTGCTCCAGTTCTGCGCGGAAGTCGGTCAGGTCGGCGCCGGAGTTGGTTTCGGCCAGCTGGACGGTGTCATTTAGCAACTGCTCGGCGGTCTGGAAGGCGTCGGCCAGCGGGCTCGACACCAGCTGGTCCAGCCGGTCGGTGAGCTGGGCCGGGACCACGGTCAGCCCGGACAGCAGGTGCCGCTGCCACTTGAGCTGGCGGTGCGGCAGGAAGACCCGGTTGAGGGCCAGCACGGTCTTGGCCACCGCGAATCCCACCCGGCTGAGCAGGTGCCGGGCGGCCAGGCCGTCGCCCCGGCCGGTCAGGGCCTCGCGCGCCGCCCAGCCCGCCAGCACGGCCGGGTCCAGCGTCTGCTCGACCATGACCTCGACCAGCCGGTCGGGGTAGCCGGCCCGGTCGCGCCAGGACGCGATCTGGGACTCCCCCGCCAGCGGCTGCGAACCCAGCACGGCGGCCAGCCGCATGTGCTTGACCGGGTCGGTGTCGGCGTGCCGGCCCACCGCGTCCAGCCAGTGGTCGATGGTACTGGTCACGAAGTTGCTCACGGTGACGTCCAGCTCGCCCAGCCGGTAGTCCTCGCTCCACTCTTCTTCGTCACCGTCGTAGTCCCACAGCCGGATCAGCTCCCCGCCGAGGGCCTTCACCGGGTCCTGGCGGTCCTGGTCGGTGGGCGCCTGGGACCAGTAGCAGTCCAGCTCGAGGTCGGAGTAGCGGTCGGCCAGCCCGGCCCCCACCGATCCGGCCACGGTCAGCGCGGCCAGCTTGGGGTTCCGGGTGTACGCGGCGGCCGCCCGCTCGGCGACTCGCATCCGCCAGGCGGCGTGTGGGTTCTGCTCAGGCACGACCTCATTCTTGCGTGCCGCAGCGGATCAGGGTGACGATGTTGCGGGCGATGGCGCGATGGGGTGCGGTGTGAGCGGGCCGGGTGCTGGAGCGGGAACCGGAGTACGGCCGGTGCTGGCCGGTCACGGTAAATAACAGCTGGGCTAGTTGGTGACCCGGTAGACGTCGTAGACGCCGTCGATGGCGCGGACGGCGCGCAGGACGTGGCCCAGGTGCTTGGGGGCGCCCATCTCGAAGGTGAAGCGGCTGACCGCCACCCGGTCGCGGGTGGTGGTCACCGAGGCCGACAGGATGTTGACGTGCTGGTCGGACAGGACCCGGGTCACGTCGGACAGCAGCCGGGTCCGGTCCAGCGCCTCGACCTGGATCGCGACCAGGAACACCGAGGCGTCCGTGGGCGACCAGTGC
>DATDIH010000155.1:0-7977 GCA_036521155.1 Streptosporangiaceae bacterium
CCTGGACCCGCGGACGACTGGTCCACGATCACCTGGCGCGAGGTGCGCGAGCGGGCCCTGGAGCTGGCCGCCGGGTTCACCGCCCTCGGGCTCCAGCCCGGCGAGCGGGTGGCGCTGATGTTGCCCAACCGGCTGGAGCACGTGCTGGCCGACCTGGGCGCGATGCACGCCGGGGGAGTGCCGGTCACCTTCTACCCCACGCTGTCCGCCGAGCAGGTCGCCTACCAGGCGGCCGACTGTGACGCGCGGATCGCGGTCCTGGACGGTGTCACCGAGCTGGCCCGCTGGCGGCCGGTGCTGGCCCAGCTGCCAGCCCTGCGCCACGTGATCGTCCGGGATGCGGCCGTCTGCCCACCCGAAAAGCAGTTCCGCACCTGGGCCGCCTTCGCCGCGCTCGGTGCCGGGAAATGGCCGGACCATAAATCAGATATTGAACGTCGCGTGGCTGGCGTCCGGCTGAACGATCCGGTCACCCTGCTCTATACCTCCGGGACGACCGGCACACCCAAGGGCGTGATCATCACCCACGCCAACGTGGCCGCCGAGAAGGCCGCCGTCCAGGCCGTGGGCAACGCGCGCCCGCGCACGCGGTGGGTGTCCTACCTGCCGCTGGCCCACATCGCCGAGCGCATGTTCACCCTGTACCTGGCGGCCGACAACGGCTGGCACGTGCACTTCTGCCCGGACGCGGCCACCGGGCTGGTGCCGGCGATCGTGGCGGTCCGGCCCACCGCGTTCTTCGGGGTGCCCCGGGTGTGGGAGAAGATCCAGGCCGGGATCGGGGCCCGGCTGGCCGCCGAGACCGACCCGGACCGCCGCGCGGCCGTGGCCGCGGCCATGGACACGGGCCTGCGCTACGTGCGCAGCCGCCAGTACGGCGAGCAGACCCCGGACGACCTGGCCGCGGCGTTCGATCGCGCGGAGAAGGCCGTGCTGCGGCCGATCCGCTCACTGCTCGGCCTGGGCGACGCCGAGCTCGTCATGAGCGCGGCCGCGCCGCTGCCGCCCGAGGTGGGCACGTTCTTCGCCGGGCTGGGCCTGCGCATTATGGACGTCTACGGGATGACCGAGACCTCCGGCGCGTTCACGGCCAACAACGACCGTGAGTTCCGGCTCGGCACCGTGGGCCGGCCGCTGCCCGGCACCGAGCTGCGCCTCGCCGCCGACGGGGAGATCATCACCCGCGGTCCGCTGAACACCCCCGGCTACCTGAACCTGCCCGACCGCACCGCCGAGTTGTTCGACACCGACGGCTGGCTGCACACCGGCGACATCGGCGCCGTCGACGAGGACGGTTTCCTGTCCGTGGTCGACCGCAAGAAGGAGCTGATCATCACCGCTGGCGGTGAGAACATCTCGCCCGCCATGGTGGAGAACCTGCTGGTCGCGCACGCCCTGATCGGCCAGGCCCTGGCCTACGGCGACCGCCGCCCCTACCTGGTCGCCCTGCTCACCCTGGACGCCGAGATGGCCGCCGCCTGGGCCCGGGCGCAGGGGCTGCCGCCCGGTGGGCTCACCGGGCTGACCGGGCACCCGGCCGTGCTGGCCGAGGTCGCCGCGGCCGTGGCCGCGGCCAACCAGCGCCTGGCCCGCGTCCAGCAGATCAAGGCCTGGCGCCTGCTCCCCACCGAATGGACCGCCGACAGCGAAGAGCTGACCCCCACCCTCAAGCTCAAGCGCCGCATCATCCACACCAAGTACGCCGACACCATCGACAGCCTCTATACAGCCCGAAAGCCCTGACCCACTCAATGAGGAGCCATGTCCTTTCTCGTCGGCCCGGCCGAGGGCCATCAGCTCGGCGGCCCGTTCGATGTTGTCGTGCGGGTGCGCGCCGAGCAGACCAACGGCGTCATGGCCGTGATCGAGGAGACCATCCCGCCGGGTGAGCTCATCACCCCGCACACCCACCAGAACGACGTCTGGGTCCACGTCCTCGCCGGCGAGATCGGCGTCCTGGTCGGTGAGGAGACAACCGTGGCCGGTCCCGGCGCGTGGGCGCTGAAGCCTCGCGGCATCCTCCACACCATGTGGAACTCCGAAGCCACCCCCGCCCGCATCATCGAGGTGCTGACTCCGGGCGGGAGCGAACAATGGTTCGAGGAGATCGCCGCCCTTCAGCCCGATGACCAGGACGGCTTCCAAGCCTCCTGCCAGCGCCACGGCATCGAGTTCTTCCCCGACTCCCCCTGGCAGCAAGAACTCCAGGCCCGTTACGGGCTCTGACTCCCCGGTCCGAAGCGCCGGACGTCAGCCCGCCGCCGACGCCGTCGTGAAGTGCTCGGCCAGCAGGGCCGCCACCCGGTCCGGGGCCCGTTCGGGCAGCCAGTGCGAGGCGCCGTCCAGTTCCCTGAACCGGTACGGCCCGGTCACGTACTGCCCGCACAACTCGGCGGCGGCGCGGGAGACGAACTGGTCGCGGTTGCCCCAGATGAACATGGTCGGCACCGGGGTCGGGCCGGCTGGCTCGCGCAGGCTGAATGGCATGGCCCGGTACCAGTTGAGCGGGCCCCGCAGCCCGGCCGGGTCCCGGGCCCGGGTGGCGTAGCGGCCGGCGCTGGCCGGATCGAGCCCCATGCGGACCAGCGTGTCCCGGAACGCTTGTCCGCCCCGGCGGCTGAGGGCACGCTCGGGCAGGAAGGGCAGCTGCCAGGCCGCCATGTACCAGGACCGGGCCGCCTGGCTGCTGGAGACCATCGCCCGGCCGAAGGCCTGCGGATGCGGCACCGACAGCGCCGCCAGCGAGGTCACCCGTTCGGGGTACCGGCCGGCCACGTACCAGGCCAGGGCAGCCCCCCAGTCGTGCCCGGCCAGGTGGAACCGGTCCGCCCTGGCCGCGTCGGCCAGCGCCAGCACGTCGGTGGCCAGTTCGGAGTTCCGGTACGCGGACCGGGCGGCCGGCCGGGCCCCGGGGGAGTAGCCCCGCAGGTCCGGTGCCAGCACCCGGTACCCATCCTCGGCCAGTACGGCCCCCACCCGATCCCAGCTCTGCCCATCCTGCGGAAACCCGTGCAGGAGGATGACAGCCGGACCTGACCCGGTCTCGCCGGTGTCGGTGACCTGAAAGGTCAGCGCTCCGTTGCTGAAGCGTTCCATGCCGCCATCCTCCCGCTCACAGGGTCACCCTCATCGGGTGACCCGCTCGGGTCACCGCAGGCCGGTGATCTTCAGGATCTCGCCGGGGTGCGTGGCCTTGGCCGTGCTGCCCCCGTAGTTGGACACGTAGACGGTGCCGTCGGACGCGGCCGCGACTCCGGTCGGCTGGAACAGACCGGACACGGGCAGCGTGGTGACGGAGTGGCCGCCATGGCTGATCCGGACCAGGGCACCCGGGGTGGTGGGCGGCGACAGCAGCCCGCCGGTGCTGTACTCGGTGGCCAGGAGCAGGCCGTGGCGGTCGAACGCGATGGACGTGACCGCAGTCAGGCCCTTGGCCCAGATCGTCGGCTGATGGCCGGGAACGACCCGGTAGATGTAGGCCGTGCCCGGGTTCGACGGCACGCCGCGCAGCAGGCCGACGTACAGGGCGCCATCCGGGCCGACCGCGATGGAGGTCGGGACCGCCTGGGCCTTCACGGTGACGGGGTTCGGGCCGAGCACCCCGGCGGGAGCCGTCTCAGTGACGGCCGGGAAGCGGGCCAGCAGGTGGATCTTTCCGGACGACGAGACCTGCAGCAGCGAGTTCGCGGCCGCGTCGGCGACCAGGAAGCCGCCGTGGTAGGCCACCACGTCGTAGGGGTCGGAGTCGTAGCGGGTCTCTCCGGGGACGGTGCCCAGGCTGGCGGCCGACTGCGGGTGAGCCGCCGCGTACGCGGCTATGTTCACCGCCCTGGTCCGGTGGCCCGACTTGATCAGCAACTGGCCGAACAACTTCCCGGCCGGCTTGGGCAGGGCGTTGACGCCCTTGCTGTTGACCAGGACGTCCTGCATGATGACGGCCGCCTGGCCGTGGCTGAACGTGACCGCGGCCGGGCCGGCCACCTCGCTGCTGTCCGTCTGGATCACCGACGGCAGGCTGACCGAAGCCGCGACGTGGCCGTGCCGGATCAGCGACACGGCGCCGGTCTGGCCGACGCAGTAATTGGTGTTACCGGCACCGCCGGTCGACGGGCCGGTGACGCAGTTGGACTTCCTGGCCGGCCCGCCCGCCCCGGCTTGCGCCACCCACAGGCCGTCGCCGGTGAGGGTCAGGTGCCGCGGGTTGTTCAGCCCGCTGCGCACCACGCTGACCGTGGGCTTTCCCGACGATGTGGCTGCGCCAGCGGCGACCGCTGGAATGGCCACCCCCGCCGCTACTGCCCCCGCGAGGGCAACCGCTGCAAAGCGTTGCATTGTGTTCCTCCCCAGTGCGGATCGCGCCGCTTGTGCGACGCGACGGACCAGAAAGGCCGCCACGAGCGGGATCGGGCCGCACCATACTGCCCCCGAGGCAGACGGCCTGACGATCGGCGCCAGTATGACACGGACCGTTAAGTTTTACATCCCACGGCCGCGCTAACGGACCAAATCGGAACCGAGCGTTACCACCTGTCCGGTGTCGGCGCTGCGCTGGGCGGCCTCGAGTACCTCCAGCCCGGCCACCGAGTCCCACGGGTCGACCGGCACCACGCCCTGGCCGCGGACCGCGTGGGCGAACGAGGTGTAGAACGCCGTCCAGTCACCGCGTTCGCTGGGCCAGGGCCGGGTCGTAGGCCCGGCATGCAGGCGGCCCCAGCGCTCTGGCGGCACCACCCCCCAGGCGTCGCCGGATGCGGTCGGCGAACCGCCCGCCAGCAGATCATCGGCCTGGTTGTCGAAGGCAGCGACATCATAGGTGCCCGCGCTACCGAACACCCGGAACCGGGGTCCCGGCTCGCCGTTCAGCGTCACGTCGCCGACCAGGTGGGAGACTGTCCCGGCGGCGTGCCGGGCGGCCACGAAAAACCGGCCCGGAAGGCCGCCCGCGTCGTCCAGCTCGGCGTACACCGACGTCACCGGGCCGAACAGCGCCAGCGCCTGGTCGACCAGATGTGAACCCAGGTCGAGCAGGATCCCGCCGCCCGAAGCCGTGATGCCATCCGGCGGCGTGAACTGCTCGATCCGCGACTCGAACCGGACGACCCGCCCCAGCTCGCCGGAGCCGATCACCGCGCGCACGGTGAGCAGATCGGCATCGAACCGGCGGTTCTGGTACACGGTCAGCAGCACCCCGGCCCGCTCGGCCGCGGCCACCGCCTGCCCGGCCGCCGCGGCGTTCAGCGCGAACGGCTTGTCGCACACCACCGGCAGCCCGAGCGAGATGGCCTCCAGCACCAGCGGCAGGTGGGTGTCAGCCGGAGTGGAGATGGCCACCGCGTCCACCCCCGCGGCCGCCAGCTGAGCCAGGTCGTCATAGGCGGGCGTCCCAGGGTGATCACTCTCCAGTTCCCCGCGCCGCGCGTCCGACCGGGTCACCACCCCCGCCAGCTGACACCCCGCGGCCCCAACGATCAGCGGTGCATGAAAGAACCGGCCCCCCTTCCCGTACCCGACCAGCCCGATCCGCACCTGCTCCACCCGTCACCTCCGAAGCATCGTTGGCGACCACAATAGATTGATTGGCCATCAATCACGGGAGGGACCATGACGCGTATGGCGCTGCCCACCCCCACGTTGCCCACCGCTCGTCTTCGGCTGCGTCCGTTCGGCGACGCGGATGCGGACGACCTCTTCGCGCTGCACAGCAACGCCTACGTGCTGCGCTACTGGGACGGGCCGCCGTGGCGCGAGCGCGTGCGCGCCGGGCGTTTCATCACGGCTTGCCGGCAGATGGCACAGGAAGGCACCGGGGCGCGGCTGGCCGTGGATCGTGCCGGCGACGGGTCGTTCATCGGCTGGTGCGGCCTGACCCGGTGGAATCCGGACTACCGCAGCGCATCGCTGGGCTACTGCTTTGATGATGCGGCGTGGGGCCACGGCTACGCGACGGAGGCCGCGCGCGCTGTGCTGCGGTGGGCATTCGGCACGCTGGACCTGAACCGCGTCCAGGCTGAGGCCGATACGCGCAACGTGGCATCTGCCCGCGTGCTGGAGAAGCTCGGGTTCGTGCGTGAAGGGACGCTGCGGGAAGACTGCGTCGTGAACGGCGAGATCTCTGACTCGTGGGTCTACGGGCTGATCAGGCGGGAGTGGCGGCCGTCGTCCGAGCCGGGTGCCAGGCCCAGCATCGAGCAGAATGTTCTTGTGCAAACGAGCTACGGCCTTGTGCCGGTCGGGTGGGTGCAGTCGGCTCTGAGGGTCCCCGGCGATGCGCCGAACCAGCGCAACGGCGCACCCCGGGCGTGGATCCGCTTCAATGAGCAGGTCGCGGAGGGTGCCAAGGACCTGCGGCCGGGCGATGAGATCGTGGTACTCACCTGGCTCCACCTGTCGCCCCGCGACGAACTGAGCACGCATCCCCAGGGCGACATGAGCCAGCCGCTTACCGGCGTGTTCAGCACCCGTTCGCCCAATCGCCCGAATCCCATCGGCCTGCACCGGGCCCGCATCGTGGCGCGCGACGGGCTGCGGATTGAAGTCGACGCTCTGGAGGCTATCGACGGGACGCCCGTGGTGGACGTTAAGCCGGCCATCGATCCGCCCGCATGACGAGATGCAACAGCCCGAGCTTGAGGAGGTCGCCGCATTCCTCGCCCAGCACTCCGGCGGCACTCCCAGCGACCTGGAGCCCCTCACCGGCGGGGCGTGGTCATCGGCATGGGCCTACCGGGCGGGTGCGGAAGAGCTGGTGATCCGCTTCGGCCGTGAACGTGCCTGGTACGAAGCCGACCGGATGGCTATGGCCTTCAGCGGACCGGATCTGCCGGTTCCGCAGGTCAGGGAGGTGGGGACCACACCGAACGGACGGGGCTACGCCATCTCGGTACGTCACCACGGGCGGTTCCTGGAGGACACACCGGTCGAGCGCGCCGATGCCGTCGCCCCCACCCTCACCCGCCTGCTCGTCGCGCTCTACCGGGTGCCGGCATCCCCCGGTACCCCGGTGATGTGGCATCCGGCTGGCGCGCCGGCCCGCAGCTGGCGGGAATTTGTCCTCGCCAAGCTCGTGGACGATCCGGGGAACCGGGTGCACGGATGGAGGGCCGCCCTGGACGCCGACCCGAAGCTCGCGGCCCTGTCCACCGCGGTCTGCGACCGGGTGAGGACGCTGGTCGCGGCCTGCCCCGAGCGCCGCGATCTCATCCACGGTGATCTCCTGCACGGCAACGTGCTGGTCAGTCCGGACTGCCGCCGGGTCCAAGCGGTGCTTTCCTGGAAGTGTTCGGTACGCGGTGACTTCCTCTACGACGCCGCATGGTGCAGTGTCTGGGGGCCCGTGTTCTACCCGGGGATCGCCGCCATCGACCCGCTGTCCGGACTGCTCGAGGACCCAGGCGTACGAGCCGACCAGAGCGCCCTCGCCGACGCCGCCGTACGCCACCACTGCTACGAGCTGCAGATCGGCTTCACCAACCTGGGGTGGAGCATATGGACCTGGAACCAGGAACATCTCACCGCCACCGCTGGGCTCCTCGCCGAAATCCTCGAACGCGGTCCCCTGCCCTCGGCCGGCGCATGAGCTCGCGGTTCAGCTCTGGACAGCAGCCCGGGCGAGCAGCCGCAGCTGGCTGAGCGTGTCGCCGGGCTGGCCGGCCAGCACGAACATACCCGGCACCGCCCGCCTCAGGTCGTCGGCCAGCTCGCGGGCCAGCCGGGCCGAGCCGGTGGTGGCCGAGGACAGCACCGTCAGGCCGGCCCCGGCCTGACGGGCCAGCGCCGTGACCTCGGCCACCGGCAGGTCAGCCGCCAGGTGGTGCACCAGCCAGCGGTCCTCGCGCAGGCACGCCGTGGCCATCAGGGCCGGGAGGCCGTGCCGCTCGCCGGGCGGCGTGGTCACCACCGCGATGCCGCGCGGGCGGCCCTGCGGCTGGTGGGTGCGGGCGGCGATGAGCCGCTCGCAGATGGCGCTGGCCCGGTGCT
>DATDIH010000156.1:0-3442 GCA_036521155.1 Streptosporangiaceae bacterium
CTGAACCGGGCGTTCGAGGCCACGCACACCACCAGCCCGGCGGGCGCGATCATGGCCAGCATCGACGCGGCCCGTGCGCTGCTGGCCCGGGACGGGGCCGAGCTGTGCGGTCGGCTGCTCCGGGTGGTCGCCGCGGCCAAGCAGCGACTCCGCGCCGAACCCGGGCTGGACGTGCTGGACGGGCCTAGTGTCGAGCCGACCAAGCTGGTCGTGCTGCTGCCCGGCACCGGGGCGCATGGGAACGCGGTGGAGGCCGACCTGATCGCGGCCGGGATGCCGGTCGAGATGGCGGACCGGGACACGATCGTGCCGATCGTGACGCTGGCCGACGACGAGCACACGGTGACCCGCTTCACCGACACCCTGCTCGCCGCGGTGCGGCGGCACCGCGGCCCGGCCAGGCGGCCCCTGCCCGCGGCGGCTTGGCTGGTCACGCCGGAGCCGGCCATCCCGCCCCGCGAGGCTTTCTTCCTGCCCCATCGAACGCTAGCTGCACCGGCTGCCGTCGGCCGGGTCTCAGCCGAACTGGTGGCACCGTACCCGCCCGGCGTCCCGGTGCTCGCCCCGGGCGAGGTGATCACCGCCGCGGCGCTCGACGCGCTGCGCGCGACCCTGGCCGACGGTGGCCGGATCGCCTACGCGGCCGATCCCAGCCTGGCCACGTTCCAGGTCGTCGCGCCGGAGTGACCAACAGTGGAAAATCTGCCGCGCCAGGGGCATTGTCGGGCCAGCTATCCCGGGCCTAGCCTGGCCCGATGAATGATCTTCTGCGGGTTCCCCGGGTAACGGCGGCCGTGGCCGCGTTCGGGTTGGTGCTGGGGCTGTGCGTGGCGGCCGGCCCGGCCAGCGCGCAGGCCGCCTCGCCCTCGGCGGCCGGTCCTGCGGTGCAGAAGATCTGCCATGAGCCTGCCCCCAGCTCGGTGCTGACCACCGGCTCGCACCGGACGCCGGCCGGCGCGCCCGCCGCCGCGATCCGGGTGGACCAGGTCGGCTACCCGGCCAGGGCGGTCAAGCAGGCCGAGATCATGACCAAGTCGAAGCCGGCCAGCGCGCTGCGCTGGGTGGTGGTCCGGGCCGGGTCCTGCACGGTGGCCGCGTCCGGGCGGGCCGCCAAGGACCTCGGCGCCTGGAGCAAGCGGTACGGCTGGGTCTGGGCGGCCCAGTTTTCCGCCGTCCATGCGCCCGGCACGTACCGGGTCGGCATCCTCAATGACCCGTCGGCCGCCTCGGCCTGGTTCCCGGTCGGCCCGGCCACCCAGCTCTACGCCAAGCCGCTGGCCAACGCGCTGTACTTCTACCAGAACGAGCGGGACGGCCCGGACTTCATCCACACCGCGCTGCGCACCGCGCCCGGTCACCTGAATGACGCCAGCGCGATGACGTACCGGACCCCGCCGGTGGATGAGAACGGCGACTTCAAGGGCAGCCTGGCCAAGTACGCGACCGGGGTGCGGATCAACGCCACCGGCGGCTGGTGGGACGCGGGCGACTACCTGCACTTCGTCGAGACCACCAGCTACACCGAGGCCATCCTGCTGCAGGGCATCGCGTCCTTCCCGGGCCAGATGGGCGCCGGGGCCAGCGCGGACTTCACCGGCGAGGCGAAGTTCGGCATGGACTTCCTGCAGCGGATGTGGCACCAGAACACCAAGACGCTCTACTACCAGGTGGGCACCGGCGAGGCCAACAACTACTACTTCGGCGATCACGACATCTGGCGGCTGCCCCAGGCCGACGACCACTACAAGGGGACGAACCCGCGGTACGTGTACATCCGGCATCCCCCGGTGTTCCGGGCCGCCCGGCCGGGCGCGCAGCTCAGCCCCAACCTGGCCGGCCGGCTGACCGCCGACTTCGCGCTCTGCTACCAGGTGTTCCGTAAGACCGACCCGGCTTACGCGGGCCGCTGCCTGACCGAGGCGAAGACGGTGTACGCACTGGCCAACACGCACTGGAAGGGCCAGCTCATGACGGCCATCCCGTTCGACTTCTACCCGGAGACGAGCTGGAAAGACGACATGATGCTGGGCGCCACCGAGCTGGCCATCGCGCTGCGCGACGCGGGCCGCCCGGACACCGGCTACCTGCGCGATGCCGCGCACTGGGCCAGCGCCTGGATCCACAGCAAGCAGGCGCTGTCCGACACGCTGAACCTGTACGACGTGAGCGCGCTGGCCGACTACGAGCTGGACCTGGCGCTGCGCGCCCAGCACGTCAGCGGCCTGGCGGTGACCCGGGCCCAGCTGCTGGCCAACCTGCGCGGGCAGATCGAGACGGGCATCCACACCGCGTCCAGCGACCCGTTCCGCTTCGGCTTCGCCTGGGATCAGTACGACACCACCACGCACGGCGCCGGGCTGACCGTGATGGCCGACGAGTACGACGCGCTGGCCGGCCAGCCCGTGTACGCGGCCTGGGGGCAGCGCTGGCTCGACGACATCCTGGGCAGCAACGCGTGGGGTGTCTCGCTGATCGTGGGGGACGGGACCGTGTACCCGGACTGCATGCAGCACCAGGTCGCGAACCTGGCCGGGTCGCTGGACGGGCAGCCGCCGGTCCTGGCCGGGGCGACTGTGGAGGGGCCGAACTCCTTCGCGGCCACGGGCACCGTGCCGCACATGAGGCTCTGCGCGGCCAACGCCCCCGGCGACGTTCCCTACGGCGCCTACAACGGGGAGAAGGCCGTGTTCGCCGACAACGTGCAGTCCTACTCCACCGTGGAGCCCGCCATCGACCTGGCCGCGCTGACCCCGCTGGCGTTTTCCTGGCAGCAGCATGTGGCCGGGCCCGGCGCGCGGTAGCCGCACCAGCGTGCAGCACGCCCGCGCACCGTCCCGACCTGATCCGGCCGCCCCGGGGGCCAGGTCCGGGGCCGGCTCCCCGAGCCGGGGAGGCGCCGCCGTGGGATAGCTTGGGAGCCGGCGAACGGAGACCGGATGAGGTGGCGCGGCACGGCGGATGACGCTCCGGTTGCGCCTGCCCGGCGGATCGGGGTGCTGGTCGCGGTGGCGGCCCTGGTGTACGCGGCCGACGTCATCAGCAAGGTGATCGTCGTCGCGACGCTCAGGGAGAACGCGCCGGTCCGGGTGATCGGCTCGTTGCTCCAGCTGGACTATCTCCGCAATCCCGGGGCCGCCTTCTCACTCGGCGCGGACGGGTACACGGTCGCGTTCACGCTGATCGCGGCGGCGGTGATCGTCGCGATCCTGCGGATGGCCCGGACCCTGGCCAGCCGCCCCTGGGCGGTCGCGCTGGGCCTGCTGCTCGGCGGGGCGCTCGGTAACCTCACCGACCGGATCGCCCGCAGCCCGGGCCCGCTGCGCGGCTGGGTGGTGGACTGGATCCAGCTGCCGCACTGGCCGGTGTTCAACCTGGCCGACTCGGCGATCTGCTGCGGCGGCGCGCTGATGGTCCTGCTCACGGTCATGGGCCTGCACCCGGA
>DATDIH010000157.1:0-2012 GCA_036521155.1 Streptosporangiaceae bacterium
GGCACCGAACACGGCCGGGCGCAGCCAGCCACCGGACACGTCCTTGTGCTCGTGCCCGTGCGCCTCGTTCTGCTCGTTGATCTCGACCGTCATGATGGGTGTCCCAGGAGTTAATGGGGTTCAGGGAGTTCGGGGCTGGCCTCGCGCCCGCGCGTCCGCGTGGACTCATGTGTGGCCGTTCAGCAGGCTCGCCGGGGCGCATCCGTGCGCCTGCCGCGACCTGAGCGTCTTCCCCGTGACCAGGGCTCCAACCCCCGCGCCTGCCCCCATTATTCCAGCTCCCCGGGTGGCCTGGCCTGGACCCTTGGCTTCCGCCGCCCGGCCGGTGCCACCCCGGAGTTCTCGGGCTGGTCACGGTTTGGTTGCCCTTTGTCGGCAGTTCGGCCCGGTTTCGCCGGGACTCAGGCTCTGTACCGTCAGCTTGATTACCGGCCGGATACGCTGATCTTTCGCTCGCGGGGGCCGGATGCGTCCCGGCGCCGCGGGTACTGACCAGCGAAAGTCCCCGGTCCTTCGGCGGGGCACACCGGAAGGCCACGTCTTGATCACCTTCGAGAGCGTGACAAAACGGTACCCCGGGGGCACTGTCGCCGTGGACCGTCTCGACCTGGAGATACCTGACGGCCAGACCATGGTCCTGGTCGGCCCCAGCGGGTGCGGGAAGACCACCACGCTGCGCATGATCAACCGGCTGATCGACCCGACCAGCGGGCGGATCCTGCTGGACGGCCGCGACATCCAGCAGTCGAACCCGTCCACGCTGCGCCGGGGCATCGGCTACGTCATCCAGCAGGCGGGCCTGTTCCCGCACCGGACCATCGAGGACAACATCGGCACGGTCCCGCTGCTGATCGGGTGGGGCAAGGCCCGGGCCCGGGCCCGCGCCCGGGAGCTCATGGCCCTGGTCGGCCTGGACGAGAACCTGGCCAGCCGCTACCCCTACCAGCTGTCCGGCGGCCAGCAGCAGCGGGTCGGCGTGGCGCGGGCGCTCGCGGCCGACCCGCCGGTGCTCCTGATGGACGAGCCGTTCAGTGCCGTCGACCCGATTGTCCGAGCCACCCTGCAAGATGAGCTTCTCAGGCTCCAGGCGGACCTGCACAAGACCGTGGTGCTGGTGACCCACGACGTCGAGGAGGCCATCAAGGTGGGTGATCAGGTGGCGATCTTCCGGCCGGGCGGGAGGATCGCCCAGCTGGACACGCCGGAGCGGCTGCTGGCCGCCCCGGCCGACTCCTACGTGGAGAACTTCCTCGGCTTCGACCGCGGCATCCGCCGGCTGTCCTTCCTGGCCGCGTCCGGGCTCGCCCTGGACGACCGGACCGTGGTCGGCGAGGACGCATCCGCGTCGGAGGCGGCCGACACAGCCCGCCAGGCCGGCGAGGAGTGGGTGCTGGTCACCGATTCCGGCCACCGGCCGCTCGGCTGGGCCGCAGCCAGTGACCTGGAGGGACTGCCCAGCGGCTCGCGGGCCGGGCAGGCCCGGCAGGAGCCGTACGGCCATACGTTCGACGTGCGCACGGACTCACTGCGGGCGGCCCTGGACGCGACGGTCCTGTCGCCCACCGGCCAGGCGGTCGGGGTCGGCGACGACGGCCGGGTGGTCGGGGTGACCTCCTACGAGCGGCTGCGGGTCGCGATCCACGCCGCGGAGGAGCAGGAAGCGGGCGACGCACCGGCCCGTCCCGCGACGGAAGCGGCTTCCTAGCCATGGACTGGTCCGCCGTCCCCAGGCTCATCTGGGAAAACGCCTATCTGGGCATCGTCCCCGCCCTCATCGGGCTGGTCATCTCGCTGCCGCTGGGCATCGCCTGCGTCCGGTGGAAATGGCTGTATCCCCCGGTGCTGTCGGCCACCAGCGTGCTGTACGCGCTGCCCTCGCTGGCCCTGTTCATCGTGCTGATCCCGTACACCGGCCTGACCGACACCACGGTGGTCATCCCGCTCACCCTGTTCTCGCTGTGCGTGCTGGTGCCGAACGTGGTGGACGGGATGCGGTCAGTCCCCGAACCGGT
>DATDIH010000158.1:0-2071 GCA_036521155.1 Streptosporangiaceae bacterium
GACTGGTTCACCGGCCGGGTGTGGATGGACGAGATCGCGACGCCGGGGCCGCCCTCCCGGGTCCGGATGCTCAGCGTGCACTTCGCTCCCGGCGGGCGCACGGCGTGGCACTATCACCCGTTCGGCCAGATCCTGCACGTCACCGAGGGCGAGGGGCTGGTGCAGAGCCGGGGCGGCGGACGGGAACCGATCCGGGCCGGTGACACCGTGCTGGCCGGGGCGGACGAGTGGCACTGGCACGGGGCCGGCCCCGGCACGTTCATGACCCACCTGGCGGTCCAGGAGGCGGACGAGGAGGGCCAGACCACCTACTGGGGTGAGCACGTCACCGACGACGAATACCAGGGCTGACGTTGATCCGGACCGTGCTGGGCGACGTGCCAGCCGCTGAGCTGGGCGTCTGCGACGCGCACGACCACCTGTTCTTCCGCAGCGCGCAGCTGGCCGGGCAGGAGCTCGACGACGCGGACGCCGCCGTCGCCGAGCTCAGGGCCTTCGCCGCGCTGGGCGGGCAGGCGGTGGTGCAGTGGACGCCGTTCGGGCTGGGGCGGCGGGCCGACCTGCTCGCCGGGGTGTCCCGGGCGGCCGGGGTGGCCGTGATCGCGGCCACCGGCCTGCACCAGGCGGCGCACTACGGCGACGAGTCCCTGGTGCGGGACGTGCTGCCCCGGCTGGCCGGCCTGTTCACCGAGGAGCTCACCACCGGCATGCGCCCCGATCCCGGTACCTCCGGGGACGCCGGGTCCGGGCTCCCACGGGCCGGGCTGATCAAGGTGGCCGGGAACTTTCATCACCTGGACGCGCACGCGCGGCAGACGATGGTCGCGGCGGCGGAGGCGCACCACGCGACCGGCGCGCCGATCAGCGTGCACCACGAGCTCGGCACGGCGGCGCCCGACGTGGCGGAACTGCTCTGCGGTCAGCTCCAGGTGCCCGCGGACCAGGTCATCCTCGGCCACCTGAACCGGCTGCCCGACTCCTACCAACAGCGGCAGGTGGCCGAGACCGGGGCGTTCCTGGCCTTCGACGGACCGTCCCGGGCCAACCACGCCACCGACTGGCGGCTGCACGAGTGCCTGGCCGAACTGGTCCGCCACGGTCACGAGGACCAGATCCTCATCGGCGGCGACACCACCACGGCCGCGGCCAGATCCTCGACCGGCGGCGGGCCCGGCCTGCCCTACCTGCTCCGGGTGCTGAGGCCGCGGCTGGCGGCCGAACTCGGCGAGCAGCTCGCGGCGAAGTTCTTCGCCGCGAACCCGGCCCGCGCCTTCAGCTGGGCCTGAAGGCACCCGCGTGGGCCTGGGCCCACTGGCCGAACGTGCGCGGCTCCCGGCCGGTGACGTCGCGGACGTCCGGCTGGGGCTGCGACTCGTCCAGCGTGCCGGTCACGTAGAAGTCGAAGAACGCGTCCACGTACTCGGCCGGCATGGCCGGTCAGCTCAGTAGAGCCCCGGCCAGCGAGGGCCGGACGGCCTGGCACGCCCTGACCGCCGGCGAATCGCCCCTCGACGTGAGCTGATGGCACATGTCCGTCGCGAGCCGCACGGCGGAGGGCTTGGCCAGGTGCGCCTGGACGTGCCCGTGGCCGGGTGCGGCCACGACCATCATCACGAAGGCGACCGCGAGCATCAGTGCCCCGGCGGCGGCGGTCAGGCCCGTCGTCCTGGCCCGCTCCCGGCTTACCACGGCCGTCATCTCAGTTACCCCGTTTCCCTGATCAGCGTCTGTTCCCGTACCTCTACGGTAGGAATCAGGCGGCAAAAAATACGACGGTGCGCGCCCCCGGATCTCATCGGGGGTTACCCCCCGGACGGTGCGGATTCCAGGCCAGCGACGACGGTCGGCCCGCTGGTGCTCCCGCCCGCCACTGGCACCCCTCCCGTAACGGCAGTAACCGCTTCCGGGACGTTGATAAGCTGTCGGCGGCACCATAAAGGGCTCATGTCCGGCGGACCGGATGGCCGGCGCCGCGAACGGGAGGCGCGCGCACGTGGGAACCAGTCCCTCGCAGAGCGGGAGCACTCCGCTCCCGCCCCGGCTCGACACCAGCACCGCGCACTCGGCCCGG
>DATDIH010000159.1:0-12416 GCA_036521155.1 Streptosporangiaceae bacterium
GGCCACGGCCAGTGGAACTCCAACATCAGCAACTACAGCCTCTTCGAGGCCGCGCACGCCGCGCTCACCGCGGTGAACAACCCGCACGACAAGAAGGAAGTCGCGACCGCGATCCACCAGGTCAACATCAAGGCGCTGGCCGGGCCGCTGAACTTCGCCGGCGGTCCCGCGCCGGGTGTCGCGATCACCCCGCCGGTCGGGATCCAGTGGCAGAAGGGCACCAAGTACCCGCTGGAGGCCAAGGTCGTCGACAACACCCTGCAGCCGCAGGCCAAGCTGACCGGCGACCTGCTGCCGACCAACAAGTGACCAATGACCACGCCGCTGCTTGAGCTCGACCGGGTGACCAAGCGGTTCGGCCAGGTGGTGATCGCCGAGGACCTGTCCCTGGCGGTCGGGCCGGGCGACACCGTGGGCATCGTCGGGCCGAACGGCGCGGGCAAGACCAGCCTGTTCGGCCTGATCTCCGGGGACCTCGCCCCCAACGCGGGCGAGGTCCGGTTCGGCGGGCGCACGGTGACCAGGCTGGACGCGGCCGGCCGGTGCCGCCTGGGCATCGGCCGGACGTACCAGGTGCCGCGGCCGTTCGGGGACATGACCGTGTACGAGAACCTGCTGGTCGCGGCCCAGCAGGGCGGCGGGCTGCGGCGGAAAGCCAGCTACGCGGCGGCGGCCGCGGCGCTGGAGCGGGCGGGCATGTCCGGCCAGGCCAACGTGCCCGCCGAGCGGCTCGGGCTGCTGCAGCGCAAGCGGCTGGAGCTGGCCCGGGCGCTGGCCACCCAGCCCACCCTGCTGCTGCTGGACGAGGTGGCGGGCGGGCTCACCGACCCCGAGGTGGCCCAGCTGGTGGAGATCGTGCACGGGATCAACGCCGAGGGCACCGCGGTGATCTGGATCGAGCACGTGGTGCGGGCGCTGACCGCCCTCGTGACCCGGCTGATCTGCCTGACCGGCGGGAAGTTCGTCGGCGACGGGGACCCGGCCACGGTGCTGGCCGAGCCGGCCGTGCGCGAGGTGTTCCTGGGCGGCGCGGTCACCGCCGCGCTGACCGGCGGCAGCCTGGACGCCCCGGCCGACGGCGAGGACGCGCCATGACCGGCGGCCAGGCTGCAAACGGCGCCCCGCTCCTGGAAGTCCGCGAGCTGGAAGTCCACCACGGCCAGCTGCGCGCCCTGCAGGACATCTCGCTGAGCGTGTACCCGGGCCAGGTGTACGCGATCATCGGCGCCAACGGCGCGGGCAAGTCCACCCTGCTGCGCACGATCGCCGGGCTGCACCGGCCGACGACCGGGACCGTGCTGCTGGACGGCACCGACGTCACCCGGCTGCGGACCGACCACCGGGCCACCCGCGGCATCGTGATGGTGCCGGAGGGACGACGGCTGTTCGGGTCGCTGTCGGTGGAGGAGAACCTCCAGGTCGGCGCCACCTATGCCCGGTCCGGCCCGTGGACCATCGAGCGGGTCTACGAGCTGTTCGGCTGGATGCGCGAGCGCCGCCACCAGCGCACCGCCCAGCTGTCCGGCGGCGAGCAGCAGTCGGTGGCCATCGGCCGGGCGCTGGTGGCCAACCCCCGGGTGCTGCTGCTGGACGAGCTGTCGCTGGGCCTGGCCCCGGTGGTGGTCCAGCGGATCTACGCCATGCTGCCGCAGATCCTGGAGACCGGGCTGACCGTGCTGCTGGTCGAGCAGGACGTCAGCCAGGCCCTCCAGATTGCGTCCCGGGTGCAGTGCCTGCTGGAAGGCCGGACCACGCTGGAAGGCGAGCCCGGCGACCTGACCCCGGACCGGGTCGAGGCGGCCTACTTCGGGCTCGGCCACGGGGACGGCCCGATGGAGGGCACAGACTCCGGCGGGGGGAACGGTGGCCAGCCCGTACCCCCCGCCGGTCTGGAAAGTGAGGGGTAATGGGCTGGGTCAACGCCATCATCCAGGGAGTGCTGACCGGCGGGCTGTACGCCCTGTTCGCCTGCGGGCTCTCGCTGATGTTCGGGGTCATGAAGGTGGTCAACCTGGCCCACGGCGACTTGGCCGTGGTGGCCGGGTACGTGGCCATCGGCGTCATCACCGTCACCCACATCCCGGTCCTGTGGTCGTTCGTGATCGTGGTTCCGGTGATGGTGGTGTTCGGCTACGTGCTGCAGCGCACCCTGATCCAGGGGTCGCTGGACCGGGGCCCGCTGACCACGCTGATCGTGACCTTCGGCCTGTCGGTGGTCATCGAGAACGCGCTCCTGCAGTTCTTCACGGCCAACAGCCGGGCCATCGGCACCGGGCTGTCCCTGGTCCAGGGCTCGTTCACGATCGGCTCCCAGATCCAGATCGGCTACCTGCTGGTGGTCATCTTCGCGGTGGCGGTCATCGTCCTGCTCGGGCTGCAGTACTTCCTGTCCGGGTCCAAGTACGGCCGGCTGATCCGGGCCGTGGCCGACGACCAGGAGGCCGCCCAGCTGGCCGGGGTCGACTACCGGCACGTGTTCGGCATCGCGGCCGGGATCGCGTTCGGGACCGTGGCCCTGGCCGGCATCTTCTACGGCATGTACTCCCAGCTGGACCCGACCACCGGCACCGACACGATCCTGCTGTTCGCGTTCGCCGCGGTGGTGATCGGCGGCCTCGGCTCCCTGTGGGGCACCCTGCTCGGCGGGGTGGTGCTGGGCGTGGCCCAGCAGATCGGGGCCCAGATCAGCATCTCGGACGAGGTGCTGGCCGGGTACATCGTGTTCCTGGCCGTGCTCGTGCTCAGACCGCAGGGCCTGACCACCCGAAGGTCCCAGTCATGAGCCTGGTCACCGAGTCGCCGGAGACCCCGGCGCAGCCCGACGCCGGCGGGGACGTGCGGGTCACCCGGTCGCGCCGCAACGTGGCCTGGACCGGGCTGGGCGCGCTGGTCGTGGTGGTGGTGCTGGCCCTGCTGCCGTACATCGTGTACTCCGGCACCACCAGTATCTTCGTCCAGGGGTTCATCGTGCTCACCCTGGCCAGCATGTGGAACCTGCTGGCCGGGTACGCGGGCCTGGTCTCGGTGGGGCAGCAGGTGTTCGTGGGCCTGGGCGCGTACTTCGTGCTGATCCTGGCCATCCACGGCTGGTCCCCGTTCGCCGCGCTGCCGGTGTCGGCCATCGGCTGCGGGGTCGCGGCCCTGCCGCTGTGGTGGCTGGTGTCCCGGCTGCGCAGCGGGTACTTTGCCATCGCCACCTGGGTGCTGGCCGCCACCGTGATGCTGATCATCGAGAAGTTCTCGTCGATCGGCGGCGGCACCGGCATGCCGCTACCCGGCCTGACCGGCATGGACTCCACCCTGCTGACCGCCTACACGTACTGGATCGGGCTGGCCGTCACGGTGGCCTCGCTGGCCGCGATCTACCTGATCCTGCGCGGGCGGCTGGGCCTGGTGCTGACCGCCATCCGGGACGACGAGGTGGCCGCGCGCAGCTCCGGGGCCCGGGTCGGCCTGGCCCGGGCGCTGGTGTTCGTGGTGGCCGGGGCGGGCTGCGGGGCAGCCGGAGCGGTGCTGGCCATCAGCCAGCTGCAGGTCCAGCCGAGCGCGGTGTTCAGCGTGCAGTGGACCGCGGAGATGGCGTTCGCCACCATCATCGGCGGCCTGGGCACGATCGAAGGACCCATCATCGGCACGATCGTCTACATGGTGCTCCAGCAGACGCTCCAGTCCTACAACGCCTGGTACCTGATCATCCTGGGCCTGGTGGCGATCCTGGTGGCGCTGTTCTTCCGGCGCGGCCTGTGGGGCCTGGTCGACGAACGCCTGAACCTGCGGCTGTTCCCGGTCGGCTACTGGCTCTGGGCCGACGGCGCGCGCCGGGGGCGCTCCGGGCGGCGGTCGCGCGCATCCTAAACTGCGAACGTGCTGCTGAGCGAGATGGCCGAGGCGTCCGAGGCGGTGGCGGCGACGTCGTCCCGGCTGGCCAAGATCGAGGTGCTGGCCAGGGCCCTGCACGACGCGGGCCCGGCCGAGGTCACCATCGCGGTCGCCTACCTGTCCGGGGAACTGCCCCAGCGCCAGATCGGCGTGGGCTGGGCCACCCTGCGCCAGGCCGCCCCGCCCGCCGAGGTGCCCACGCTGACCCTGACCGAGGTGGACGACGTGTTCAGCGCGATCGGAGCCGTGGCCGGCAAGGGCTCGGTGGCGGCCAGGAAGCAACTGGTGGACGACCTGATGGGCCGGGCCACGGCCTCCGAGCAGTCGTTCCTGCTCCGGCTGCTGTCCGGTGAACTGCACCAGGGCGCGCTGGAAGGCGTGATGGCCGAGGCCATCGCCCGGGCCGCCGAGGTCCCCCCGACCGCGGTCCGGCGGGCGCTGATGCTGTCCGGGTCGATGCGCACGGTGGCCGAGACCGCGCTGGCCCAGGGCGCCGGCGGGCTGCGGGAGTTCGGGCTCGAGGTGGGCCGGCCGATCGGCCCGATGCTGGCCTCGTCCGCTCCCACCATCGAGGACGCGCTGGCCAAGATCACCCCGGCCGCGGTCGAGTGGAAGATGGACGGCATCCGGGTCCAGGTCCACCTGCGGGACGGCCAGGTCCGGCTGTTCACCCGGACGCTGGACGACATCACCGGCCGGCTGCCCGACGTGGTGGCCGAGCTGAGCAAGCTGCCCGCCCGCGACGCGGTGCTGGACGGTGAGCTGGTCGCCCTACAGGAGGACGGCCGGCCCTACCCGTTCCAGGTCACCGCCTCCCGGACGTCGCGGCGGACCGGTGAACCAGCGGCCGGCCTGTCGGCGTTCCTGTTCGACCTCGTGCACCTGGACGGCGAGGACCTGATCGACCGCCCGGGCGCCGAACGGTACGAGGCCCTGGCCCGGGTGGTGCCGGAGCGGCTGCGGATGCCGCGGCTGGTCACGTCCTCGGTCGAGGAGGCGACCGCGTTCTTCGACGACGCTCTGGCCGTGGGGCACGAGGGTGTGGTGGTCAAGTCGCTGGACACCCCGTACACCGCGGGCCGCCGCGGCGCGGGCTGGATCAAGGTCAAGCCCCGGCACACCCTGGACCTGGTCATCCTGGCCGCCGAGTGGGGCCACGGCCGCCGCCGGGGCTGGCTGTCCAACCTGCACCTGGGCGCGCGGGACCCGGAGACCGGCGGCTTCGTCATGCTGGGCAAGACGTTCAAGGGCCTGACCGACGAGATGCTGAAGTGGCAGACCGAGCGGCTGCTGGCGCTGGAGAACTCCCGGGACGACTACACCGTCTACGTCCGGCCTGAGCTGGTCGCGGAAATCGCGTTCGACGGGGTGCAGCGCAGCCCCCGCTACCCGGGCGGCATCGCCCTGCGGTTCGCCCGCGTGCTCCGCTACCGCGAGGACAAGCGCGCCTCCGAAGCCGACACCCTGGAGACCGTCCGCGCCACCTCGCCGCACTGAGCGGCGGGTCGGGCGCGGCCGGGCACCGGGATCGGACCGGTACCGGAACGGGAACCGAAGTACGGCCGGTGCTGGCCGGTCACGGTAAATAATGACCGGATGAGCAGGCCCGGCCCGGAGCGGGCCCCCCGGGCTGCGTGGCGCAGGCCCGCGCGGGCGGTTACTTCTTCTTCTTGTTGCGCTTGTTGTTGCCGCGGAAGGCGGCCGGAACGTTGCTGTCCGGGCCGCCGCCCAGGCCGGGCAGGCCACCGCCCAGGCCGCCGGGAAGACCGCCCTTCTGCAGGGCGGCCAGGGTCTCGGCCATGTCCTGGTTGCTGAAGCCCTCGGGGAGGCCACCCGGGCCGTCCGGAGCACCCAGACCGCCGGCCTGGCCGTTGCCGGGGACCCCGTCGCCGCCGGCGCTGGCCTGAGCCGCCTTGGCCGCGGCCCGGCGCGGGTCGCCACCACCGGGCCGCTTCTTCTTGCCCTTCTTGTTGTTCCGGGTGGCCTTGCCGGCCGCCCGGCGCATGCCCGGGGGCAGGCCGGGCACGTTGCCCAGTCCGCCGCCGAGCATCTGCTTCATCTGCTTCTGACCCTCCATGAAGTTCTGGATCAGCGCGGTCACCTGCCCCGGGGTCACCCCGGAACCGTTGGCGATGCGGGCCCGCCGCGAGCCGTTGACGATCTTCGGGTTCTGGCGTTCCGCGGGGGTCATCGACTGGACGATCGCGGTGGCGCGGTCGAGGTCCTTGTCGTTGACCTGGTCCAGCAGTTCCTTGTTCTTGCCCGCGCCCGGCAGCATGCCGAGCAGGTTCCCGATCGGCCCCAGCTTGCGGACCATCTGGATCTGCTCGATGAAGTCCTCGAGGGTGAAGCCGTCCCCGGCGATCAGCCGGTCGGCCAGGGCGGTGGTCTGCTCCTCGTCGAAGTGCCGCTCGGCCTGCTCGATCAGGGTGAGCATGTCCCCCATGTCGAGGATCCGGGAGGCCATCCGGTCCGGGTGGAAGACGTCGAAGTCCTCCAGCTTCTCACCGGAGGACGCGAACATGATCGGGCGCCCGGTGAGCTCGACGATGGACAGCGCGGCACCACCGCGGGCGTCGCCGTCCAGCTTGGTCAGGACCACACCGTCGTAACCCACGCCGTCCAGGAAGGCCTGGGCGGTGGCCACCGCGTCCTGGCCGATCATGGCGTCGACCACGAACAGGATCTCGTCCGGCTGGACCGCGTCCCGGATCGACGCGGCCTGCTGCATCAGCTCCTCGTCGATGCCCAGACGGCCGGCGGTGTCGATGATGACCATGTTCTGCTGGCGGCGCTGCGCCTCTTCGATCGACTGGCGGGCCACGGCCACCGGGTCGCCGACGCCGTTGCCGGGCTCGGGCGCGTAGACCGGGACACCGGCGCGCTCACCGACGATCTGCAACTGCTGGACCGCGTTGGGGCGCTGCAGGTCGGCCGCGACCAGCATCGGGGTGTTGCCCTGCTCGCGCAGCCAGAGGCCGAGCTTGCCCGCCAGCGTCGTCTTACCGGAACCCTGCAGGCCCGCCAGCACGATGACGGTGGGCGGAGTCTTGGCGAAGCGCAGCCGGCGGGTCTCCCCGCCCAGGATCGCGACCAGCTCGTCGTTGACGATCTTGATGACCTGCTGCGCCGGGTTCAGCGCGCCGGACACCTCTTCGCCGCCGGCCCGCTCCTTGACCCGGGCGATGAACTGCCGGACCACCGGCAGGGCGACATCGGCCTCCAGCAGCGCGATGCGGATCTCGCGCGCGGTGGCGTCAATGTCGGCCGGAGAGAGCCGCCCCTTGCCCCGGAGGGAGGAGAAGACCTGAGTAAGCCGTTCGGAGAGGGTCTCGAACACGTTTCTTAGCCATCCTCACGCAGCGCGCGTATTCGTCTATCCAGGCTATCTGCTCAGGTTTGCGCGGCGTCCGTCGTCAGCCAAGGGGATAATAAATTGATTGAAGGTCACGTGCTGGCCCGGCTCGGAACGGTTGGTGTCCGGCGGTCTGGCCCTGAGCGGCGGCCGGGCTCCTAGGCGGCCAGGGCGGCGAGCACGGCCTCGACCGTGGCCGAGCGGGCGTCCCGGCTGGTCAGCGGCTGGCCGTTCTCGTCGGCGACGTAGAACACGTCGACCGCCTCGGCCCCCAGCGTCTCGACCCGGGCCGACCTGACGTCCAGCCCGCAGCCACCCAGGGCCCGGCCGATCCGCCACAGCAGTCCCGGCTCGTCGTGCGCGCGCACTTCGACCACGGTCGCGGTCAGCGAGGCGCCGTCCACCAGCGTCACCTTGGGCGGGGCCACCATCGCGCCGTGCGGCCGGGCGGCCCGGGCCCGGCGTTCCAGCCGTTCCTCCACGTCGAGCCGGCCTTCGAGCATCCGCCTCAGGTCGCTGGCGACCAGCGAGCGGTCGGGCGGGTCGCCGTACTCGGACGCCACGTTGAACACGGCCACCGCGGTCGAGCCGACCGAGGTCGCGTTGGCCCCGCGCACGGCCAGCCGGTGGGAGGCCAGCACGCCCGCGGCCCGCCAGAGCAGGCCCGGCCGGTCTGGGGCCACCACGGTGACCTCGTGGTCGGTGACCACGGCGGCCGGGCGGCCCTCCTTGGCCAGGGCCACCTGGTCCTCGCGCAGCGGCCCGGGGCCGGGCGGGGGGTCGCCGGCCAGCACCGCGCTGACCCGGCGGACCAGGTCCGAGACCAGCCCGGCCTTCCAGTCGTTCCAGGCCGCGGGCCCGGTGGCCAGGCCGTCGGCCGTGGCCAGGGCGTGCAGCAGCTCCAGCAGCGGCCGGCTGCCGACCGTGCGGGCCACCTGCTCCACGGTCACCGGGTCGTCCAGGTCGCGCCGGGTCGCGACCATGGGCAGCAGCAGGTGGTGCCGGGCGGCCTGGGCCACCAGTTCCGCGTCGGCGTCGCTGAACCCGACCCGGCGGGCCACGTCCCGGGCCACGACCTCACCGGTGACGCTGTGATCGCCGGGCCAGCCCTTGCCCAGGTCGTGCAGGAGGGCCGACACCAGCAGCAGGTCGGGCCGGGCCACGTCGCGGGTCATGGCCGCCGCGTGCGCGGCCGCCTCGACCAGATGCCGGTCCACGGTGAACGTGTGCAAGGGGTTGCGCTGAGGCCGGTTGCGGACCCGCTCCCAGTCCGGGATGAGCGCGGTGATCAGGCCTTCCTGGTCCAGGGCCTCCCACACCGCGATGGCCTCCGGGCCCGCCCCGAGCAGGGCGATCAGGGCGTCCCGGGCCTCGGGCGGCCAGGGCACCGGCAGCGGCGGCGACTCGGCCAGCCGGGCCAGGGCGCGGGGGGCCAGCGGACGGCCCGCCTGAGCGGCGACGGCCGCGGCCCGCAGCAGCAACACCGGGTCCGCGGCCGGGTCGGCCGCGCGGGCCAGGACGACTTCCCCGTCCTGTTCGACCACACCGTCGGCCAGCGGCCGGCGTTCCAGCTTCCGCCGCCGCAACCTCCGGCCCGAGGCCCGTTCGGCCTGCCGGAACGCGTGGTCGACGGCGTAGGCCACGGTCCGGCCCGCGCCCGCCAGTTCGCGCAGCAGCGCGTCGCCGTCGAGCAGCCCGGCGGCCCGGGCCACCTCGTCGTGCTCCTCCTGGACCAGCCGGTCCGCGGACCGCCCGGTGATCTCGTGCAGGATGTGCCGCGCGTCCAGGATCGACTCGTAGGCGGCCCGGGCCCGCGGCCCCGGCGCGGACGCGACCCAGGCCGCGGCGATGGCCTGGATGGCGTGCACGTCGCGCAGGCCGCCGCGGGCTTCCTTCAGGTCGGGTTCGAGCAGGAAGGCCAGTTCGCCGAAGAGACGGGTCCGCTCGTTGTGCAGTTCACGCAGCTCGGCCAGCCGGGTCCGGGCCCCGGCCCGCCAGTCCTCCAGGGCGCCCTCGCGCAGCTGCATGGTCAGGCTGGGGTCACCGGCCACGTGCCTGGAGTTGAGCAGCCCGAGCGCGACCTTGAGGTCGGCCCGGGCCACCCGGCGCGCCTGGGGCACGGTCCGGACCGCGTGGTCCAGCCGCGCACCGGAATCCCAGACCGGATACCAGATCCGGTCCGCGATCGCGGCGATCCCCTCCCGGCCGGTGTGCAGCAGCAGCACGTCCAGGTCGCTGCCGGGCAACAGCTCCCGGCGGCCGTATCCCCCCACGGCCACCAGGGCGACCCCTGGTTCGGCGCCGAGCATGCCCGCCAGCCAGCGGTCGGTTTCCGTGGTCCGACGGGCACGATCGGCGGCGAACGATGTCATCACGGCCACTCAGCTCCCCGTTCCCCGGCGTCCCCGGTCTCCGTCCCGGTCTCGGCCCCGGTCTCGGTTCCGGTCGGGCGGGGCCTAGATGGCGTCGGGCCCGCGTTCTCCGGTGCGGACCCTGACCACCGAGTCGACCGGGGTCGACCAGACCTTGCCGTCGCCGATGCGCCCGGTCTGCGCGGCCTTGACGATGACCCCGATCAGATCGTCGGCGTCCTCGTCGTCGCACAGGACTTCCAGCCTGACCTTGGGCACCAGATCCACCTGGTATTCGGCGCCACGGTAAACCTCGGTGTGACCCCGCTGCCGGCCGTAGCCGCTCGACTCGACCACCGTCATGCCCTTGACCCCGAACGCTTGCAGCGCGGCCTTGACGTCGTCCAGCTTGAATGGCTTGATGACCGCGGTGACGAGCTTCATACGACCACCCTTTCCGTCTCCTGGCCGTTACTTTCAAGCACAGGAGTTTCCGCCGGCATGCCAATATGTGTCGGCAACGTGAAACCGGCCCGGCTTATGTTACGGGCACGTTTCCCGAGATTCGAGGGTGGTTCGGCGCCGGCGCGGCGGGGCGGGCAGGGCGGCGCGGGCGGCTCAGAACGGGAACTGGGATTCGCCGGAACCGGGGTCGCGGTACTGGTCCAGGTAGCGGCGGGCCTCCCGGTCGGTCTCGTCGCTGGAGTTCCGGTTGAACCAGGTGTTGTTCCGGCCGGAACGATCGCGCCGGTCGCGGCGGTCACGGCCCCGGTCCCGGTCACGGTCCCGGGGCGGCTCGTGGTGCACGGGACGCAGCGCCTGGTAGTCCGCGGCCGGCCCGGGATAGTCGATGACCGTGCTGTAGTCCGGCGGCGGCGCGGGCAGGTTGTATCCGGACGGCTCGGGGTAGCCACCGGTCCGCGGCTGGTCGGGGTAGCCACCGGTCCGCGGCT
Source organism: Streptosporangiaceae bacterium (assembly GCA_036521155.1). Taxonomy (GTDB): domain Bacteria; phylum Actinomycetota; class Actinomycetes; order Streptosporangiales; family Streptosporangiaceae; genus Bog-532. The sequence goes on from DATDIH010000159.1 coordinate 10,539, forward strand.
GGCTCGCGCGGTGGGCGCCCGGGCCTGGACGGGCGGCCGGCCCCGGGCGGGCGGCCGGGCCGGTTCCGGCTCGGGGGCCGCCACGTTCGCTGGTGCCGCGGGCGGTGTCGTGAGCGGTGCCGTGAGGGGTGCCGTTGGTGGTGTCGGGGCCGTAGCGGGGCGGGAAGTCGTAGATCGAGGCGGGGCTGGCCGGCAGTTCCCGGCGGACCGGGGCCATATGCGGGTAGCGGGCAATCACGGCGTTGTAGATCGCCGGGTCGGCCGCTGGGGTCCGGTCCGGAGCGCGGGTGGGGTCCGGAGCCCGGGCGGGGTCCGGAGCGCGGGTGCGGTCCGGAGCGCGGGCGGGCGTCGGCGGGCGTGGCTGCGGCTCCGGCACGGGTGCGGGCAAGGCGGGGACCGCGGCCGGCGGGTGGACCCGGCCCTGATCCAGCGGGTGGCCGCCTGGACGACGGGCGGGCCCCTGATCCATCGGGAGGCCGCCCTGCGGGAGGCGACCCCGCGGGAGGCCGCCTGGACGACCGGCGGGCCCCTGGTCCAGCGGGAGGCCGCCCCGCGGGCGGGCGGGGCCCCGGTCCTGCGCGAAACCGGCCCGGACGGCGGCGTGGTGGGCCTGCTCGAGCATGACGGTGGCCTGGGCGTGCGCCTCGGCCAGGATCTTCTCGCGGCGACGCTGGGCGTCGTGGGCCACGGTGCGGCTGTAGGTGTGGGCGTCCGAGACGTACTGGTCGGCGGTCTGCTGAGCCTTGGCCAAGATGCGGACGGCCTGGCCGTGCGCGTCCTGGTGGCGGCACCGCGGCGACGCCAGGCCCAGGCCGTGCGGCGGGGTGAGCGAGTGCCCGCCGGCCGCGGTCAGCGCGGGCACCCCGGCGATCCCGGCCGCCCGCGCCTCGGCCGGCCCGGTCGTTCGCGCCTCGACGGCCCCGGCCCCGTATGGCCCGGACGCCCACCCGGCACCGGCCTCGGCGGTGGTCGGGGCACCCAGGGGCAGGGCCGGCCCGGTCCCGGCCCGGTTCCTGGCGTGGCTCCCGGCCTGGTTCTGGGCCCGGGCCCAGCCGCGCAGCCGGTGCACCTCGCGCTGGAACGCGTTCCGTTCCTCCAGCAACTGGGTCAGTTCTGCTTCCACCTGGCCGCAGAAGTCCCGCACGTCATCCTCGTCGAGACCGCGATGGCCCAGCCGGGCCAGGCGGAAGGTCATCGACCGGACGCGGCCGGGGGTGAGCCGGACCCCGTTCGGCAGACGTGGAGTCACGGCACACGCTCCCCCTGATCCCGGGCGCAGTCCCAGTCGATGCCGTCGTACTGACCGCGCACGGCCGGGCCGGCGAATCGGTCCCAGTCGATGCCGTCATGCTGGCTGCGCACGGCGAGAAGCAGCGCGAGATCCCCGTCGATCCCGCTGTCCAGGTACCGCCATGCCCACCGGCGGCCGCCACGCCGCCGGCCCGCTTCCGACCTGACCCAAAACCGACTGCCGCCACGCCGCCAGCGCGCTTCCGACCTGACACAAAACCAGGAATGGATGACCGAAATCCAGCGATGCTTGCCGATAACTGTGCCTGCCGAGGAATCGTTGCCGATTGCCGACACCGCGGCTTCCCGCCGGTTGGCACTTTCCGTATTCGAGCACGCACCGTATGCGGTCGATACTGGGCGCCAGGTATCCATAGTCATCAACTCCGGGGAACAATGGCGACTGGGCCAATCGCGAGCATCATAAGGGATGAAGCAGTTTTTTCCACCGAATAGGGGCACCAAATTCGGGCTTCAGCCAAATAGACCGATCGCATTATGTGAAGCACATTCCCGCTGAAATTCGGTCAGTAAATAGCACCGGGCGCCGGGGACGTTACATCCGTCAGCTGACGGATCTTCGAACCA
>DATDIH010000160.1:0-14567 GCA_036521155.1 Streptosporangiaceae bacterium
GGACGGGTCCCGCCCGATCCGGCCCGCCGGTCGTCGCCGGGCCGCCGCGCCCCGCGGGGCATGGATCCGGGGCGGCCGGGGCCCGGGCCGCCCCGGCCCACCCCTCCGCGCCCATCACGCCCGCCGCGCGGCTCGCGTGGCCCGCCGCCCCCGCCCCGCATCGTCATGGGGTGTAACCGGGGACCTGGATGTGTGCGGTGGAGCCGGTGGCGGCGTTGCTGGAGACCTGGCCGGTCTTGATGTTCAGGAATTCCAGTTGCTTGACGGGCTGCAGGCCGAGTTGCGCGGCGCGCTGGGCGATCACGCTGGGCGCCTGATCCTGGGCCACCTGCTGCTGTAGTTGCTGCTGCTGCTTGGCCAGCGCCTGGTTCTGCTGCTGCAGGGTGCTGATGCGGAACGATCCGGCGGCCAGGGTGGTGCTGATGACCAGCATGCCGACCAGCGCACCGGCCAGCATGCCCACCACCAGGAGCAGGAACGGCATCCGCCGGCGGCGGGCACTGGCCCGGTCCGGCCCGGTCGCGGCCGGGGTGGCCCCGGCCGCGGGCGCGGTACGGGTGGGCTGAGCGGTACGTGGCGGCTGGGCATCGACCCCGGGCCGGGGGGCGGTAGGCCGCGGCTTGGTGACCGGGCGGGCCGCCGGGCGCGGCGGGGCTGCGGTCCGGCCCGCGGCCGGTCTGGGCACGGTCCGGACGCCGGCCTGGGACCGGGAGCCGGTCTGAGCCCGGCCGCGGCCGGCCCGGACACCCGTCTGAGCCCGGGGACCGTCCTGGGTGCGGGTGCTGTTCTCAGCTCGGGTGCTGTTCTGAGCCCGGGTTTTGTTCTGAGCCCGGGTGCCGTCCTGGGGACGGGGGCGCCGGTTCACCGGCGGCGTGCCGTCCCAGCCGGGATGGGCACGGCCCGGGTCACGGGGGCCGCGAGTGCGCGAAGGCGGAGTGTCGGTTAGTCGGGTAGCCATGTCATCCGCCCTTCAGGCAGCCTTCCGGATTCGTTCCGCGGCCCGTAGCCGCGCGGACGCCGCCCGGGGATTGGCGGCCAGTTCGTCGGGGGTGGGACGCTGCGCGCCCCTGGTCAGCAGGCGGAACTGCGGGCCGCGGTCGGGCAGCGGTACCGGCAGGCCCGGCGGGGTGGTGTCGGCCGCGGCCGCGGCCAGGGCCCGCTTCACCACCCGGTCCTCGAGGGAGTGATAGGCCAGCACGGCGATACGGCCACCCACCGACAGCAGGTCCAGCGCGGCGGGCAGCGCCCGGCCGAGCACGGCCAGCTCACCGTTGACCTCGATCCGCAGCGCCTGGAAGGTCCGCTTGGCCGGGTGGCCGCCGGTCCGGCGCGCGGCCGCCGGGATCGAGTCCCGCACGATCTCGCTCAGCCGGGCGGTCGAGGTCACCGGCGACCGGGACCGCTCCCGCACCAGCGCGTCGGCGATCCGCCGCGCGAACCGTTCCTCGCCGTAGTCCCGCAGCACCCGGGCCAGCTCCGCGGCCGAATAGCGGTTGACGATCTCTTCCGCGGTCAGCTCGGCGGTCTGGTCCATCCGCATGTCCAGCGGCGCATCGTAGGAGTAGGCGAAGCCGCGGTCCCGGTCGTCCAGCTGCGGGGAGGAGACGCCCAGGTCGAACAGAATGCCCTGCACGCTGTCCAGGCCCGCGGCGGCCACGATGGCCGGCATCTCGTCGTAGAACGAGTGGACCAGGGTCACCCGGCCCGCCTCGCCCGCCAGGATCTCGCGGGACTCGTCGATCGCGGCGGTGTCGGCGTCGATGCCGATGACCATGAGCCCGGGATAGGCGGCCAGCAGGGCTCTGGTGTGACCGGCCCGGCCCAGGGTCGCGTCCAGCAGCACTGCGCCGTCCGCGGCCAGCGCCGGGCCGAGCAGCGTGGCGACCTGGTCGAGCATGACCGGCACGTGACCGGAAGCCTGACCCATGAAGACCACCCCCTCGCTCCAGGTCGCCGCGGCTGACACGTCTTGTCGCTTTGTCGATATTTGCTGGCACCGGGTGTCGCTGGTCCACCGGTACCGAGCCGGGACTCCATCCGCGCCGCGCGGGCCGCCAGCCGCCTGGCACCGGGGAAGTGATGCCAGCCAGCCGGCGGCCCAGCGCGGGTGGAGACCCCGCCGGGCACCGGCCGTCACAAGATCCCGGGCAGCACCTCCTCGGATGCGTCCGAGAACGACTCCTCCTGAGCCGCCAGGTAGGCCTCCCAGGCCGCCGCGTCCCAGATCTCCATCCGGGTGTTGGCCCCGATGACCACGCAGTCGCGGTCCAGGGCCGCGTACTGGCGCAGCGCCGGGGGCACGGTGATACGGCCCTGCTTGTCCGGGACCTCGTCCGAGGCGCTGGCGAACAGCACCCGGCTGTGATCACGGAGGGTCTTGCCGCTCATCTGGGCGTCCCGCATGGCCGTGGTGACCCGCGTGAACTCGGCGAGCGGCCACACGTAGAGGCAGCGCTCCTGGCCCTTCGTGATCACCACCCCCTCCGCCAGCTCGTCGCGGTACTTGGCCGGCAGGATCAGCCGCCCCTTTTCGTCGAGCCGGGGTGTGTGCGTGCCGAGGAACATCGCACCCACCTCCCCTGACTCAAGAGCAGCGCCGGCCAAAGCCAATCCGCCCCACCGCGCTCCACTGTACTCCACATTCCCCCACCGTCAACGCTGAAACGAGCCTGTTTCGCGGCTTTGCCCCCACAAAAGCCCAGCTCAGAACCGGTGGAGCGAAGTGGGGGGCTGGTGGGGGGAAAGTGGGGCGGGCGCGTCCGGCCTTCCGGTCCGGGGCCGATCGAGGCCCGATCCGCCCCGGCCGGGGCCCGATCTGTCCTGGCCGGGACCGGTCTGGGCCCGTCAGAGACCCGATCGGGATCTCCCGGGGAGCGAAGTGGGGGCCGACCGGAGCGGGACCGGCCGGGCACCCCGGAGCCGGTGAAGAGCGGGACCGGCTGGCCGCCAGGGGCGACCGGAGCGGGACCGGCTGGCCGCCGGCCCGGCGAGGGCGGGACGGGCTGGCGACCGGACCGATCACCGAGCCGACCTGGAACCGATCCGGGATCGATCTGGAGCCGATCAGGGGCGACACTGGTTTCCAGCAAGCCACCAGGGCGGTTGGCCCGTATTAACGTCAGCGTCGCGCCACCCGAGGCCCAGGAAGTACTGTCGTTATACGGGCGTTACGGTGGTATGACCCGCCCCGGCGGCTGGCGCGCACGAGGCCGTATGAGGAGGCCAGGTTGGTAGTGGAGACGGGACGCGACCCGGTCAGAACGCTCGACGACCTGGCCGCGGTGGCCGGGCGCATCGGGGCGTCCGTCGAATCGGTGATCGACGGGAAGGCCAATGCCGTCCGGCTCACGCTGGCCGTGCTGCTGGCCGAGGGCCACCTGCTCATCGAGGACGTGCCCGGGGTCGGCAAGACCATGCTGGCCAAGGCCCTGGCCAAGTCCATCGACTGCTCGGTGCGGCGCATCCAGTTCACGCCCGACCTGCTGCCCAGCGACGTCACCGGGGTCAGCGCCTACAACCAGGAACGCCGGGAGTTCGAGTTCAAGCCGGGCCCGGTGTTCGCCAACATCGTGGTCGGCGACGAGATCAACCGGGCCTCCCCCAAGACCCAGTCCGCCCTGCTCGAGAGCATGGAAGAGGGCCAGGTCACCGTGGACGGCACCACGTACCCGCTGGACTCGCCGTTCATGGTCATGGCCACCCAGAACCCGGTGGAGATGGAGGGCACCTATCCGCTGCCCGAGGCCCAGCGCGACCGGTTCACGGCCCGCATCTCGATCGGCTACCCCACCGCGGCCGCCGAGCTGGAGATGATGGACACCCACGGCCAGGCCTCGCCGCTGGACGACGTGAAGCCGGTGGCCCACGCCACCGATATCCGGGAGCTGGCCGCCGCGGTGCGCGGGGTGACCGTGTCCAACCTGCTCAAGCAGTACGTGATCAGTCTGGTCAACGCGACCCGCTCACACGAGGACCTGCGCCTGGGCGCGTCGCCCCGGGCCACCTTGCACCTGCTCCGGGTCAGCCGGTCCTGGGCCGCCCTGGACGGCCGGGACTACGTGATCCCCGACGACGTGCAGGCCCTGGCCGTGCCGGTGCTGGCCCACCGGCTGCTGCCCACCCCGGAGGCGCTGGTCGCGGGGCAGTTCCCGGAACAGGTGCTGGCCGGCATCGTGTCCCGCCTGCCGCTGCCCGCCCGGCGCTGACCCGATGCGGGGACTGCTGAACGCCCTGACCACCCGGGGCAAGACGTTCCTGACAGTCGGGGCCCTGGCCGCCCTGGCGGGACTGATCTTCAGCGAGGCGGACCTGCTGCGCATCGGCGTGCTGCTGATGCTGCTGCCGGTGCTGTCGGCCCTGACCACCAGCCGGGCCCGGTACCGGCTGTCCTGCACCCGGCAGCTGGTGCCGCGCCGGATCCCGGCCGGGGAGACCACCGAGGCCCGGGTGCGGATTTCCAACGTGTCCCGGTTGCGCACCGGGCTGCTGCTGGCCGAGGACCTGACCCCCAACTCGCTGTCCAGCCGGCAGCGGTTCGTGCTGGAGTCCATCGAGCCGGGCGGCAGCCGCGACCTGAGCCACAAGATCCAGATGGACCAGCGCGGCAAGTACACGATCGGCCCGCTCCAGGTCCGGGTGGCGGACAGCTTCGGGCTGTCGGCCGTCGGCCGGTCCTTCGCCAGCAAGAGCACGCTGGTGGTGACCCCGCCCATCGTCCGGCTGCCCCGGGTCTCGATCGCGGGCAACCGGCTCGGCGACGGGGAGAGCGGCCTGCGCACGGTCGCGGCCGCCGGTGAGGACGACATCGCCCCCCGCGCCTACCGCGACGGCGATGAGCTGCGGCGGGTGCACTGGCGCTCGACCGCGCGATACGGCCAGCTGATGGTCCGGCGGGAGGAACAGCGCTGGCACAACCGGGCGCTGCTGCTGCTCGACACCCGGCGGCGGGCGCACGTGGGCCGCAGCGGGCCCTGGTCGTCGTTCGAGTTCGCGGTGAGCGCGGTGGCCTCCATCGGCGTGCACCTGGTCGGGCAGGGCATCGAGACCCGGCTGATCACCGACACCGGCGACGCTGCCCCGGCCGGGCCGGCCGCGGAATCCCTGCTGGAACGGCTGGCCGTGGTCCAGACCTCGCGCAACACCGACCTGAGCAGCGGGCTGGCCGCGATACGGAACAGCGGCCAGGGCCAGGTCATCGCCATCACCGGCGCGCTGTCGGCCGAGCAGGCCCGCCAGCTGGCGGCGAGCCACCGCGGTACCGCCCCGGCCATGGCCCTGCTGCTGGACACCGGCAACTGGGACGACGAGCCCACCGGGCCGTACGGCGTCACCACCCCCGGCCGGGCCCCGAACGAGCCGGCGGGCAGCCGCGAGAGCGGGCCCACCGCGGCCGACATCCTGACCGCGGCCGGCTGGCGGGTCCTGATCGTCACCTCCCGCACGTCCCTGGCTGACGCCTGGCGGGAACTGCACAGCCCGGCCACGGGCGGGTTCCGGCGCCGTTTCACCGGCACCGAGGCTCCGACCCCGGTGTCGGCCCGGCTGGACCCGCCGGCCAGCGCCGCCACGGAGGAGACCGCATGAACTACCGGCTCACAGTCGCGGCCGCGGCCGGCACGGTCCTGGCCTCGACCGCGCTGTACGCGCTGTTCGTCGGCATGGAGTGGTTCTGGGCCGGGTTCGGCGCGGTCATCGTGGTGGCCGCGGTGGGCCTGGCCACCCGGATCCGGCGGCTGCCGGTGCCGGTCTGCGTGGCGGCTGGCCTGGCCGGGCTGCTGCTCTACCTGAACCTGCTGTTTGCCCCGGGCCAATCCTGGTTCGCGATCATCCCCAACGCCGCTTCACTGACCCACGTCTGGCACGTGGCCGCCACCGGCATGACCGACGCCGACCGGTTCTCCCCCCCGGTCCCGATCACCACCGGCCTGCTGCTGCTGTCCACCGCGGGCATCGGGCTGGCCGCGATCGCCGCCGACGTGCTGGCCGCGCGCGTGCGCAGCTCGGCCGTTGCCGGGCTGCCGCTGCTGGCGTTGTTCATCGCGCCGTCCACCACCCCGGCCGGCCGCAGTGGCTGGGGCACCGCGCTGGTGTTCTTCCTGGGTACCGTCGGCTACCTGGTGATCCTGGCCGCGGACGGCCGGGACCGGATCGGGCGCTGGGGCCGCACCGTGGGCCTGTGGCGGGCCGACCGCTACGGCCGCCCGGACACCGGGCGGATACCGGGGCCGGGCAGCGTGAAGACCTCGGACGTGAGCACGCTGGCCTCGGCCGGGCGGCGCATCGGCATGGTGTCGATCGTGGTGGCGCTGTGCGTGCCCCTGTTCATCCCCGGGCTGCAGGTCAACCGGATGTTCCCGGCCCACGTCAACGTGTTCGGGCACGGTGGCAACGGGCTGGGCGGCGGCAGCGGCGGGATCGGCCCCGACCCGCTGGCCCAGATGACCCAGGACCTGCACGAAGGCGCGCCGGAGTCGGTGCTCACCTACACCACCACCGACCCCGCGCCGCAGTACCTGCAGATGTACGTGCTGTCCAAGCTGACCACCACCCAGTGGCAGCTCAGCCCGCACGTGAGCGCGGACGGCTCGGCGTCCGGGACCCTGCCCAAGGCCCAGGGGCAGACCCAGGCCAGCAAGTCCATCATCAGCACCCAGACCACGCACATCACGTTCAGCGACGCCGCCTCCCAGGACGCCTCGCTCAGCTTCCTGCCCCTCCCCTACCCAGCCACCAAAGTCAAGGTGGCCGGGAAATGGGTGGTCAACGACGACACCGGCATGGTGTTCGGGTTCAACAACTCGCTGTCCGGGCTGTCCTACTCGGTGACCAGCCAGGACGTGGAGCCCACGGCCCTGCAGCTGGCCCAGGCCGGGAATCCGCCCGCCGCCATCGCCAGCCAGTACCTGACCGTGCCGGCCGCGTTCCGGTCGCTGACCGCGCTGGCCGACAAGGTCACCAAGGCCGCCACCAGCCCGTACGCCAAGGCCCTGGCCTTGCAGAACTGGTTCACCGATACCGGCAAATTCACCTACAGCCTGAATGTCAGGGAACCCGTCGACGCGACCGGCCTGACCCACTTCCTGACCGTGACCAAGAAGGGATACTGCCAGCAGTTCGCGTTCGCCAGGGCCGTGCGGGCCCGGCTGCTGGGCATCCCGTCCCGGGTCGCGGTGGGCTTCACGCCCGGCACCGCGACCGGGGAGCTCAACACCTATCAGGTCAAGACCAGCGATGCGCACGCCTGGCCCGAGCTGTACTTCCAGGGCCTGGGCTGGATGCGGTTCGAGCCCACCCCGTCCGGCAGCGGCGGCCAGGGCACCGCCGTGCCCCCCTCCTACACGATCCCGCAGATCTCGGACAACTCCGGGGGTGGCAGCAGCAGTTCGAACAGTTCGGGCGGGCAGAGCGGCGCCGGCAACAACAACGGCAAGAACAACGGCAACAACGCCAAGAACGAGCACCTGAGCCAGGACGGCACCGGCGGGGGCGGCACCAGCTCAGGGGCCAAGCACGGCGGCTTCCCGCTCCCGCTCGAGCCGATCGGGCTGGCGCTGGCCGCCCTGCTCGCGGTGGCCATCATCGCCCCGTCGGCCAGCCGGTTCCTGGTCCGCCAGCGGCGGCTGGCTTACGCCGACGACCTGGAGCGCGCGCACGCGGTCTGGCGGGAGACCCTCGACGAGCTGGCCGACTACCACGTGGCCCGGCGGCCGAGCGAGTCACCCCGGGCCGTGGCCCGGCGGGTCAGCGATGACGCAGCACTGGCCACGCCTGCGGCCGAGGCGCTGGGCCGGGTCGCGCTGGCCGAAGAACGGGCCAGTTACGCCGACACCCCCGGCACGACGCCAACCCGGGCCGACCTGGAGCTGATCCGGCACGGCCTGGCCACCAGCGCCACCCGCCGCGCCCGCTGGCGGGCCCGGCTCATCCCGGCATCGGTCTACGTGCCGCTGCGGAACCTGACCGGCAGGCTGTCGGGAGCCGCCACCCAGGCCCAGTCGAACGTACGACGGCACCGGGCCGGGGCGCGGTCAGGGCCGGACCAGGTGTCCGACCGCGACCTCGACTGAAACCCTGGCTCAGCCGCCGTTCTCCTGGCGGCGGCGCCAGCGCTCCTCCAGCCGCTCCATCCGGCTGGGCTGGGCCACCCGGATCCCGGCCTTGCGCTGCTGGCGCTGCTGACGGCGGCGAGACCGGGCCGACGCCCGGGGCTGCCTGAGGCCCGCCGCGGCCGACATCGCGTTGATGTGCCGGTAGCTGGTCAAGGCCCACATGCTGCACACGAGCATGACGACGAATCCGGCGACGCCCACCCACAGGTACTGGGAAATGACCCCGCCGAGCAATAGCCCGACACCCAGCACGAATCCGGCTACGGCCTGAACGGCCCGGCGCTTGTAGTGCACACGCGGATCGCTGGAGCGAACCGTGTGGACAAACTTTGGATCCTCGCTGTAAAGCGCCTGCTCGATCTGCTCAAGCTGACGCTGTTCATGCTCAGAGAGCGGCACGACGCCTCCCACGAAACCTTGCCCGCAGGACCACGGGTACGGTGACTGTCACCAGTCTCCCGGGATCCACCTCCAGAATACGAGCCCGAGAGCACCGCGTGGAAGGGTGTCCCGCCGTGGTCACATCCTTGTTCGGCCGGCGCACCTAGTCTTCCGCCTCCCGGTACTGGCTGGGGCGATGCCCGACCTCGCCATATTCCCCGTCCACCAGCACCGCGGGCCGGACCGCGCCGGCCCCGAATCGCTGCGTGATCTGGTCCATGACCCGCTCGGCTTCCCGCCAGCCGGTGGGCTTGTCGTCGAACGCGAGCTGGGTGGTGGCGTCCGAGGCCGCGGTCAGCCCGGTCATCCGCACCCCGACCAGCCGCAGCCGGGCCGCCCCGTCCAGGCCGGAACCCTCGTACAGGGCACACGCGATCTCATAGATGGTCCGGGCCAGGTCGATGGGGTCAGGCAGCGTCCGGGACCGGGTGATGGTACGGAAGTTGCCCAGCCGCAGCTTGACGGTGACCGTCCGGCCCGCCCAGCCGCCCTCGCGCAGCGCCCGGGCCGTCCGCTCGGACAACCGCAGCAGTTCCCGGCGGATGACGTCCGGGTCGGTTACGTCGGTGGCGAACGTCTCCTCGGCGCCGATGCTCTTGTCCGGCGCGTGCGGGGTCACCGACCGGCGGTCGCGGCCCCAGGCCAGGGCGGACAGGTGCGCGCCGGCCAAGCCGCCCAGGTGCTGCTGCAGCGTGTCCAGGGGCGCTTGCGCGATGTCGCCCACCGTGCGCAGCCCGAGCCGGGCCAGGGTCTCGCCGGTCCGCTGGCCCACCCCCCACAGCGCCGACACCGGCAGGGGGTGCAGGAAGTCCAGCACGCCGTCGGCCGGGACCACCAGCAGCCCGTCCGGCTTGGCCCGTACCGACGCGATCTTGGCGATGAACTTGGACGACGCCACCCCGACCGAGCAGGTCAGCCCCTGTTCGGCCTCGATCTGCCGCCGGATGGCCGCGCCGATCCAAGCCGGCGGCCCCAGCCGCCGCCGGGCTCCGGACACGTCCAGGAACGCCTCGTCCAGGGCCAGCGGCTCGACCACCGGGGTGACCGACCGGAAGACCGCCATGACCTGTCTGGACACCTCGCTGTAGATCCCCCGGCGGGGCGGCACGAAGATGGCCTGCGGGCACCGGCGCCGGGCCACCGCCCCGGGCATGGCCGACCGGACCCCGAACGTGCGCGCCTCGTAGGAGGCCGAAAGGACCACGCCGCGCCCGTTGGGCGAGCCCACGATGACCGGCTTGCCCATCAGCTCGGGCCGGTCCCGGATCTCCACGCTGGCGTAGAAGGCGTCCATGTCCACGTGCAGGATGTGACAGCCAGTGTCGTCGGGCACCGTGCCGGGGCCGGCGGGCTCGGGGTCAGCGGGCAGCTTCACCGTGCCCGTCCTCAGCGCCGCCCCAGCACGTGCAGCTTGGCCGCGATGTCCCGCAGCGCGGGGTAGGTCGCGGCCGCCGCCTCCAGGGCCCGCAGCGACTCGGCCGCACCGGGGTCGGCCTCGGCCAGCGCGCTCGGCACCAGCCCGCCGAAGATCTCCGCGCCGTGGGCCGCACCTGCGCTCAGCCCGGCCGACTCGATCAGCGTGACCAGGCCGGGCAGCGTGAACCGGCGCGGCGCGGCCCCGTCCGGGGCCGTCCCGGTCCCTTCCAGCAGGGCCCGGGCCTCGTCGAACCGGCCGGCCAGAGCCCGGTGCAGCACCGAAGCGACCAGCCCCGAAGCCAGCACGCTGACCGTGCCACCCGGCCGCAGCACCCGGGTGATGGCGGCCAGGGCGTCCGGTGGCGAGTCCACGTACTCCAGCACGCTGTGGCAGATGACCAGGTCGGCGGTCTGCTCGCCGACCACGCTGTCCAGGCCGGCGGCCTCGCCCTGGATGGCGCTGATGCGCACGTCCATCTCGGCCGCCCGCCGCTGGGCGGCGGCCAGCGCGTCCGGGCTCGGATCGACCACGGTCACGCGGTGCCCGAGGGTGGCCAGTGGCACCGCGAACCCGCCGGTGCCCCCGCCCGCGTCCACCACGTCGAGCTGATCCCGGCCGGTCTGGGCCGCGCGGGCCGCGAGCACGTCGCGCAGCACGTCCCAGACCACGGACCCGCGCGTGCCGTCCCGCCGGCCGAGCTGAACCTCCACGGCACCTCCTGATCGCCCCCGTGGCTTCAATGTAGTGCCGTCCGGGGACATTTTCGGCGCTGAACGAACCAGATGACGCAGGTCGCCGTATCAATCCTTATGGACTTCAGACACTCTGACGGGATATGCGGGTTCCCCCCAGCCGGAGCAACTATCCTCTTCGCCATGGCTGAGCACCTTGAGTTGCCGCGCCCTTGCCGTCTGCTGCGGACGGTGGTCTGGAACCTCACCGAGTCGGTGGGGCTGCCCGGCGTCGGCTACGTCATCGGCCAGGAGCTCGCCGGGCGGAACGCGGCGATGATCGCGGCGGCCGCCATCATGTGGCTGGTCGCGGTGGTCCGCAAGGTGGCCACCGGGACCGTGCCGGGCCTGGTCACGATCTCGGCCCTGGTCATGACGGTGCAGGCCGGGGTGGTGGTCAGCACCGGGAACGTGTTCTTCTTCCTGCTCCAGTTCCCGCTGGCCAACCTGGTGATGTGCGTCCTGTTCGCGCGGACGGCCCCGACCCGCCAGCCACTCATCGCGCGGCTGGCCGCCGAGGTCGTGGCGCTCCGACAGCCGTCCACCCACTACCCGGCCCTGCACCGCTTCTTCCAGGGCGCCACCTGGCTGTGGGCGGGACTGTTCTTCCTGACCACGGTGGGCCTGTCGGTCATGATGATGACCGAGCCGCTGACCCTGTTCCTGGTCCTCTACACCGCGGTCACCGTGGGCGGCGTGGTGGTCGGGGCCGGGCTGTGCGCGCTCTGGTTCCGCCAGGTGATCCGCAAGACCGGCCTGCGGATCCGGTTCGCCGCCGTCTGAGCGTCGCCGCTCAGAGGGTCAGCGTCGGCTTGAGCTCCAGCAGGCGGGCCAGCAGGCCGTTGACGAAGGCCGGAGAGCCGTCGGTGGACAGGTCCGTGGCCAGCTGGACCGCCTCGCTGATGGCCACGCCGCCCGGGACGTCTTCGGACCACAGCAGCTCGTAGACGCCGATGCGCAGGATGTTCCGGTCGACCGCAGGCATCCGGTCCAGCGTCCAGCCTTCGGAGTAGGCGGCCAGCAGCTCATCGATCCGTTCCCGGTGGGCTTCGACGCCGCGGACCAGTTCCGCGGCGTACTCCGGCACCGGGGGGCTGTCTTCGGGCTTGGCCGCCGAGCGCTCGGCCAGCAGCTCCAGCACCGGCTCACCACGCAGTTCAGCCTCGAACAGCACATCCAGGGCGCGCTTACGCGCCTTACTCCGAGCGGGCACAGTCGTCGCGCAGCTCAGGCTCGGCCGAGGTACGTGCCGGTCCGGGTGTCGACCTTGATCTTCTCGCCGGTGGAGATGAACAGCGGGACGGCGATCTCGGCGCCGGTCTCCAGCTTGGCGGGCTTGGTGCCGCCGGTGGAACGGTCGCCCTGCAGGCCCGGGTCGGTCGAGCTGACGTTCAGCTCCACGGCCGCGGGCAGGTCCACGTACAGCGGCACGCCATCGTTGAAGGCCACCGTGACCATCTGCTCCTCGAGCAGGTAGTTCGCGGCGTCGCCCACAGTGGCGGCGGGCACGTGCGGCTGGTCGTAGTCGGTCATGTCCATGAACACGTAGTCATCGCCCTCGCGGTACAGGTACTGCATGTCCCGCTTGTCGACGTTGGCCACGTCGACCTTGACGCCCGCGTTGAACGTCCGGTCGACGACCTTGCCGGTCATTACGTTCTTGAGCTTGGACCGGACGAAGGCCCCGCCCTTGCCCGGCTTCACATGCTGGAACTCGACGACCGTCCACAGGTTGCCGTCGATGTTCAGGGTCATGCCGTTCTTGAGGTCGTTGCTCGTCGCCACGTCTGCCGTCTCCGCCTATGCCCGTCGTACCCGCCCGTCACAGGGCGAGAAGTTCCTTGGTGGTCCTGGTGAGGATCTCCGCTGTACCGTCGGCCGCTCCGGCCCCTACGATCAGCACGTCCTCGATCCGGACACCGCCTCGGCCGGGCAGATAGACACCGGGCTCGACGGTTACCGAAACACAATCCTCTAGTTTACCCGTACTTCCGTATCCGATCATCGGTGCTTCGTGGACTTCCAGCCCGACACCGTGCCCGAGCCCGTGGCCGAAGTGCTCGCCGTGGCCGGCCTCGGCGATCACGTCCCGGGCGGCCGCGTCCACTTCACGCAGTCCGGCCCCGGGCCGGGCCGCCAGGCAGCCGGCCCGCTGGGCCGTGGCCACCAGCTGGTAGAGGTCCCGCTGCCAGTCCGCGGGGTCCCCCAGGGCCACGGTCCGGGTCATGTCCGCGTGGTAGCCCGCGAACTGCGCGCCGAAGTCCATGGTGATGAGGTCGCCGCGGCGCAGCGGCCGCCCGGACGGCACGTGGTGGGGCAGGGCCCCGTTGGGCCCGCTGGCCACGATGGTGTCGAACGCCGGCCGCTCCGCGCCCAGCTCGGCCAGGCGGTGATCCAGCGCGACGGCCAGCCCGTGCTCGCTCAGGCCCGGCCGGATCATCGCCAGCACGTCGGCCAGGGCCTGATCGGTGATCCGGCAGGCGGTCGCGATCAGCTCCAGCTCGGACGGATCCTTGACCGTCCGCAATTCCTCGATTTTTTTACCGAAGGTCAGCAAGCTGGCGTCGTCAGCCGCCGCGCCGACCTGCTGATACTGCTCCACGGTCAGGTGGTGGGTCTCCACCGCCAGGCGGTGCCACCCGCGCCGCGCGGCCTCGGTGGCCAGCAGCGGCTCGATGAACCGCCCCAGCACCAGCTCCAGGTCCGCGGCGTCCCGCTCGGCGGCCAGCTGGTAGCGGGAGTCGGTGGCCAGCACTCCCCCGCCGTCCGCGGGCAGCAGCAGGGCCGCGTTCGAGCTGGCCAGCCCGGTCAGGTAGCGGACGTTGGGCGGAGCGGTGATCATTACGGCGTCCGCTTCGAGCTCGGCCAGCTGAGCCTGGGCCCGGGCCCGCCGGCCCGCGTGGATTTCCGGCATGTCCCGACTGTAACCGTCCGGAGGCGAAACTCCTGTGATGGCTGCGGGTGAGTAAGGGTGGAAGCACACGACGGGAGTGGCGATGAACAGACATCGGCCGTGGTGACCGAGTGGACCATGCCGCCCACCGGAAGCGGCGCGAGACACGGTACGGAGCCCGGCCGCGCAGGGGCCGACCGGGCCCAGTCCGGCGGGGCCCAGTCCGGCGGGGCCGGGCCCAGCGACGCCGAACCCAGCGACGCCGAGCTCAGCGACGCGGAGCTCATCGAGCGGTCGCGGCGCGAGCCGGACTGCTTCGCCGCGATCTTCGACCGGCACGCGGCCGAGATCCTGCGCTACGTCCACGCCCGGCTCGGCCCGGACCTGGCCGAGGACGTGACCGCCGAGACGTTCCTGGCCGCGTTCCGCCGCCGGGACCGCTACTACACCGGCCGGGCCGACGCCCGGCCCTGGCTCTACGGCATCGCGATCCGCCTGATCGGCAAGCACCGGCGGTCCGAAGCCCGGTACCGGCGGATGCTCCAGGCGGTCCCGGCCGATGGGCGGGACGACGATGAGGGCGACCGCAGCGCCGACCGGGTCACCGCGCAGCAACTCCGGCCGCGCCTGACCGCGGTACTGGACGCGCTGCCCGGCCAGGATCGCGAGCTGCTCCTGCTGGTGGCCTGGGCCGGCCTGACCTACGCCGAAGCCGCGCAGGCGCTGGGGCTGAGCGAGAGTGCGGTCCGGTCCCGCCTGCACCGGATCCGGGTCAAGACGCGCGCGGCGCTCGGGGGCGCCGATCCCACCCAGCTGACCGAGGAGGACGACCATGGATGAGCTGATGTTGCTCCGGGAGCTGCGCCCGGACTCACCGGACCTCGCGCCGGTCCAGGCCCGGGCCCGGGCCCGGGTGCTGACCGGCCTGAGCCCGAACCGGCCGCGCCGGCGGCGCCGGCTCGGCCTCACGGCGGCGG
>DATDIH010000161.1:0-3959 GCA_036521155.1 Streptosporangiaceae bacterium
CAGCGCGCCCGCCGTGACCGCGGTCAGCGCCCGCCGGGTCCGGCCGCTGGCCCCGGTGGCGGTCAGCGTGCGCAGGTCGGACGCGGTCTCGCTGCGGATCAGGCCCACGCTCAGGGCGAGCACGCCCAGGGCCAGCAGGACGCCGAACACGGTGGCCCAGTCGATGATCTCGTTCAGCGACGGGATGCTCGACCTGGTCTCGACCGTCATGTTGGCCGAGGCCGCGGCCAGCTGGGTGCTCTTGATCTGGGCGGCCGTGAGCGGGTGGGGTGTCTGGATCAGCCAGCCGGAGACCACCGGGCTCAGGCCGAGCTGGCGCACGGCGTGCTCGGTGATCACTGTGTTCGGGGCCGACGTGCCGGACGGCAGCGCATTGACCTGCTGCATGACCGGGCCGGCCAGGCAGTCACCGGGTGGGCAGGGGAACGAGTCCGGTCCCGCCTTGCTGAAGTAGCTGCCGTAGACCAGCTGCATCTTCGACAACCCGGACAGGCCGGGCCGCATGGTGAGGATGTCCGCGCCGGGCCGGACCGTGCCGGCCCTGATCCCGAACGACCGCAGCAGTGCCGGGGTGGCCACGTACACCGGACCGGACCAGTTCCGGCCCTGCGCCGCGTGCTGCAGAGAGGCGGTGGTGGTGTCCAGCTCGGTCACCTGGTGCGAGCCCAGCGCGGTCGCCAGCTGGCCCGCGGCCGCGCGCATGGCCCGGACCTGCTGGCCGGTGACCGGCCCGGAAGCCGACTGGCCGGGGCCGCCCGGCCCCTGCCCGTACGCCCCGTTGGGCGTGTACACGATCAGCTGGCTGGAGGTCAGGTTGGGGCCGGCGTAGTCGAGCACGTTGGCGTAGCGGGCCGCCGACACGATCGAGATCATCACCGCGATCAGCACGCCCAGGCTGATGGCGGCCAGCGCCGAGCCCGACCGGGCCCGGTAGCGGGCCAGGTCCCGCAGGGCGAGCCGGGCCGCGACCGGGGTGTGCCGGGCGAGACGGCCCAGCAGGGCCAGGCACATCGGCGCCAGCAGGACCACCGCCGCGACCAGCGCGATGAAGCCGCCGACCACGGCCAGCATGGCCGTCCCCTGGCCGCTGCCGCTGGGCCGGCTGCCCGCGTAGGTCAGCAGGCCGAACGCCACCGCCAGCGCGACCAGACCGGGCAGGGCCGACCGGCGGACCCGCCGGGGCGGGGCCGGCCGCCCGGCCAGCGCGGCCACCACCGGGATCTTGGTGACCGCCCGGGCCGGCCGCGAGGCAGCCAGGTAGGTGGCCAGCACGGCCAGGCCCATGGCCGGGCCGATCACCGCCCACGGCAGCGCGAACGGGGCGATCACGTGGTGCGAGCTGCTCACGACGCGCGGCCGGTAGGCCAGCCAGACGACCAGGCCCAGGACGGCCCCGAGCAGCGTCCCGGCCACCCCGACGACCAGGCCGTTGGCCCGGACCACGAGCCGGACGTTGCGGTCGGTGGCGCCGATCGCGCCGAGCATGCCCAGGGCCCGCAGCCGCCGCTGGGCCAGCACGGTGAAGCCGCCCACCGACACCAGCGCGATCAGCAGCATGCCCAGAGTGGCCAGGGCGAGCACGATGGTGTCCGGGTTGATCGCGTTGGCCGCCGTGGTCTGCGGCGTCACCACGTTGGGGCCGATCTTGCCGGGCGGGACCGAGGGCGCGTCGAACAGCACGCTGACCGAGGTCGGCGCCCGCACCTGGCCCGGAACCACCAAGGCGAACTCATCCAGCAGGCTCTGCGGATTCTGCACGATGCCGGTCACCGTCCTGGGCACACCGCCCTGACGCCAGACGCTGCCGACCCGGAGGCCGAACTCGCTGGCCAGCCCCGGCGTCACCGCGACCTGACCCGGCCCGGCTGGATAGTGCCCGTGCAGCAGCGAGAGCATCGGCCCGCCGAACGGGCCCCGGCTGTCCTGAGCCCGCAGGTCATAGGTGCTGGTGCTGCCGGGCACCTGCATGACCTGGTTCTCGATCACGTCGGTGCGCCCGAAGCGGTGCTGCAGCGAGGCGATCTCGGTGGCCAGGTGCGGGTCGTTGCCGCCGAAGGTGGCCAGGTCCTGGGCGGTGCCGAACTCGCCGCTGGGCCGCCCCTGGGAGTTGGTGGCCACCGCCGCGCCAACAAAGGTCGCGGCCACGGCCACCGTGATCAGGGCCAGCACCAGCAGTTGCTGGCGCCACTCGCGGCAGAACAGCCGCCAGGCCCAGCGGATCACCGCCCGGCGCGCGGGGACGCCCCCGTCCCTGGTTCCCGCGCCCGTGGGCTCCGAGCCCGCGGGGCGCTCCTGTAGCGCGGTGCTCATGGCGTCTGCCCCTGGCTGAGCAGGGACTCCGGTCCGGGTGCGGGCATGGTCTGGTCGATGATCTTCCCGTCCCGCAGGAACACCACCCGGTCGGCCCAGGAGGCCAGCTGGGCGTCGTGGGTGACGACCACCGCGGCCACGCCCCGCTTGCAGGCACTGTGGATCAGCCGCATGACGGCCTCGGCGTTGGCCGAATCCAGCGCGCCGGACGGCTCGTCGGCCAGCAGCAGCCGCCGCTCCCCGGTCAGCGCGCGGGCGATCGACACTCGCTGCCGTTCGCCACCGGACAGCTGGTCCGGGAACCGGCCCGCCGCCTCACCGAGCCCGACGTCGTCCAGGGCCCGCAGGCTCGCGCCGCGAGCGGTCCGGGCCGAGACCCCGTCCAGTTCCAGCGGCAGCGCCACGTTCTCGGCCGCGGTCAGGCCGGGCAGCAGGTTGAAGTCCTGGAACACGTATCCCACCGTGCGCCGCCGCAGCCGGGCCCGGGCCCGGGCCGACAGCTCGCCCAGCAGAGCCCCGGCCACCAGGACCTCGCCCTGGTCGGGTTCTTCCAGGCTGCCGGCGATCGTGAGCAGCGTGGACTTGCCGGACCCGCTCGGGCCCATCACCGCCACCATCTGGCCGGCGTCTACCGTCAGGTCGACCCCGGCCAGCGCATGAACCGCGGCCGCGCCGGTTCCGTAGGTCTTCGATACGCCCCGTAGCTCCAGTACGGACATCCCCGTCTCCTTTGGTGAACCCCCCGGGTAGTGCTGTTTCATCGCCGGGTCCCCGCCCGGCGGCGCAGCCGAGGCAGCGGAGCGACCGGCTCCGCCGACGGCCGGGTGGGAGTATCGATGGCGGCGCGCTTGATCCGGCCGTCGGCGGAGTCCAGCCAGCGGACGACCGCGTCGAGCCGGAACAGTTCGGCGTCGACCACCAGGGCCAGGTTCAGATCGGACCCGGCCTCCTCCTCTTTGATCCGCGTCCACTGCTGCATCAGCTGCACCAGGTAGCGGCGGTGGGCCTGGATGACCTCGTGCACGTCGACGCCGGGCACCGTGGTGGCGACCAGCACCTTCATGACCAGCTCGTCCCGCGGCGGGGAGGCCAGGTCGGGCGGCGTACGCAGCCACCCGGCCAGTTCCACGCCACCCGCCGCGGTGATCCGGAAGCCCTTCTGCGGGCCCTCGTCCGGCTCACCGTCGGACTCGACCAGCCCGTCCCGCTCGAGCCGCTGCAGGGTCGTGTAGACCTGCCCGACGTTGAGCGGCCAGACCTCGCCGGTCCGGGCCTCGAACTCTTCCCGGAGCTGAAGCCCGTACTTCGGCCCCTCACTGAGCAGCGCCAGCAGCGCGTGCCGGACGCTCATCAGCGGTGTTCATTCTCTAGCATGCTCAGAATAATACTGAGTATATAGACGGCGGGCAAGGGGGTTTGGGGCGGCTTCGGTGCCCAGGTGGTTACCGCTGGCCAGCGCGGCGGTGCCGGGCCATGGAGCGACGAGGCGCCGTGCGACGAGTCGAGTCCATGATCGATGGCGCTTCACCGGTCCTGGAGGGCAGTAAGCGCCATCGGTCGTGTGCCCCTGGGGTGTCCGGGGCTGCCGTGGTGAATGGGCGCTGCTGTGCTGGTGGGATCGGCGGGCGGGCCTCAGGAGTCACTGGAGT